>JAITMX010000010.1 GCA_031290775.1 Eubacteriales Family XIII. Incertae Sedis bacterium
CATGCTATTGCAAGCCAATTGCCCGTCATTGCGAGGGAGCGCAGCGACCGCGGCAATCCATTATCCGCTGGATTGCTTCGCTTCGCTCGCAATGACGAAGCAAGTCTGAGCTGTTACAACAAGGTTTGCACACGGTATGCACATGTCGAAAAAAATCCTTGCGGTTTGGAAAGGCGTACCATATAATATGAAAGTTGGCTGACGATAGCGCTTCCGGCTGGAAGCAATGGATTCATGCGGCAGCGGCAAAGATAGCGCACGAATAAGACCGTGCGCGGCAGATCGCAGAAAGGAAACGAAAGAAGATGAAACAAGGAATCCATCCCGAATACAAGGACACGAAGGTGACCTGTGCTTGCGGCAACGCGTGGGAGACGAAATCGACGGAAGAAGAGATTCGCCTTGATGTATGCTCGGCCTGCCACCCGTTCTTTACGGGGCAGCAAAAATTTATCAACCGCGGCGGCCGCGTCGAGAAGTTCAAAAACAAGTACAATTTATAGCGGCGCATATGAAGATATTCGAGCAGGGACAGGCCGTTGGCCTGTCCCTGTTGTGTGAGAAAACAGCAAAGATAAAAGACAACAGCTATGGTACAGAAAGCAAAAGGCCTCCATGTTTGACAAATTGGATTTTATACTCGAAAAATACGACAGCCTCGCGGCGAAAGCCTCCGACCCGGACGTGATCGCGGACCAGCCCGCGTGGCAAAGGATCGTCAAGGAGATGGGCGAGATAGAGCCTGTCGTCAAAGAATACGGCGCGTACAAAAAGAACAAAGAGGCGCTTGCGGACACGGAGGGGATACTCGACGCGGGCGGCCTCGATGACGACGAAAAAGAATTATTCAAAGCGGAGCTGTCCGACCTCAAGGAAAAAATCGCGGCGGCCGAGGAGGGGCTCAAATTCCTGTTGCTGCCCACGGACCCCAACGACGGCAAAAACGTCATCATCGAGATTCGCGCTGGCACGGGCGGCGAGGAAGCGAGCCTGTTTGGCGGCGACCTCCTGCGGATGTATCTCCGGTACGCGGAACGGCGCGGCTGGAAGACGGAGATGATCGACCTGAACGCGACGGAGCTCGGCGGCGTCAAGGAGGCCATCCTCATGATCCGCGGCAAGGGCGCGTACTCGCGGCTCAAATACGAAAGCGGCGTGCACCGCGTCCAGCGCGTTCCCGAAACGGAGACGTCCGGGCGCATCCACACCTCGGCGGCGACGGTCGCCGTCCTGCCCGAGGTGGAGGACGTAGAGGTCGAGATCGACCCAAACGACGTGCGCGTCGACGTGTTCCGCTCCTCCGGCAACGGCGGGCAGTCAGTCAACACGACGGATTCTGCGGTGCGGCTCACGCACGTTCCGACGGGCTTGGTCGTCTCGTGCCAGGACGAAAAATCCCAGATCAAAAACAAGGACAAGGCGTTCAAGGTGCTGCGCGCGCGCCTCTACGACCTCGCGCTTCAGGAGCAAAACAAAGCGCAGGCCGACACGCGCAGGGGCATGGTCGGCACAGGCGACCGCAGCGAGCGCATCCGCACCTACAATTTCCCGCAGGGCCGCGTGTCCGAACACCGCATCGGGCTGACGCTCTACAAGCTGCCGGCCTTCATGGACGGCGACCTCGACGATGTGATCGACGGGCTCATCACAAACGACCGCGCCGAGCGCATGAGAGAATACTGACCCGGGCGCGTCAATAACAATAACGATAACGATAACAATAATGAAAACAAAGATTCTCGATGTATCGCGATTGACGGAAGAAACGCTGCGGCAGGCGCAGGTTTTCCGCGAGCCGGAAGCGATGGATGTCGTGGACGACGCGATGGAAAAAATCAAAGAGGCCGCGGCCATTTTGCGGCGGGGCGGCCTTGTCGCGTTTCCGACGGAAACGGTTTATGGCCTCGGAGCGAACGCCTTTGACGAAGAAGCCGCGGCACGGGTTTACGCCGCGAAGGGCAGGCCTTCGGACAATCCGATGATCGTGCATATCGCGCGGGCGAGCGACGTAGGCCTTCTTGCGAAGACGCTCTCGCCTGCGGTTGTCAAATTGGCGGACGCCTTTTGGCCGGGCCCGCTCACGATGGTGCTCGAAAAACGCGCGGAGGTGCCGGATCGGGTGACGGGCGGCCTTTCGACCGTGGGCGTGCGCCTTCCGGACAGCCCCATCGCGATAGAGCTCATCCGGCTCGCGCGGACGCCCGTGGCCGCGCCCTCCGCGAACATTTCGGGCAGCCCGAGCCCTACGAAGGCCGCGCACGTGATCGCTGACCTTGACGGAAAGGTTGCCGCCATCCTTGCGGGTCCGGACAGCCAGATCGGCATCGAGTCTACGGTCGTGGATATGACGGCCGACCCGCCGCAGATACTTCGTCCGGGCATCGTGACGAAAGAAGATATTGAGGCGGCGATCGGCACACCGGTAGAAATCGACCCCGCGCTGCTCGCGCGAACGGCATGGCAGGACGGCGGCGCCGGCGCCGCCAAAATCAGAGCCGGTGCGGATGCCGGATCCGAAGCCCGCGCCAGAGCCCGCGCCGAAGCTGGGGATGCCGCCGTCAATGCCGGAACTGCCGCAGCGCCGGCCCCGCGCGCGCCCGGCATGAAATACCGGCACTACGCGCCAAAGGCGGAGATGGTCGTCATCGAAGGCGCGCGCGAAAAAGTCCGCGCCGAGATCGTTCGCCTGAAAGCGCTGAACGAGCAAATCGGCCGAAGCGTCGGCGTCCTGTTCTTCGAGGAACGCGCTTATCTTGAAGCTGCGCACGATTTTTACGCGTCGCTGCGCGATATGGACGAATCGGGCGCGGACCTGATCATCGCGGGCGCACTGTCCGAAACAGGCGGCGTCGGATTTGCGCTCATGAACCGCCTGATGAAAGCCGCAGGCTACAACATCGTCCGCGT
>JAITMX010000038.1 GCA_031290775.1 Eubacteriales Family XIII. Incertae Sedis bacterium
TCGCAAATTGGGTTAGGACTGTCAAGCTCCTGTACCTCTGACTGGCAAGCCGCGCAAGCCTGGCAGACGTCCTACCGTCAATTTGCTTTGCAAATTGGGTTAGGACTGTCATTGCGAGCGAAGCGAAGCAATCCAGTGGATAATGGATTGCTTCGCTTCGCTCGCAATGACGGCGGGGGTGTGAACTGTAACATAGCGTGGGATTGTGGATTGTAGACAAAAAAATCTTTGACAGACCTGGGGCAATACCGTATTGCTCCGAAACGGATGGCTTTTTACAGCTTCCGGCGGGGTTTCCAGTTCGGGCGGGGAGCGCCGGGGGCGCGAAAAACAGCCTTTTTTCCGACGATCCCAAAGGTGTAGTCAAAGGGAAACTCCACGCGCTTGCCCGAGGCTTCGCCTCCGTTTTGCCATTTGGCGATCAGGCGGTCGGCGGCGGCGAGGTGGACGGCCGCGATGTCGCGGCGCAGGCCGAGCTCCGCAAACACGCGCCGGATCAAGCGGTGGCGTATCGCGGGGTGGGCGCCCGCGAGCAGGCTGAGCGGCAGGCTCACGCTGCCACGGCCGGGCGAATCCCCGGCCGGGGCCGCTCCGGCATCCGAGGCGACGCACGGGTCGGCGCCGACGACGACGCTCCCACCCGCGCTGCCGACGCCGATGCTGCTACTTGTGCCGATGCCGCCTTCGACGCTGCCGCCTGCGCTGATGCCGCCTTTGAGATATTCGCCGAGCATCCCAGTGACGGCCGCGTCAAAATAGGCTTTGTCCTCGGCGGCGTTTTCCGCAAGGCGCGAAAGGCTCTGCGTGAGGCATGCCTCAAGCGATTCTTCGATATACGGGATGATGTCCAAACGTATCTTGTTTCGGAAATATTCGGTATTCAGATTGCTGCCGTCTTTCCGCGCCTCCGCGCCGTAGGCTTCCAAGCGGCTGTCAATCTCGCCCCTTGACACGCCGAGCAGCGGCCGCACGACGTCAAAACCCGCCGCGCTCTTGCGGCGCGGCGCGATGCCGGCAAGCCCGTCTGTGCCCGTGCCCCGCACGATGCGCATGAAGACCGTTTCGGCTAAATCGTTTTTGTTGTGCGCGACCGCGATGGCGGGCGGCAGGACAAAAGGGGACGGTTCATTTGGGACAAAAGGGGACGGTTCATTTGTCCCGGGCGTCAGGACAAAAGGGGACGGTTCATTTGTCCCGGGCGGCAGGACAAATGAACCGTCAGACTGTGTGAAAACGCTGCTGTCTTTGCGAGCGAAGCGAAGCAATCTATAAAGACATCTTGCAAACCAGTCCTTCTTGGATTGCCACGTCGCTGCGCTCCTCGCAATGACGGGCTTTTCACACAGTCTGCCGTCCCCTTTTGTCCCGCCGTATTTTTCGCAGACCTCGTCGAAGAAGGCGTAGCGCGCCGCGCGGCCCGCCTCCTCGACCGTCATGCCGGTTTCCTTCGCAAGCGCGGCAACGTCGATGCGGATGAGTTCGAGCGCAAGGCCGAGCCTGCCGCAAAGCCCAACCACAAAGGCTTCGTCGCCGTCCGATTCCGCGCCGCGCAGCCCATGGTTGACGTGCGCGCAGATGATGGCGTTGCCGACGGTGTTGCCGGCGGGGTTGTTGCCGGCGATAGTGTTGCCGGCGGGGTTGTTGCCGACGATAGTGTTGCCGGCGGTGTTGTTGCCGGCGATAGTGTTGCCGGCCCGGCCCGCATCGCGCCGCCGCGCCGCGTCAAGCGCAAGCAGTTCATAAAGCAGGCATACGGAATCCGGCCCGCCCGAAAGCCCAAGGACGATGGTCTGCCCGTCCTCAATCAAAGAGGCGTCAATCAGCGGTTTTTCGCCCCCTGCGAGACGGAAAGGAACCGTCACAAAATGGATTGCTTCGCTTTGCTCGCAATGACAGTTGGTTTTCACGCCATCTACCGTCCCCTTTTCGCCCCTTTTGGACAAAACAAGAACCGCCCCCTTTTTGTCTCCTTCTTTCCTCTTCATCATAAATGCATCCGGCCTATATCCTGAAAAACCGCCGCGCGTTCGCGAGCGTTGCCGCCGCCGTTTCCTCGTATGAAATCCCGCGCAGCTCCGCGATTTTGCGCGCGACGAGCTCGACATTGACGGGTTCGTTGGGACGGCCGCGCAGCGGCTCCGGCGTCAGATAGGGCGCGTCCGTCTCGATGAGCAGGCGCGAAAGGGGTATCTCCGCCGCGACGCGCGCGGTCTTTTTGTTGTTTTTGAACGTGACGGGCCCCGCGACCGAGATCGTGCAGCCGAGGCCGATATACTCAAAAGCCTGCTCGGCGCTGCCCGAAAAACAGTGCAGGAGCACACGCGCGTCCGGCGCCCCTATCGCCCCCGGCGCGTCCGGCGGAAACGCCGCCTTGCGCGCGTCCGAAAACGCGCCCTCTTCTTTCAGTATTTGTATCGTTTCGCCGCCGCTGTCGCGGTCGTGTATCGTGATGGGCACGCCCGTTTCAAGCGCGAGCCGTATCTGTTTGCGGAACGCGTCCCGCTGCCTGTCCCTCGGCGAAAGGTCGCGGTAATAGTCGAGGCCGATTTCGCCGAGCGCGACGACCTTCGGCGCTTTCAAAAGCTGCCTCAGCTCCGCGAGGTCTGCCGCCGTGAAAGCATCCGCGTCGTGCGGGTGCACGCCGACAGCCGCGTAGCACCATGGCCACGCCGCCGCGTCGCGGGCCGCGAGCCGCGAGCTTGCCATGTCAAAACCGACGTCGAGCACAAAGGCGACGGGAGAGGACTCGACGCGGCCCATGACGGCGGCGCGTTCCCCGTCCGTATATTTTTCGTAATTGATATGCGCATGCGAATCAAAAAGCAGTTTTTCCATTGTATCTACATCCTCAACATCTCTATTATCGCAACTATTCTGACACACTTTGCCGTTGCGGGCGAAACGGCGCGTAACTGCTCAGACACCATGCTATTGCAAGCCAATTGCCCGTCATTGCGAGGGTGCGCAGCAACCGAAGCAATCCAGTGGTTCATGGATTGCCGCGGTCGCTGCGCTCCCTCGCAATGACGGGCTTTTGGCAATCAACGCCTCGCAATGGCGGGCTTTTGGCAATCAACGCCTGAATAGTTACATTGTCGCATCCGGCATTTCCGCAATGCGCCTGGTGCGCCCCTATGGAAACGCTGATTAATCAGTGCTTCCATATCGCTTCCTACAGCGCCTCGAGCGCTTCGAGCTCTTTCGCAACGTCGATCCGGGGAAAGAGCGCGTCGCCCTTGACGACATTGTACACCGCCACCTTGCCAAAAACCTTCGCATCCTCCCAAGCGACGCCATCGCCGCCGCATGAGCCGCCGCCCAAGACGCCCACGCCCGGGCCCGCGCTACCGCCGCCGAGCTGGCTGCGGATCTCGTCCGCAGAGTGGTGCATGAACGGGTGGATGAGCACGGAGACCACGCGCAGCGCTTCGCAGAGGTTGTAGAGCACCGTTTCGAGCCGCGCGCGCTGCGTTTCGTCTTTGGCGAGCGCCCACGGCGCCGTTTCGTCGATGTACTTGTTGGAAGCGCCGACGAGCGCCCATATCTGTTCGAGCGCGTGGCTGAACCCAAACTTTTCCATATGCGCCTCCACCTTGTCCGCGACCCCCGTCGCAAGGCGAATAAGCGCCGCGTCCACTGGATTCACGCCCTCTGCCGATTCAGGATCCCCGGCCTCCGGCGCAGGATCCCCACCGGCCGCCGCCGCATCCGCAGGATCCCCGCCGCCCGACGCCGACGCGGGATTCACGCCCCCCGCCGCGTCCGCACCGCCCTCTGCCGGCACAGGATTTCCCGCCCCCGGCGCAGAATCCCCACCTGCCTCCGCCGCATCCGCAGGATCCCCGGCCGCCGCCGACGCGAGATTCACGCCCCCCGGCGCGAGATCCCCCGCCTCCGGCGCAGGATTCCCGGCCGCCGCCGCACCCGCAGGACTCCCGGCCCCGGCTCCCGGCGCCCCCTCAGGCCTTGCCACGCGGCCGCCGAAATATTTCTCCGCCATGCCGCAGGTCCGTGACAGCAGATTGCCGAGATCGTTGGCGAGATCGCCGTTGATCCGGTTGAGCATCACTTCATTTGTATACAACCCGTCCTGCCCAAACGTATACTCGCGCAGCAGGAAGTATTTCAGCGCGTCGACGCCGTAGCGCCCGATGAGCTTGACGGGATCGACGACATTGCCGCGCGACTTGCTCATCTTGCCGCCCTCGAGCAGCAGCCAGCCATGCCCGAGCACCTGTTTGGGCAGCGGGAGGCCCGCGCTCATAAGCAGCGCCGGCCAGATAATCGAATGGAAACGCACGATTTCCTTGCCGACGAGATGCACGTCGGCGGGCCAATATTTTTCATATTTTTCGGGCCCGATGCCGTCGTCCACGCCGCCGTAAGGCGCGGGATAGCCGAGCGCCGTCACGTAGTTTGAGAGCGCGTCGAGCCAGACATAGATGACCTGCCCCTCGTCGATCGGGACTTTGATTCCCCAATCAAACGCCCCGCGCGAGATGTTGAGGTCTTCGAGGCCCTGCTTGATGAACTGCACCATCTCATTGCGGCGCGTCTCCGGCTCAAGGAAGGACGGGTTTGTTTCAAACAGCGCGAGCAGCTTGTCCGCGTATTTTGAAAGCCGGAAAAAGTAGGATTCCTCGCTCATGCGCTCCGCGGGCCGCCCGCAGTCGGGGCAGGCGCCGCCCACGAGCTGCTTGTCCGTCCAGTAGCTTTCGCAGGGCGCGCAGTACCAGCCCTCGTAAACGCCCTTGTAGATGTCGCCCGCCTCGTAGATCATGCGGAAGATTTCCTGCACGCGCGTTTTGTGCCGCTCCTCGGTCGTCCGTATGAAGTCGTCGTAGCTGATTTCCATGGTCGCCCAAAGCTCTTTCACGCCCGCGACGATGCCGTCCACATGCTCCTGCGGCGTGATGCCCGCGGCTTCCGCGATGCGCTGTATTTTTTGCCCATGCTCGTCCGTCCCTGTCAAAAACATGACGTCGTAGCCCGCGAGCCGCTTGAACCGCGCCATCGCGTCCGCCATGACCGTGCAGTACGTATGCCCGATATGCAGGTTTGAGCTCGGATAATAAATCGGCGTCGTAATGTAAAATTTTGGCATTTATTCTCCTTGTACCCCTTGCGCTTCCAAGTATTTTGCGTCGTTTTTCGCAATGCGCCTGCCGCATAGGAGCAGGACGGCGCCGGCGCAGGCCGCGGCGATAGCCAGCACGAGTATCGTCCCCAGCATCCCGTCAAAATTCGCAAAAAACCCTTCTTCATATTCCATTTCATAATATCCCGGTATATAGGCGCTGCCGTCCGCGAGCGTATGGCTGAGGCCCGGATAGTCCGCGAGCACGCTCTGCTCCCCTTCCCCGATCCCGTCGGCGATGGCCCAGGAGCCCGGCCCCCAATCGCCCTCGTACCACGAGAGGAAGAAGCGGGCGATGATGCCAAACACGCCAAATCCGATATAATAATATCCGAGTTTCGCGATGTCGCCAAAGCCGAGTTTTGTGCGCGGGTCGATCGGGTACGCGCTTGGCTCGTTCAGCGTCGCGCCCTTCCAAATCCGTTTGCAGGCGACATAGACGACCGGGATGGCGAGAATGATGATATAGCCGCCGACAAAATAATCCGTGCCACCCAGCAGCACCGTCGCAATGCAGAAAAAGAGGCAAAGCCCGACCATGACGTTGTGCATGGGCTTGCCGCCCGGCGCTTTGAACGGCACCTCGCTGTCCGGAATCCGCCGTTTGAGGATGTAGGCGGAAACGACGGTGAGCGCACAGACGATAACGCTGAAAAAGACGTCGAGCACAACGAGGAACGTGAAGCCGCTTTGGTTGTTTGGCGTGCCGAGCAGCAGGATCGTCACAACAACGACGACGATGAGGCTCACATAGGGCGTGCCGCGCTTGCTCGTGAGCTTTGCGAGCCCCTTGGGCCCGAAGTTTTCATCGGACAAAATCAAAGACGAACGCGCGGCGACCGCGACGCACATATTGAAAATCGAGCATTGCCCGAGCACCGCGACTACGATGAAAAAGATTCCGAACCCAAGGGGCGCGTATTCAAACAGCACCGAGTGATAGCCGAAACCGTCCGGCTCCGTCGTCCAGTTTTCCCAGTCGCCGATGGACGCGAGGCCGCCGAGCGTCGGCAGGACGTAGGTCACGATCATGAGCGGGATGACAATCATGAGCGCCCTCGGAATGACTTTGAACGAGTCCTTGATCTCGCCCGCGACGAGGCTGATCTGGTCGAAGCCCGAATACATCCAGATGCCGATCGCGAGGCCCGCGCCGAGCGTCGGGAAAATCGCGCCGTCATAGGCGTCGCTCATAAAAGGCTCCATCGGGTTTGTGTTCCAATGCGCGAAGCCGACGACAGCCACGATCATGAAGGCGACGAGCACGAGCACCGAAATAACCGTATTGACGATTCCGACTTCTTTGATGCCGAGGATGTTCACGACAAAAAAGATGAGAATGAGCCCGACTTTGATGATGTACGCTTGTATATTGTTCAGCTCGACAAGCGTTCCGAGATAACTGACCGCGAGCACGACGTAGACGGTATTGGCGACGAGGCCCCAGAGGAAATTGACGAAGACCATGACGCCAAACCAAAACTCGCCGAGCGCCTCCTTGACCCAGACGATGTTGCCGCCTTCGACGGGCCGGGCCGAGCCGAGCTCCGCGCAGATATAGCTGTACGGCAACGCCCACAAAAAAGGCAGGGCGACGAGCATGATGACCGCGAGGCCGGGGCCGGTCTCGGGAATCATTTCCTCGATCCCGAAAGCGCCCGCGCAGCACATTGCGTAAAACATCCCGACGACGGACAGCACGCCGACTTTTTTGGCCACAATATCCTTTACGCCGACACGGTTGATTTTGCCTTCCATATGCATTGGGGTTCCTTTCTGTTTTTATTCTCTCAAAAACCCGCGCTTTTTGCAATGCCGCCAAAATAGCGTGTGCCGCTTGGCATACGGCGCGTTCGGATGTATGATTGAATATGATAATGGTAACGGCGAGAAAGGAAACCGCGATGAACGAAGAGGACAGGAGCTTGACGCTCACAATGATCATGGAACCCCGGCAGGCGAATATTTTTGGCAATATCCACGGCGGCGAAATCATGCGCTTGATGGATACGACGGCCGGCGCCACCGCAATCAAGTACGTCAAAAGCAATGTCGTGACGGCGCGCGTGGATGAGCTGCAATTTTTGAAGCCGATACACATCGGCAATTTTGTGACGAGCACGGGCACGATCGTCTACACCGGAAACACTTCTATCGAGATCCATGTCACTGTTGACGCAGAGGACCTGCGCCGGCCGAACAGCAAGGGGCGCGCCATTGAGGCGTTTTTTACGCTCGTGGCGCTGGACGAAAACGAACGCCCAACGCGCGTCCCGTCCTTTGCGCCGGGCACGGAGCGCGAGAAAGCGATGTACGAGCATGTGAAAACGCGCCGCGAGTTTGACCGCAAACGCCATGAAGAAGCCAAAAAACACATGGGCGGCAGCGAAAGGGAAGTATGAACAATTATGTTTCCAAGAATAATTCATGGCGAAATTTGCGCGGTCGCATAGAGGCCGCAGGTTGGTAAAAAATAGCCAAATTAAAATTATTCTATTGCAACGCCGCAAAATGAAGCGAAGAAAGGATTGAGAGATGAAAGAATTTTTTATCGAGGGGCGCACGCTGCCCGAGGCTTACCATAAAGCGCTGAAAACTTTGAACGATTTTGGCGATATCGCCCCATGCCCGGACTACGAGCAGCAGCAAAAAGAGTGCACGATGACAGTGCGCGTCGAGGAGCCGGCCGCCGAGCCGCGCATCAGCAAGCTGTTGATTTGCGGGCCGAAGGAGCTCAGGCAATACGAGCTCGAAATGCTCGACGGCATCCTCGATTTCATCATCGGCAAGGCCGACAACCTTTGGGAGTACACCTACCACCAGCGCTACGCGCCGCAGCTCGACTTTGTCATCTCGGATTTGAAGCGCGAGCCCTGCAGCCGCCGCGCCGTCATGTCGATCCGCGACTTCGCCGTCGACAGCGCCAACAGCCACCCGGCTTGTTTGCAGAGCATCCAGTATTTCATCCGGGACGGCAAGCTCGACTGTTCCGTGCTGTTCCGCTCCAACGACTTGCCGGAGGCGTTTTTCATGAACGCCTTTGCGCTCATCCGTTTGCAGGAGAAGGTCGCGGCGGAGCTCGGCGTTCGCGTCGGATCGTACTCGCACCGCTCCAACTCGATGCACGCCTATGAGAAAAACTTCGGGCTCATCGAGGGCTATGTGCAGAGAATCGTGGCGGAACCGGAAGAGGATTTGCTTTATGAGTATGAGGGGTTTTTCAAGGATATGATGGCCGAGCACGACGCGGAAATCGCGGAGATGGTGGCGAAAAAGCGCGCGCAGTACGGGGTGTGAGGCGCAGAGCGGGGCCGGGATATCGCCGCGTTTGCCGCGCGGCGGCATTGATTATGCGGCTTGGATATGGTAGATTACAGGGCATGGCAGTTATTGCGGGCATAGCAGGCATAGCGGGCATAGCAGCAATTACAGGGGAAGCATCGCTTTCTGGATGGGAATGAGGAGATACGCGTGAAACAAATCAAAACGATCAGCAAGGGCTCGTTGAAAGAGACTGCGGCGAAGGGCTGCGGCGAGTGCCA
>JAITMX010000051.1 GCA_031290775.1 Eubacteriales Family XIII. Incertae Sedis bacterium
CGTCGTCCTGCTGACTGCGCGCAACCTCTTCGCAGGCGCCGGCGAGTCGCTCGAATGCACTGCCATCATTGAGTGGTGGCCCAAGGAAGCCCGCGGCTGGGCCGCCGGCCTGCACCACACAGGCTATCCGTGGGGCACTCTCATCACGGGCCTTGTCATTTCCGTCATGCTCGCCAAATCAAACGGCGACTGGCGACTGCCATTCATCATCATGCCGGCCATCGCGATCCCGATCTGGGTCATCTATTGGCTGTTCTCCAAGAAAAGCACCTTTGAAAAATACCAGGGCAAAGCCGTCGGCATGGGCCTCACGCCCACCCTTGATTCGGCCGACGCCAACGAAGAAATCGAGCTTTCGAGAAACGAGAGCAACCTCATGCGTTGCCTGAAAAACGCCAACGTGCTCGTCGCGACCATTATCTCGATCATCGCGCTCGTCATGTTCCTCGGCATCAACTTCTGGCTCAACCCCTATCTGGCTTTTGTCGCCGAATACGATTATTCCAAGGCGGCAGCCTACTCGTTGCTTTATACGATTACAGGCGGCCTTGGCCAGATCGTCTGGGGGCGCATCTCCGACTTCATCGGCCGCAAAAACAGCCTGCTCTTCTGTTTCGCGTGGCTCGCGATCTGGGTCCTCATCCTGCCCCAAGTCAAGGTGGGGCTCGGCGCCCTCATCGGCATCCAACTCGCCATCGGTTTCTGCGTCAATGCCCTCTTCGCGCTCATCTACGCGATGGTACAGGACAGCGCGCCGAAAGGGGCAATCGGCACCGCCATGGGACTCAATGTCACAGCCTCGATCGTGGGCGCGTTCACACCGGCCATCCTCGGCGGCCTCATTGCGGCCGGCGGCGGCTGGACGGTCGCAAGCGGCTATCAAACGGGCGTCGTCTTTATGTGCATCTGCATGGTCGTCGGTTTCCTGCTCGTCCTGCTCTTCAGCCATGAGACTGTCGGCAAAGGGCGCGGCAGGGATTGGGCTCTCGTTTCCTACAAGGCCGCCGGCATTGAAGAAGCGCCGGACAAGGCAAAGAAATAGCAACAGGAATAGGCAAGGGAGAGCTGAACATGGCAACCGTTCATACCGTCAGGGGCCCTATCAACACAAGCGAGCTCGGCTTCACTTCGATGCACGAACACTTTGTGTACGGGTTTCCCGGCCACCAGTCCGACAAATCTGTCGACTGCTTCCGGGAAGCCCGCGACCTGCCCATCCTCATCGAGGAAGCAAGGCTTTTCAAATCGCTGGGCTACGACACGCTCGTCGACTGCACAGTCTCCGACTGCGGCCGCGACCATCTGCTGCTCAAAAAGATATCGGAGGCGGCCGGCATCAACATCATCTGCGTATCCGGCTGGTACGCGGAGATGTATGCGGCGCCCGCTTACTGGATTGGGAGGGCTTCGATGGGCGCGGACATCGACCGGGAAATTTACGATATGTTCGTGACAGAAGCGGAAAAAGGCATCGGCTTCACGGATATCAAGGCCGGGCTGCTGAAAGTCTCAACCAGCTTCAATGAGATTACGGAATACGAGCTGCACTTCATGAAGGCGGCCGCGCGCGCGTCAAAAGACACCGGCCGCCCGATCACGACGCACGCGGATGGCTCCACGATGGGCCTCGAACAGGCACAGACACTCATAGAATACGGCGCGGATCCGCAGAGCATACTGATCGGCCATATGTGCGGCTGCACGGACACAGACTATCTCAAGCGCATTCTCGCGCTCGGCGTCAATATCGGTTTTGACCGCTTTGGCATCGAAGGCTTCGACTTCATGCAAACACCGACGGACGGGGAGCGCGTAACTACGCTGACAGGGCTGCTCAAGAGCGGCTACGCCGACCAGATCATGGTGGGGCACGACACGGTGCGTATCGATCTCGGAAGACCCTTTCGGCTTTCGCCTGCGGCACAAAAGTTTAAAGACCACACAACACCGCGCATCTTCACGGAATTTGCCGTACCGCGCTTGCTCGAAAACGGCGTGCCGCAATCCGATATTGACAAAATGACGCGCCACAACCCCGCCCGCTTCCTGTCATAGCAGGCGCGGCGGCGCAAAGCGCCACACAAAAACACGGCAAAGAAACAAAGGGCTTCGGCGTTCAGGCGTCAAGGCCTTTTGTGATGCACAACTCTGCGGCGGCTTCGATGATATAGTCCATGACCACTTCGCAGACATAGGGGAGCTTGCGGTTTTTTTTGCGTGCAAGCCCCATCTCCCAATACACTTCGGAACCCGGGACGAGTTGGATGAGCGCGTTTTCATCCGTACGGAAAGACTGCGCCAAATCACGGTGGAGGAAACCGACGCCCCCGACTTCCCGAATCAGATTGAATGTAATATTGAAGTCCCACGTCGTGAAAGCGACATTTGGTTCAAACCCCGCCTCGCGGCAAAGCCGAAGAATGGTGCTGTGCCATTTGAACTCGGGCGGCAACATGATAAATTTTTCGTTTTTCAGTTCGGAAATGTTCACAAAACGTCGATTCGCGAGCGGATTGTCGCGCCGCATCATGACCATGACGTCATCCGTGATCAGCGGCGTCCAGTCGAACATCCCAATATCGACCGGCCCCAGCGTGCAGGCGAGGTCGCTTTCCTCGGACATCAGCATTTCATCAATCATCCCGTCGGGGCTTTCATGGATGCGGATATCGATTTGCGGATGCAATTCCGCAAATTCCCCGACAAGCCGCGCAACAAAATGGCGCGTTGCGCCAGGTGTCATCGCAACGCGGACGATACCTTTCGCGGACTTTGCGGTGCTTTGCATTTTCACCGTGAGCGCTTCAAACGAGGACAGCAAATCGTCAACATCGGCAAGAGAGCTTTGCGCGGCCGCAGTCGGCACCACGCCATTTTTGGTACGCATGAACAAGGTCACGCCGAGTTCGTGCTCGAGTTTCCCAATCGAATGCGAAAGGCCCTGCTGCGTGATGAAAAGGTTTTCGGCCGCGCGCGAAAGGCTTTTGTCCTTGCACACCTGTTTGAAGTGCTGCAGCTGCCTGATTTCCACAGTGTCAACCCTCCGCTTTGATGCCGGTTTTGCTTTCCGGTTCGCTTGGCCCCTGCTGCAATTGCCCGGGTTGCGGCACGGGCTCGTCATACGCGTTCATGAGTGTTGACAAATATTTAAAAAGCGCCGCTGTGTTCACGAGGACGCTGAGCCCGCCTGTGCCAAACTGCGCAAGCGCCTCATCATAGACATCCTGCGGCACGGCGCCTCTGCGGGTGAGCGCCAACGCCAACGCGTACGCAGCCTTTGCCTTTGGGCAATCAAGGCCGGGCGCCCTTCCCTCTTTTATCGCTGCGATTGCCGCCGACGGCGCCCCTGCGTCATACGCAAGCAATTCGTGCGCATAAATAGCGTACGCGGCGCCCTCGGCGCAGGCAACTGCAAGAATGAACAACTCGCAGATGTCGCGCGGGATCGCGGCCTGTTTGATGACGCGCAACTGCAGCCGGTACAGCGGCTCCCCGTAGACGGGATCGTTGAACATCGCAGTGAATGGCCCGACCATCTCCCCGCCCTCGAGTTTTGTGATATGCGGCAACCCCGGCCTGTCAAGCTCCCGTACAACGTCTTCGTAGAAAGCTCTTGTGCACTCGTCCATTTCTGACGGTTTCAAATAAGGCAGCCTTGCTTGTTTTTTCATAAAGACATTGTACACCCTCCGGCAGCGCTGTCATATGTTTTTTTGCGTCAAAACATGCCCCGGCAATTGTTTTATTGCCTCAATCTGTCCCCATTTGCCGCGTCCGCGCCTGCCCCGTTTGCGCTCCTGCGCCGCTTCCTCCAAACGAGCCACAGCGCCCCGGCACAGGCGATAGCGGCCACAAGGATGATTCCCCACGGAAAACCGCCCTTCGCGGAATTTCCGCCCGGCACGGCAGTGCCGCTATCCGAAACGGCTGCATCGCTTTTGCCGCTTCCGCCGCCTGTGTTTCCGCTGTCCGCACCGATGCCGGCGCCTGCGGCGATGTTGGCGGCGCCGGAACTCGCATCGCTCCCGAGGCTGCCGTCACCGGCTCCGCTGCCGAGGCCATTGCCCTCCGCCTCGCCTCCCTTGTCCTCCCCGTCGCCGGAGCCGCCCTCCTTGATGGCCACCGCGATGGGCGCGGCATCGTAAAGCCCGAATCCGCCGCCCAGATCGAAAGCGGCCAAAATCATGGACTCGCCTTCGCTGACCGCCGTCGCCTGACCGCCCTCTATGGTGGCGGAAGTCCCGCTCGCCACGGTGAACGCGGCGTTGTCCATGCCAGTGACGTCCACCGCCTCGCCCTGCGCGGTGAGTCCCACCAGGCGCAGATCCGCGGTTTCGCCCACGCTCTCGAGCACAATCCTGTCCGTGACAGGACTGCCGTCATGCCAGACCTCTATCCGCTCGATCAGAGGCAGGCTGCCGTTGACCACGTCGATCAT
>JAITMX010000088.1 GCA_031290775.1 Eubacteriales Family XIII. Incertae Sedis bacterium
ATCGTTGGAAGGACGGCTGCCAGGGATTCAAGCGCTTTAGCGCTTAGAATCCTACGGCTTAGCCGCAATGCAACGTTCGGCTGCGCCTCACTCCTACGCTCACTGCGTTCGCTTCGCTGTCCGTTTTTCCATTACACGCTAAAGCGTGTGGAAAAAAGGCAAGCTACGGCTAGTCGTCTGCCGTGGCACTCTACGGCTGACGGTTAGGGTGTGAACTGTAACCGATTGTGGCGAACTACAATATCAGCATGGCATCGCCGTAGCTGAAAAAGCGGTAGCCTTTCCGAATGGCCTCGCCGTAAACTTCAAGCGTCTTTTCCCTGCCCGCGAAGGCCGAAACGAGCATAAGCAGCGTCGACTTGGGCAGATGGAAATTTGTGATAAGCCCGTCCGCCATAAAGAATTTGCGCCCGCCGGGATAGATGAAGATGTCCGTATCGCCATACGCCCGGCAACCCGGAATATACCTTCCCCCTTCATGATCCCAAACGCTCGCGCTCTCAAGCGCGCGCACGGAGGTCGTCCCAACGCAGATGACGCGCCTGCCGTCCGACTTCGCGCGGTTGATCCGCAGCCTTGCGTCTTCGCTGATGCGATAGGGCTCCGTGTGCATTTTGTGGTCTTCGATGGCATCCGTCTGCACGGGGCGAAAAGTCCCGAGCCCGACGTGCAGCGTGACAAAGACGGTTTCGACGCCCTTTCCGCGCAGCCTCCCCAGCAGGTTTTCCGTAAAGTGCAGCCCCGCCGTCGGAGCGGCGGCGGAACCGGGCGCGGCGGCATACACCGTCTGGTAACGCTCCGCGTCCGACGCCTCGTCCCCGCGCCGGATATACGGCGGCAGCGGGATATGCCCCAGCCGCTCAAGCGCTTCAAGGAATACGCCCTCACAGTGAAAACGCACATGCACAAAGCCGTCATCCGTCTTGCCCGTCACCTCGGCGGCAAGAGGCGGCCGCGCGGCATCCCCGGGGGCAAAAGGGCCGCCCTCGGCCCCGAAAAATACGCGGTCGCCGATATGCAGCCGTCTCGCGGGCCGCGCAAGCGTTTCCCATTCTTCATGCTCCGCGCCGCGGGAGGCGCCGCCTACCGAGAGCCGCTTCACCAAAAACAACTCGATCCGCGCGCCCGTGCCCTCTTTTTCCCCGATGAGCCGCGCCTTGACCACGCGGGAATCGTTGAACACAAGCACGTCGCCCGCACGCAAGTATTGCGGCAAATCGGAAAAAAACCGGTCTTCCGTTGCGCCCGTGGCCCTATCCACCACCAGCAAACGGGAAGCATCCCGCTCGGGGGCGGGATACTGCGCAATCAATTTTTCCGGCAACTCGTAGTCAAAAAGTCCGATGTCCATTTATTATTCCGTGTATCATTTAGCGTATCATCCTGTACGTCAGTCCGCGTACTCAATCTCGATCTCCATATCGATGCCGGCATCGCAATCCTCAAACCCGCTCGCGCCGCCCGGTTCGCCACGCTCTTCTTCGCGGCCCGTCCCGCCAATCCTTTCGTCCTCGCCCTCCTCCAAAACGCCGCCGCCGAACAGGCTTGTCTGCACGGAACCGCCCGCATCAGGCCTGGCCTGCGAAGGCAGCTCCGGCGGCTCGATGCCGAGCCAGAGCCACGCGTCGCGCGATGCCACGCGCCCCTGCTTCGTCCGGTGCAAAAATCCCGCCTGGATCAGATATGGCTCGTAGACATCCTCGATTGTCACGCGTTCCTCCCCGATCGACGCGGCAATCGTGTCGATTCCGACCGGGCCGCCGCCAAACTTCTCGATGATCAGCCGCAGGATGTCGCGGTCGAGGCCCTCGAGGCCCTGTTTGTCTATCCCGAGCGACTCCAGCGTTTTGTCCGTAATCGTCTTGTCGATATGCCCCTCGCCGACGACCTGCGAGAAATCCCGCACGCGTTTCAAAAGCCGGTTGGCCACGCGCGGCGTGCCGCGCGACCTCGTCGCGAGCTCCGCAAGCGACATCTCGTCGATATCTATGCCCAGAAGCCCCGCCGAACGCAAAATAATCCGCGACAGCTCCTCTTTGTTGTACAGCTCAAATTTGTTGATGATCCCGAACCGATCGCGCAACGGCGCCGACAAACTGCCGGCGCGCGTCGTCGCGCCAATCAGCGTGAAGCCCGCAAGCGGGATCCTGTACGACTTGGCCGACGGCCCCTTGCCGACAATCATGTCGATCTCATAATCTTCCATCGCGGAGTACAGGATCTCTTCCGCCGCGCGGTTGAGCCGGTGTATCTCGTCGATAAAGAGCACATCGCCTTCGTTCAGATTTGTGAGCAGCGCCGCCAAATCGCCCGCGCGCTCGATCGCCGGCCCCGACGTGATGCGCATATCCACACCGAGCTCCGCCGCGATGATGCCGGCCAGCGTCGTCTTGCCGAGGCCCGGCGGGCCGTAAAACAGCACATGGTCGAGCGGCTCGCCCCTGAGCCTCGCGGCCTCGATGAACACCTTGAGATTTTCCGTGACGCCTTTCTGCCCGATATACTCGGCAAAACGTTTCGGGCGCAACGAAAAATCCGTCCGCTCCTCCTCGAAACCGGCCGTCTCCTTTTGAACGATTCTCATATCGTTGTCACTCGTCATGCTGCTTCTCGATGGCTCCTTTATCAAGTTACATATTTTTCAGCGCCAGCTTGACGCAGGCTTCAACTGTATCATATTCATCCTGCACTTTCAGCACGGCCTGCGCGGCCTCGCTGCGCGAATAGCCAAAACCCATAAGGACGAGTATGGCCTCGTCCGAAAGCCCCCGCCCGCCTGTGCCGGCGCCTTGAACCGACGCGGACGGACCCTGCCCCGCAGCCCCGCCAACGGACAAGATGGCCGTGACTTTTTCTTTCAATTCCAGCACGACGCGCTCCGCCGACTTTTTCCCGACGCCGTTCGCGCGCGTCAGCATCGCCGCGTCGCCGAAAGCGATCGCGCGGACGGCGTCGTCCGTGGGCATCGCCGACAAAATCGACATCGCCGCCTTCGCGCCCACGCCGCTGACTGTAATCAAAAGCCGAAACAGCCGAAGCGAGGCGCGGTCCTCAAACCCGTAGAGCGCGATATCGTCTTCCTTGACGATTTGCGCCGTCTGCAAGACGACCTCGTCCCCCTTGTTTTTCAAAAATACGCGGGAATTGGACGGCAAAAAGACTTCATAGCCGACTCCGCCCGTATCGACGACGACCGAAGCCTCAAGTTTTTCAAGCAAGTTTCCCGACAAATACGCAATCAATTCTTTCTCTGCCTCTCTGTTTTTCCAAGCACACTTCCCAAGCTGTTACGCGATCGATTTTTTCTCTGCCTATCCGTCTTTCTATGCAGGTTTCCCGGCAAATACGCAATCAAGCCTTTCCCCGTCTTTTAGTCTCATTGCCTGGCGTCCTTTCGCCCCTCGCGGCATGGCCGCTAACGCAGCCGCAATCCCGTATACCGCTCGATCCGCGAAGTCGATGCCGACGAATTTGCGTGGCAGATCGCCGCCGCCGCAGCGTCCGCCGCGTCGTCCGGCTTCGGCGCCGCTTCGAGCCCGAGCAGCGAGCGCACCAGCTCCTGCATCTGCTCCTTTGACGCCCTGCCGTAGCCGGTCAGCGCCTGCTTGATCTGCAGCGGCGTGTACTCATACACGTCCAGCCCGCAGTTTGCGCACGCGAGGATCGCCGCGCCCCTGGCCTCGCCGACCTTGATCGCCGTCTTCGCGTTGCTGTTGAAAAACAATTCCTCGACCGCCGCGACCGTCGGCTGGCACAGCCCAATCAGCTCCGTCAAGCCGCCGTAAATCGTCTTGAGCCGCTCGGGCATCGGCGTGCCCTTGTCCGTCGTGATCACGCCGCAATCCACCAGCCGATAGCGGTTTGCTATATAATCGATCACCCCGTACCCGAGGATCGCGTAGCCGGGGTCTATGCCGAGTATCCGCAGTCCGCTTCCATTCATACGCCCATTATACCACCACCCGCAAGCCCTTGTCAAACACTTGTTCTTGGTTCGCTTGCCGATTTTCTACGGTTTTTTTACGACTTTCTATATTTAGTTGCCGATGCAATATCTATTTCTTGACCACCTGCGCGTCCCACGCGCTTCCGAGCCAGCCCGCGATCTGGCCGTTGGACACGTTGTGCGCGGACAGCGCAAGCTGGTCTGGGGGCGCGGCCGTGCCCTCCGGGAACGCGGCCATCATATCGTCGAAAATCTTCTTGCCTTGCACATCCAATTTGCTCAAATCGATGTTGTACGCGTTGCCTGTAACGGCCGTGACCTTTGCGTTTGCCTCCGGTTCTAGCAGCAGATCGGCCAACACCATCGCCGCCGCCTTGTGCTTTGAATTTTTTGAAACCACAATAAAATCCGGATAGCCTACGGACGTTTCCATCAGGTAGAGGCTTGCGTTCGGCAGGTAGGAGGGGTCTGCCTGCGTCTTGGGGTAGATCGAAATGCAGGTGGTGAACGAGCAGGCGATGTCGCCGGCGTTCACGCGCGAAATCATGTCGTAGGCGTCTGCGCCGTAGTAAGCGCCGCCCTCGCCCTGAAACAGATTGGGCTCCAGTTCATTAAAGTAGGCCCAGGCATAGCCGGCTTTTTCGATAAACGCTTCCTCTGCCGACTCGCTGCCGGACGCCCAAGCGCTCCATTCTTCGGCATGCGCCTGTATCTTTTCCGAGCGCGCCCGCGCGTCGTCGGATTCGTCATAGACGGCTTTCCATCCGCCGCTGCCGTCATCCGTGAGCTCATAGAGCGCCGAGGTGACAAACTGCTTGCCGTGGAAGCCGCCGCTCCCGAGCAGGTCAAGGTAGGTAAACTTGCCGGGATATTTTTTCACCCAAAGGCTGAGCTCGGTGAGATTGTGCGGGAGCCCGAATATCGTCTTGCCGCCGTCCCCCTCGCGGGACGCGTCCCACGCAAGCGACGCGTCATAGCGGTCGGACGCGCAGACCATCGCCGGCGTGACTTTCATAAACTGCGATTGGTATCCGTCCGTGGGCATGGCGCCGTTGTACAGGACGTCCGTTGCTGTCCAGTCCAGGTTTTCGGAATTGGGCAGCTTCTTTGCCCAATTGTTTCCGTCGTCGCCCCACAGCGCGCCGGCCGCGCCCATCGCCCCAATCGACGCGGAAGCGCCCCAAAACATATCGATCGTGGCGTCGATCCCGTTCTCATAATCCGCGGCAAACCGCTGCTCGTCCTCCGCCGTGTCCTCGACGTATTCGACCGTGATCCCGTACTCCGCCCGCGCCCGCTGCTTGATATAGTCCCAATACTGCTGCACCATCGCGTCGGCGCCGCCGGAGCCCCACGCGCAAAAGGTAACGGTATCGCCCTCGGCCTCCGCCAGCACCTCGTTCCATGCCATGCCGGCGAGATCGGCATCGACGGTTTTCGCGGCCTCGGCGCCGGATGGCGACGTTGGCCCTGCGTCGGCCTGCGCCGAACTGCCGCCCGCATCGGACGCGGGCGCGCCGCCTGTGCATCCGCCAAGCGCAAACGCCATGCCCAGCGCGAGCAGCGCCGCAAGCAGCCCGCAGAAACACTTCCGCAGTTTTCGCCGATTCACGATACGCGGATTCGTTTTCATAGCAATACCCTTTCTTTCCCCATCATACGGCCCGTCAAATGATTGTCAGGCAGAGCGTAACATACATATTTATATTTTTCAATATGTCTAGCAAAAAATATATCGAAAAATTTCAATTTATAGTAACAGCTCAGACTTGCTTCGTCATTGCGAGCGAAGCGAAGCAATCCAGCGGATAATGGATTGCCGCGGTCGCTGCGCTCCCTCGCAATGACGGGCAATTGGCTTGCAATAGCAT
>JAITMX010000094.1 GCA_031290775.1 Eubacteriales Family XIII. Incertae Sedis bacterium
ATGCTATTGCAAGCCAATTGCCCGTCATTGCGAGGGAGCGCAGCGACCGCGGCAATCCATTATCCGCTGGATTGCTTCGCTTCGCTCGCAATGACGAAGCAAGTCTGAGCTGTTACGGGAAGTCGAGGACGAATAGAATCGAACTATCAAAGGGACTTGCATTTGTCGGAAGAAGATGAGCAACATATTCTTGACCGGCATCGCAATTCTGCGACGCATCCAAATAAAACAAAATTCCCAAAGGAGTGGAACGATGATAAGATATTGCGCGCAATAGAAGAAACATTAAATGCACCGGATAGAGTCGTCAAACCGATATTCCCCAACGAGCGTTATCAAGTCGAAAAGATGATTGATGATGTGACGGTAAGAGTTTCGTACTATTATCAAGACGGAATGCCGGTTTTCCATTCGGCATATCCGTTGCCAAGGTGAGGTGAGATAAAATGAGTGATTTATTAAGCGAAAAAAAAGCAAGAATAGTGGTAAAAAAATTGATGCCGTTTCTTCCGTGGCAATCAAGCGATGTAAAGGATGAGTACGATGCCGGTGAGTACGTTGCAGCCGCAGATGGCGCAATCCATGATTTGGGGGCGCTGCGGACGGATTTGGCCGACGCGCTGTTAACCGACATTGAAGACCTTATCGATACGATTCGAGAAGAAAATGATGCATACGCGATCCGTTTTTTGGATCGCATGGAAACCGGGCTTTATCAATTAAAAACGAGGCGGGAATTAGCCCAATCCGGTCGAACTGCCTAATGAAAAAATGAAAAAAAGCGAATCAGCGCCCTTTGGTTGCTGAGCCTCCCGGGCAAAATGTAAGATTTTAGAAAGACGCCCGCAAGAACTGCGAAAGAACTTCGGATTATAATATGCTTGCAATACAGGTTTGCAGGAGGGTTTTGCATGAGCGTTCTGAAGGCAGGGAATTTGAAAAAACACTATACCGGCGGCGCGGCGGCAAAGGCTTTGGACGGCGTGGATATTGCCGTCGGGCAAGGGGAGTTTGTGTCTGTCGTCGGCCGTTCCGGCAGCGGGAAATCAACATTGCTCCATATACTCGGCGGGCTTGACCGCCCCACGGAGGGGACGGTCGATATTAACGGCCATTCAATATTTGCGATGAAAGACGACGAGCTGGCGATCTTTCGCCGCCGCAATATCGGCTTCGTGTTCCAGAGCTACAACCTTGTGCCTGTGCTGAATGTCGAGGAAAACATATTGCTGCCGATCCAGCTTGACGGGGCCAAGCCCGACAAGGCGCATATCGACCGCATTATTGACACGCTCGGATTGTCCGAAAAGCGGACGAGCATGCCAAACCAGCTTTCAGGCGGCCAGCAACAACGGGTGGCGATTGCCCGCGCGCTCGCGCCAAAGCCCGCGATAATCCTTGCCGACGAGCCGACGGGAAATCTCGACAGCAAGTCGGGCATGGACGTTATGGGCTTGCTGAAAGCCAGCGGCGGGAAGTTTGGGCAGACAATCATCATGATTACGCACAATCCCGAAATCGCGCAAATGGCAGGCCGCAGCATTCATATAGAGGACGGGAGGATTGTGCGGTGAATGTCTCCAATTCAGCCGCAATCCGCCATTTGGCGTTTCGCTTGCTGAAAGCGAACAAACTGCGCAATATCGTTGCTGTGGTTGCCGTTGCGTTGACGGCGGTCTTGTTTACGGCTGTTTTCACGCTCGGCGGCAATATGCTCGCTGCGATTCAGGACAGCACGATGCGGCAAGTCGGCACGAGCGCCCACGCGGTGCTTAAATATTTGACGCAAGGGCAGTACGACAACTTTGCAAACTCGCCGATAGTCAAGGATATATCGTATAACGCCATTGTTGGCATCGCCGAAAATGGCGCGCTGGGGAAAACGCAGACGGAAATCCGCTACTCCGAGGAAAAGCAAGCGAAGTGGGAATTTTCCTCGCCAACTGCAGGAGGCATGCCGAATAGGGCAACCGACGCGGCGGCAAGCACGCTCACGCTGGACGCGCTTGGCGTCCCGCACGAATTGGGCGCGTCCGTCCCGCTTGAATTTACCGTGAACGGGAAGAAGCACAGCGAAAATTTCACGCTTTGCGGTTACTGGCAAGGCGACCCCGCTATGGGGGCGCAGCAGGTATTTTTAAGCAAGGATTATGTCCAGTCCGTACTCCCGGATTTTGACGGCGGCATTTTCGCCGAAGTGTGGTTTGGCAGTTCGATAGGCATTGAAAGCAAAATCACAAGCCTTGTCGCGGAGCGCGGCTACTCCGCGGGCGAGATCCAGTACGGCGTGAACTGGGCATATGCGGGCGGCGGCGGCATTGACCCGAGCATGGCTGCAATCAGCGCATCCGCCATTTTGCTGATACTGCTGTCCGGTTATTTGGCAATCTATTCGGTGTTCGCAATTTCGGTGGCGGGCGACATTCATTTTTACGGCTTTCTGAAAACAATCGGCATGGGCGGGCGGCAGCTGCGCAGGGTTGTTTCAACCCAAGCGTTGCTGCTTTCGGCAATCGGCGTGCCGATTGGCTTGGCCTTCGGCTATGGCGTCGGGTGCGTATTGACCCCGTTTTTGCTTGAAATAGCGGAAACAGGCGGCGTTTCGTTTCGCGCGAATCCGCTGATTTTCGTTTTCGCGGCGGCGTTCACGTTGCTGACAGTGTTTGCCGGTTGCCGCAAACCCATGAAGATTGCGGCGAAGGCGTCCCCCGTCGAGGCTGTGCGTTACGCCGAACCTCAGCAAATAGGGAAAACAAAACCGAAACGCACGAGAGCCGTCAATCCATACTCCATGGCGCTTGCCAATGTCCTTCGGAACAAACGCAAGCTTGCGACGGTCGTGCTGTCGCTGTCGCTCCCGTTGATTTTGCTGAACAGCGTGTTCAGCGCGGTGAAAAGTTTTGACATGGAGAAATATCTGTCGGACTCCATCAACAGCGATTTCGCCATTGCCGATGCCGGCATAACGCCGGAAATCCAAGCCCATCTGGAGGCAATCGGGGCGGATATTTCAAACATCTACTATTACGCGGGCACAGCGCAGCAGGTTTATGGCGTCGGCAAACCCGAACTCGGGCTTTTTGCCGATACAGGCTATGGCAAGCTGCGTTCGGGAAATTATGCCATCGCCTCAAAATATGCCATCAATATGGATGCCGCTGTTGCCATTCCGCAAATCGGCGATATCGTCACGTTGGCGAACAAGGATGGCATAACCCGTGATTTTGAAGTGATAGAAGTCGTGGACGAATACCCGTACGCTATTTCCGCGCGATATAAATTTGCCGATTGTTTGGAGTTTGCAATCGCCGATGAGGTGTTCGGCGACTTTTATGGCCGGGCGCAACCTATGCAGACAAATTTCAATGTCGCGGGCGACGAAATCGCCGAAACGGAAAGATGGCTCGAAAATTACACAAGGAACGTCAATCCGGAATTGAATTATGCGTCACGCGGCAAGTTGATGGCGGAGTTTGGCGGACTGCAGAAAACCTATGCCGCTATCGGCGGCGCGCTGTCCTTTATTCTCGCGCTGATTGGCGTTTTGAATTTCACGAATACGGTTGCGGCTTCTATATTCGCCCGCCGCCGCGAACTCGCCATACTGCAAAGCATCGGGATGGCCGGCGGCCAAACAAAGTCGATGCTGTTCTGTGAGGGCGCGCTATACGCCGTTATGGCGGCCGTGTTCACGTTGACAATCGGGTTTGGAATCGGCTACGCGATTATGCAGGCAATCGCCGGGCAAATATGGTTTTTCGCCCAAAACTTTACGCTTGCGCCGTCGCTGTATTGCGTCTTGCCGCTCCTGCTCATCTGCGCCGCCGTGCCGCTCGCATGCTGCCGCCGCCTGTCGCGCGAGAGCATTGTGGAGCGGTTGCGCGTAGAATAATCACAGGCAACTTTATGGTATAATAACTATTTGTTATGAGTGAACAAACAGGCAAAGTCATACGGATCTACAATACGGAAACTTCGTACCGGCTTGGCGTCGATATCGGGTCGACGACGGTCAAGCTGGCACTTTTGGACGCGGTCGGGAATGTCGTCTTCCAGCGTTATGAGCGCCATATGTCAAATGTCTTTGAAAAGGTCTCCGAGCTGTTCGGCGCGCTTGCCCACGCCTATCCGGGCCTCAAATGCCCCGCCGTCGTCACGGGCTCCGGCGGGCTGTCGCTCGCGGACATCGTCGGGCTGCCTTTTGAACAGGAGGTCGTTTCATGCTCAAAGGCGGTTGAAACGCTGATTCCCGAAACCGACGTGGCAATCGAGCTCGGCGGCGAGGACGCAAAGATCACTTTTTACGGCCAGTCGATCGAGCAGCGCATGAACGGGACCTGCGCCGGCGGGACGGGCGCTTTCATCGACCAGATGGCCATATTGCTCAATACGGACGCCGCCGGCCTCAACGAGGCGGCGAAAGCGCACGAGCTCGTGTATCCGATCGCGGCGCGCTGCGGCGTGTTCGCAAAGACCGACATCCAGCCGCTCATCAACGAGGGGGCAAAAATAGCCGACCTCGCGGCTTCGATTTTTCAGGCCGTCGTCAACCAGACGATATCGGGGCTGGCATGCGGCCGCGTCATCCGGGGCAACGTGGCATTCCTCGGCGGGCCGCTTTCATTTTTGCCGGAACTGCGCGAACGCTTTGCGGCCACGCTCGGCCTTTCGGGCGGGCAGATTCTTTTCCCGGAAAACGCGCAGTATTTTGTGGCCATGGGCGCGGCATTGCTTGCGGGCAAATACGGGCCGACGGAGATTGGGAGCGTGCGGGCGCGGCTTGAAAACGCCGATCCGGCGGCGCTGAACGAGACGAAACATATCCCGCCGCTTTTTGACGGCGGGGAAGACTACCGTGAATTTGTGGATCGCCACGCGTCGAGCAGTGTGCCAAGGCGCGGGCTTGACGGCCTCCGCGGGCCTGTGTATCTCGGCATAGACGCCGGCTCCACGACGACAAAGGCGGCCGCGATCGACGCCGAAAAAAACGTCGTGTATCTGTTTTACAAAAACAATCAGGGCAATCCGCTCGAAACCGTGCGCGAGATGCTCAAAGAATTTTACGCGGGCCTGCCGGACGGCGCTTTCATCGCGAACGCGGCGGTGACAGGCTACGGCGAGGGCCTCATCAAAGCCGGCTATTCGGTCGACTTCGGCGAGATCGAGACGATCGCCCATTACAAGGCGGCGGAGCAGTTTCTGCCGGGCGTCGACTTCATCCTCGACATCGGCGGGCAGGACATGAAGTGCATGAAGATTCGGGACGGCGCCGTATACAGCATCATGCTGAATGAGGCGTGCAGCTCGGGCTGCGGCTCTTTCATCGAGACCTATGCGAAATCCGTCGATATGGGCGTGCAGAATTTCGCGCAGGAAGGGCTTTTTGCGAAAAACCCCGTCGATCTCGGCACGCGCTGCACGGTCTTCATGAATTCAAAGGTAAAACAGGCGCAGAAAGAGGGCACGACCATCGGCGATATCAGCGCGGGGCTTTCGTACTCGGTCATCAAGAACGCGCTTTACAAGGTCATCAAACTCCGCAATCCCGACGACGCGGGGGAAAAGATTGTCGTACAGGGCGGGACGTTTTTGTCCGACAGCATTTTGAGGAGCATAGAGCGCATCCTCGGGCGCAAGGTTGTGAGGCCCGACATCGCGGGCCATATGGGCGCGTATGGCGCCGCGCTCATCGCGCTCGAAAACGCCGCGCCGGGAGGGCGTTCGTCGATTGCGGGGGGCGAAATGCTCGATCTTTTCAGTGTCAAATCGGACCATACGCGCTGCAAGGGCTGTGAAAACAACTGCCTGCTCACGATCAACCGCTTTGGCAACGGCGAGCGTTTCATCACGGGCAACCGCTGCGAAAAAGGTGTGGGCGGCGCGAAGAACGCCTCCGGCATCCCCAATCTTTACGCGTGGAAATACGAGAGGCTTTTTTCCGAAGAATATTACAAGCCGCTCCCCGCCGCAGAGGCGCCGCGCGGCGAAATCCTCATCCCGCGCGTCCTGAATATGCACGAAAACTATCCGTTTTGGTTTACGTTTTTCACGGCGCTTGGGTTTTCGGTCGTGCTCTCGCCTCAGTCAACGAAGCAAATCTACGAGATGGGCATGGATACAATCAGCTCGGATACGGCATGTTATCCGGCAAAGCTCGTGCACGGTCACATCCGCTGGCTCTGCGACAGGGCAAAGACAAAAGGGGACAAGACAAAAGGGGACGGTTCATTTGTCCCGTCAAAGACAAAAGGGGACGGTTCATTTGTCTCGTCAAAAGGGGACGGTTCATTTGTCCCGTCAAAAGGGGACGGCAGGCTGTGTGAAAACGCTGCTGTCTTTGCGAGCGAAGCGAAGCAATCCATTTTGGATTATTCGAATCGCAATGCTCATGGATTGCCGCGTCGCTATGCTCCTCGCAATGACGGGCTTTTCACACAGTCGGGCGCTTCATTTGTCCCGGGCCCGGTGATTTTTTACCCCTGCATCAATTATGAGATCGCGGAGGACGATACGGCCAACAACCATTACAACTGCCCCATCGTCGCGACCTATCCCGAAGTGATCGCGGGCAATATGGACGATCTGTTTGAGGAAAGGGGGATCACGTTCCTGTATCCCTTCCTGCCCTATGACGATGACGCAAGGCTTGCGGAGCGGCTGTATGAGGTGTTTGCGGAATTTGGCGTATCGCGCGGGGAAGCCGCAGAGGCGGCGCGCGCCGCGCGCGCCGAAGACAAACGCTTCAAGGAAGACGTCCGGGCGCAGGGCGCCGCCGCGCTGAAGCAAATCAAGGAGCAGGGGCTGAAAGCTGTCGTGCTTGCGGGCAGGCCCTACCATCTCGACCCCGAGGTCAACCATGGGCTTGATACGCTCATCACGGGTTTTGGCCTTGCGGCGCTGACCGAGGACAGTGTGGCGTATCAGGCAAAACTGCTGCGGCCGACGCGTGTGCTCGACCAGTGGATGTACCACAGCCGGCTTTACCGGGCGGCCGAGTTTGCCGGCGCCCATGAGGGCATCGAGCTCGTGCAGCTCAACAGCTTTGGCTGCGGCCTCGACGCTGTCACTACGGATCAGGTCGAAGAGATCCTTTCGCTGAAAAACAAGCTCTACACGCTTTTGAAAATCGACGAGGGCGCAAACCTTGGCGCGGCGAAGATACGCGTCCGTTCGCTGAAAGCGGCGATGGACGAACGCAAAAAACACGGCGTCCTCGGGCGCGACGTCGCCTATCAATTCAAACGCTTGGTGTTCACGGGGCAGATGCGGAAAGATTATACGATTTTGATCCCGCAGATGAGCCCGATCCACTTCGATTTCATCGAGGCGGCGTTCAACGCGAGCGGTTACAGGACAAAACTGCTGCCGTCCGTCGATGTGCACGCGGTCGACGAGGGCCTCAAATATGTCAACAACGACGCTTGCTATCCGACGATCGTGACGCTCGGGCAGGTCATCAGCTACCTGAAATCGGGCGAATGCGACCTGTCAAAGACGGCAATCTTTATGTCGCAGACAGGCGGCGGCTGCCGCGCGTCCAACTATATCGCCCTGCTGCGCAAGGCGCTGCGCGACCTCGGCTGGCAGCATATCCCCGTCGTGTCCGCCAACATCGTCGGCCTCGAAAAAAACCCGGGGTTCAAGCTCAGCGTGGGGCTTGCCGTCAAGGCGGTCATGGCGGGCGTCATCGGCGATACGCTGATGCGCGTGCTGTACGCGACGCGCCCATACGAGAAAGACCGCGGCGCGGCCGACCGGCTCGCGGCATACTGGACGACAAAAATCGTCAAGGAAATGCCGCGCATCAATCTTTTGAAATACCGCAATTATCTGCGCGGCATGGTGCGAGATTTCGACGCGCTGCCCGTATCGGACGCCAAAAAACCGAAGGTCGGCGTCGTCGGCGAGATCTTGGTCAAGTACCACCCCAACGCAAACAACGACATCGTCGGCGTGATCGAGAAAGAGGGCGGCGAAGCCGTCGTGCTCGACCTCATCGATTTTTTCCTGTATGGAATGTACAGCAAGCATTTCAATTATAGCGTGCTCGCGGGCTCGAAAAAGGCGATGCGGATGAACGACATCGGAATCCGCTTCATCGAATGGTTCCGCAGGCCGGCTCGGCGCGCGATCGCGGCGAGCAAGCGCTTTCACGAGCCGCTGCGCATCGCGGAGCTTGCGCAAAAGGCCGAAAAGGTCACGAGCATCGGCAACCAATGCGGCGAGGGCTGGCTGCTCGCGGGCGAGATGGTCGAGCTGATTGACAGCGGCGTCGAAAACATCGTGTGCATGCAGCCCTTTGCCTGCCTGCCAAACCACGTCGTCGGCAAGGGCATGATGAAGCCGCTGCGCAAGTACAACCCGCTCGCCAACATCGCCGCCATCGACTACGACCCGGGCGCGAGCGACGTCAACCAGCTGAACCGCATCAAGCTCATGATGGCGACGGCGCACAAAAACCTCGCGCTGAAGGAAGCGGCGGAGCTAGGAGAGGCGAACGGGGAAACTGAGGCGGAAGATGCCGCACAGGAAGAAGCAGGGCTGCCCGGCGGAGCGTAGCGTATATATTTCAGACCGGCCGCTCGTTTTTCCGCCATGCCAGACGCGTTCCGAAGTGGAAATTGATGCGATGAAAAAACGACGGCGCGATGAAGTCCGGCTGGCGGGATTTCGTCGCGCAGATGGCTATGAAAGCCGGTTGTGAAAGAGTGCGGCGCGTACAAGGCAGGAGGGGCGGCACTGGCGGAGACCGAGGAAGCGCTTTCGGATGGCAGGCTGGACGACGGCGAAAAGGAGATGTTCAAGGGGATCTGAAAGAAAAAATCGCTTTTGATGAATCAATCGGCGGATCCGCGTGCAATTCGTTTTTCGCCCATATGGGTTCGCCGGTATTCCGTTGGCGATCGGCCGATTTTCGCGGAGAACTGCTTGATGAAATAAGTGACGTACTTGAAACCGGCCAGTTCCGCGATTTCGCTCAAGTTGAGATTTGTATGTGCCAGCATATCGCAGGCGACTTTCAATCTGTATGACAGCAGGTAGGAGATGGGGGAAAGGCCGGTTTGCCCCTTAAACGCTTGATTCAAGGAAGTGCGGTTCAAATGGGCCAGCTTGCAAAGCGATTCTATCGTGATGTCGTCGGTGTAGTTCGTGTGCATATATTCGATAAGGCGATCCGGAATACCCCCCCCCCATTTTTCCTTTTATGTAAATTGATGGAAATTACGCGATTCATGTAATAATCGTTGAGCAGAAAAAGCGTTTGCAGCAAATACCGCCGGATACGGCATGGCCAATATGAATCGCTTTGGGTGCAAGTTTCGGCCCCGATAATTTTGAACCACTCGGATATGCGCAGATATGCCTGCTGCGAAAGCTCGATTGCCCCATCCCATCCCTTGTCCCGCAGCAAGAACATATTCAACATATTTCGGTCGTGCTCATCCTCCGGTTCCCGGAGGCTATTGTGCGCTAGGCGTTTGAATGTCAGGCTCGAGTTTAGAAACATGGGGCTGAAGTGGAAGGATGCCGCAGACAGCGCGGCGCTTTCCACAAGCATGATTTTGTCGTAGTGCGAAATCAGCAGCATGCAGGGGGCGTTCAGCGCCACATCTTTTCCGTTCAGTTCGAAACGGCCGGCGCCATTGGAAAAAAGCACGAGCGACACACGCTCCGGCGAAGGCAATCGCGTGAACTTCTCGTCTGCCTCAAATTCGATCGAAACCAATCTTTTGACGTATCGGTCTTGTTGCGGCATTCTTCCCTCTCCCCACAAAACACGTCCCGAAGCTGTAAATAGTATAGCAAAAAACTGTATTTCGTTTATTGTATCACAAAACCGCAGAGATTATAGTTGAAATCGCAAAGAGGCAAAGAGAGGATTGCTATGCTAAAAAAAGTGTTCAGCCAGCTTGACAAGAACTTTGAAAAGTACATCATGGCCGTCCTTTTGGCTGTACTCGTCTTTCTTGTTTCCTACGACGTCATCATGCGGTATGTTTTTAACAACGGCCAAGCTTTTGTGCAGGAAGCGTCACGTTACACAATGTTGTTCATCATATTCTTTGGGATTTCCTATGGCGTGAAATACAGCGCGCATCTGCGCATGGATATGATTATGCAGGTGTTCCCAAAAACAAAACCTCTGTTAAACATCATCGGCGATGCCGCCATGATTGTCTTTGGATTGCTTCTGATCGTATTCGGGTGGACGAAAGTCCAAGAGCTTGTGGTTTCAGGGCAAGCGAGCGCGATACTTAAATTTCCAAAATGGGTTTTGTATTTCGGGATGTGGTTTGGGTGGCTGCTCGCGATGCTGCGTTTCTTTCAAAAGTATTTTCTCAAAATATACAGATTCGCGCATGGTATCAAAGAAGAGGAAGTCGATGACACGGGAATCATATAAGCGCAGATGGAGGATGGCATAAGATCATGGAAATTATTTTTGTTTCTGTCGTATTCTTGTTGGCTCTGTTGTTCGTCGGCGCGCCTATCGCTGTGGCAGTCGCTTCGGCGGCAATTTTGATATGGCTGATTGACCCCTCCGTAGTGACGGATCCCGGATATGTTTTTCAATCTATAGTCAATACGCTGGACTCATACGTGCTTCTTGCCGTCCCGATGTTCATACTCTCGGGAATCATAATGGCAAGAGGCGGTATTGCGAAGAAGCTGTTCGATTTCTTTACATTTTTTATTGGGGGAAAGACCGCCGGCCTGCCGTGCGCGGTCGTCGTCACCTGTATGTTCTATGGGGCGCTTTCGGGGTCAGGCCCGGCGACATGCGCCGCGGTAGGCTCGATGAGTATCCCCGTGCTTGTAAATCTGGGATATGAAAAAGGTTTCGCCACGGCCTTGGTCTGCGTGGCCGGCGGATTGGGAGTCATCATCCCGCCGAGCATCCCGATGATCATTCACGGGCAGGCGACAGGCACGTCGATTGGGGATTTGTTTATCGCGGGCATCATACCGGGCATCGTTGTCGGTGTTTGCCTGATGGCATACGCCTTTATATATTGCAAAAGAAAGGGGGAGGACCGGGCTAAAGTCGATGCCGCGTTCAATGAAATACGCGCGAAAGGCTTTCGGGGAATACTGAAAGACAGTTTTTGGGCGTTGATGACGCCGGTCATCATTTTGGGCGGGATTTATGGCGGTATCGTCACCCCGACGGAAGCGGCATGCGTTTCCGTCGTCTACTCACTGATCATCAGCCTCTTTGTATACCGCACGCTGCCGTTCAGGCAGGTTCCGGCAGCGTTTCTTGATGCCGTCCATTCATTCGGACCAATGATGTGGATCATCGGCGCCTGCTCTGCTTACGGCCGGGCGATGACGCTGCTTGGCGCGTCAAGCGCCATGACAGAGTGGCTGACATCATCATTTGCCTCAAAAATCGCGATCTTGCTTGTAATCAACCTGATACTGCTTGTCATGGGGTGTTTTTTGGATACAATTGCCGCAGTTCTGCTTATGGCGCCATTGTTGCTGCCGGTAGTTCTCGCATTGGGCATGAGCCCGGTCCAGTTTGGCGTCATTATGGTCGTAAATCTCGCGGCCGGGTTTGTCACGCCGCCTGTAGGCGGAAACCTTTTCATTGCGCAATCGCTTACGAAATTGCCTATTACCGTCATAACGAGGCATGCGTTTCCGCTTCTTGCCTTCTTTATTCTTGCCTTAATGCTCATCACTTATGTGCCTTCGCTCAGCCTGGCTCTGAATGGAGGCTGATATTGCTCCAAAATCAGACAGTATTGGATATCGCTTAGCAGTTTAATTCAAAGGAGGTTGAAATGAAAAAACTATTAGCTGTCGCAGTGGTCATCGTTATGGTATTCGCTTTGGCATCATGCGGAAGCGGAAGCAGCAATGGAACATCAGGAAGCGAAGGAGGCGCTTCATCGCCAGCCCCTGCTTCTGACGGCGGCACGGGGAAAATCAAAATCGTCTTTGCCCACTCAAGCGCGGAGCACGGGCTTATGCAGGACATAATGTGGGATTTAAAAGACTATCTGGAAACCAATACCGATGATTTTGAGGTTGAGATTTTTGCGAACTCCCAGCTTGGCGGCGATGTTGAAGTTGTCGAAAGCGTTCAGGCAAACACAATCCAAGGATGGTTTGGCGCCACATCGACATGTACCAATTTTATGGCAGATACCGCAGTATTTGAATTGCCTTTCGCTTTCAACAATGTTGACGAAACGATAGCGATCTGCGATCCCAGCTCACAATTATGGAGCACGCTGAGCGATTCGTTCAAAGACGTGGGTTTGCATCTGCTTAAACTCAATCCCGGCGGATTCCGCACTACTTATTCGGCGAAGAAGCCGATTTTGGCCCCACAAGATCTCGTTGGCTTCAAGATAAGGATACTTGAGAACGAGAACTATAGAATGATGTGGGAATGTGTTGGCGCCAAGCCTACTGTTGTCGCGTTCAGCGAAGTCTATACCGCTGTTGAACAAGGTTTGGTCGAGGGGTTCGACAATCCTCCGGAAGTCACGTATATCAATGGATATTGCGAGATATTCCCATATGCTACCGAGACATGCTCGATATCTGGAGGAGGCGTAATGGTCGTGAGCCAGAAATTCTACGACAGCCTTACCGATGGGCAACGAGCGGAATTCGACGAGGGGTACGCATATGCTCTTGGGAAGGCGGCCGATCCCAAGGAAACGTTGGATTACTATATTCAGGCGTCGAAGGACGATTTCGGTACCGAGATGTACTATTTCACCCCGGAAGACGTTGCGTATTGCAGGGATTTGTGCAAGCCTGTCTGGGACAAAATCCAAGGGGAAGTCAGCCCCGAAGTTCTCAATAGTTTCAATGAATCGCTCGCGAAGATAAGGGAAGAGGCGTAAGCGGGGCCGATAGATCTTCCCATCGTTGTCAAAAAGTCAAATAATGCGGCGTCCGGCGGAAACCGGGCGCCGCGCGAAGGAGGTTGCACATGGATTTTTCTGGAAAAGCAGTTCTTATTACCGGATCATCGACAGGAATAGGCCGGGCATCAGCGCTGGAGTTCGCAAAGCGCGGGGCATCGTATATTGGCATCAATTATTTGCGTTCAAAAAAAGATCCGGGAGACGCGGCCGAGGAAACAAAAAATCTTGTGGAGGCCGCAGGCGGCCAAGCGGTTATTTTTGAGGGCGATGTATCTGCCGAAAACACGGCAGCCGCGCTTGTCGACAGCTTTTACAAGGAATTCGGCCGCATAGACATTCTGGCCAACTGCGCCGGCACGACCAAATTCATCGACTTTGCGGATCTTGACGCGCTTACTACGGATGTTTGGCAAAAGATTATGAGCACCAATTTGTACGGCCCTTTTTTCCTCATCAGGGCCGCGGCAAAAATAATGAAGGCGCAAGGCTCCGGCAGCATCGTGAATGTTTCTTCCTTGGCGGCCCTCACGACGCAAGGGTCTTCCATTCCGTACAATATGTCCAAAACCGCGCTGATGCATCTCACCAGATGCCTCGTGGGCACGCTCGCCCCTGAAGTGCGGATCAACTGCATATTGCCCGGCACCGTGTCGGATTCCAATTGGTTCGCCGGCAATGCCGATGGGGAGACTTTCAAAAAAGCGATTCACAAGGGGGGCGAGAACGTGCCTTTGGACCGCGACGGCAAATGTATTGATTACGCAAAGGCCATCTGTTTTTTTGCTTCTGAACAGGCAGAGTACTGCACAGGGTCGTGTTTGGTGGTGGATGGCGGCATATACAACAAATGAGTTTATAAACGGAGGGATGGCGAATGCTGCAATTTGAGAAAATAAATACCGTTCTTGTCATTGGCGGCGGCGTGATGGGCCCCGGCATCGCGCTGTCCTACGCGCGCGGCGGCTATACTGTCCGGCTGGCAGACATTTCGGAAACAGCGCTTGAAACGTCAAAACGGGCGATCGAGGGCCATCTGGAAACGATGGCGGAAGTCGGCGAGATTGAAACAGAAGGAAAGGCACAGATTTCAGAGCGGGTTTCCTATTTGGCAGATATCAAAAAGGCCGCCGAAGGCGTCGGGTTCATCGCCGAAGCGATCACCGAGCGAAAAGACGCAAAAAAGGCGTTGTATGAACATCTGGACACGTTCTTGCCGGAAGAGGCAATTATCGCGAGCAATACGTCGTTTTTGAACATTTTTGAATTGATGCCGGCTCGCAGGCAGCCCTATGCCGTGATTTCGCATTGGTATGACCCGCCCCATATTATTCCTTTGGTCGAAGTCGTAAGAGGGCCCGAGACAGAGGAATGCGTGATGGCCATCACAGCGCAGATGCTTGAAAGATGCAAAAAAGTAGCGCTGAGAATGGAGAAGTTCACTCCGGGGTTCTTTGTGAACCTTGTGCAGAAAGCGCTCGGAGATGTCGCAAATTACCTTGTCGACAACGATTTTTGCACACCGGAGCAGTTTGACGTCGCGATAAAAAGCAGCGTCTACCCGCGTGGCGTGGTGCTTGGCTATTTTCAAAAGGCGGACTTCAGCGGTATCCACACTTACGGCACGGTTGTCATGGAAAACGGGGCCGAAGATGCCGCGAAGACATTAATGGGGCATTATCATCGCGGTGAATATGGCGTTCGCGCCGGCAAAGGTTTCTTTGATTACACCGGGAGGGATATTGACGGGATTTTCAAGGAAAGGGATCGCCGGCTGTACGAAGTGATGAAAATCGCGATGGAAAATATCAACAACAAGCTATGATTCCGCCATAAGGCACTGCCATAGGCTTCACGAGGAGGAGAAAATGCCAGAAACAATAGAGCTAAACATCAACGGCATCGCAAAACAACTGGATGCCGCCCCAAACCGGACTCTTCACGACGCGCTGCAGTACCAAATGGGTTTGACCGGGGCAAAACATATGTGCGACCGCGGCGCGTGCGGATCATGCACCGTCATTATGGATGGCCGCCCGGTGTTGTCTTGCTCAATCCTCGTGTGCGAGTGCGAGGGGAAAGCAATCGAAACGATCGAAGGCATCGCGGCGGATCCCAAATGGAAGCCGCTCGTCGACGCGTATTGCAAATGGGACGCGATGCAATGCGGCTATTGCACGCCTGGATTCCTGACAACCGCAAAGGCTTTGATTGACAGAAGCCCGAACCCCAGCGAGCAGGATTGCCGCGAGGCGTTGGCGGGAAATATCTGCATGTGCGGCACATACCCGCGGCATGCCACCGCGATTCTTGAGGCGGCGCGCAATATGAATTCAGAAGGAGGCGGGCTGAATGGCTGATATCGGGGCAAATGGCGATCGTGAGAATTTCAAAGTGGTCGGAGGGCAGGGAAACCCGCCCGGAGTCGTTTCGTATGCCATGGCTACGGGCCTTGCCAAATATGGCGTTGATTATGTGTTGCCAAATATGCTGCACGCAAAGTTTTTGCACAGCCCTTACGCGAATGCGAAAGTGGCCGGCATCAACGATGCGAAAGCGCGCGCGCTTTCCGGCGTTGTCGACATATTGACTTGGGAGGATGAGGACATCCGCGATCTGGTGCCGCGCTGTTTTGACTTTTTGTCGGACAGGCCGTGGCTGGACAATATCGCAGACCGGTCGGGGGCGGAAGTCGCGGCCATCGTTGTCGCGGAGGATGAGGAAACGTGCGAGGAAGCCTTGAGATTGCTTGAAATCGAATGGGAGATGCTCCCGCATGTGACGGACCTGCGCGAAGGGAATAAGCTGGGCGCGCCGGTCGTGCGGCCGGGAGAAGACGCAAAACCGACATTCTGGAACTATCTTTCAGCAGAAGGCCAGCCCCCGAAGCGCGGGAACACTTACACGGTTGTTGACATCAGAGGGGATGTCTGCGAAGCATTCGGCGAAGCCGAAAACCTCATCGAATACGATCTGCGGCTGCCGCCTTTCGCGACGCGCTCGCCGAACCCTTTGGCATCAGTCGCATGGTGGGAGAAGCACCCCTATACAGGCGAAGAGCCAAACCTGTATATTGAGGGTTCGGTTCGCTGGCGGGATGCTCTTTCTTTGACATACAAAATGCCTATGGAAAAAATCTATATGGAAGGGCTGTTCATGGGCGGCAAGTATTGCGACTGGAGCTTGCGGAGATGCCAAGAAGTCACGCCGCTGCTGGCGAAACGCTATGGGCGTCCGGTGCGGTGCGCCGATCGACGTGAACATATGTACGATTTTCTCATGAATGAGCGTTTCATCCAAATGAAAGTGGCGTTTACGAAAGACGGCCTGATCACTGCAATCGACGACTATTCGCTTTGCGACAAAGGCGGCCGGGGGAGCGCCCCTTTTGGGCATGTCGGCGACCTGTCCCAGGGGCCTTATAAAACCACGAAGTGCAAAAGTGTGCGCCAGAAAATGGAGGTTGTCGACAGCAACCGCGGTGTGATGTGGCTCAGCGGCCAGCACTGCCCGTTCAATTGGGACACCATCACGACGGGGATTTATATCATCGCCGAACAGCTCGGGAAAGACCCCATTGACATCGCAAGGCTGAATCTGCACGGGCCGACGTCGCCGGACGACACGAATCCGGTGCCCAGTTTCGACAAATGCGTCGAAGCGGGAAAAAAACTAATGGACTGGAACTGGCACCCTTCCGGGGCGAAACAGTTGGAAGACGGCCGCATGCACGGGGCATGTTTCCGCTATCAGATGACGCCAAGGCATTCCATGAAAGAACGCCATTCGAAACTCGAATACAGGGACGGCGTGGTCCATATGCCCTCAAGGGGGCCGATCATCGGCACATACGCGGTCGAGGCCAACGCGATGGTTGTGGCGGAAGAATTGGGAATCCCCTACGAAGACGTTTCCATAGACTTTGACGCGGTCGCAGCGCACTGCATTTACGGTGGCGGGTCGGATGGGACCGTCGGCCCCGCATGGGCCATGAAAGAGTGCGTCCAGATTTTGAAGGAACTGCTCAAAGAGGCCGCGATCGATTATGCGGAGAACCCCGGGAAGCCAAACTCCAGTTTTCACAATGTGGGCCAGCACTTTCCGACGCCGGGTCCGTTCCGGGGATGCGGGCCGGAGGAGCTCGAAGTGGCGGACGGCAGGGTGTTTCTGAAGAGCGAGCCGTCAAAAGGCATTCTGATTTCGGAGGTCACACACAAGAACATCGTTGCCACGCACTCGGCTTGGCCGCCCCCCGGCGTTTGGGTCACAGGCAATATGGGAGAAATACTCGACTTGATGAATACGGAGTATTGCGAAGTCGCGGTTGATGCCGAAACCGGAGAGGTGGAGATTCTGCGCTTTGGCATTGCCGCAGATGTCGGCAAGATTCTCCGCAGGACTTCGCTGGAAAGCCAAATTGACCAGGCCGTGTTTTTCAGCCAGGGCTGCCAGCAGTTCGAGGATATGTTTTACGACCCCAAAACGGGAGTCCTTTTGAACACCAATATGGCCGATTACAAAGTGCCGGGGATGCTTGACGTCCCAATCGTCGAAAAGTCGATACTTGAAACGCGGGCAGGAAACGGCGTATACGGCGCCAACGGGATGAGCCATTGCATCACAAATACAAATATGCTGATAATCGCGATCCACAACGCGGCCGGCGTATGGGTAGAGCCTCCGGCCACGCCCGACAAGGTGCTGAAAGCGCTGGGGAAAGCGTGACTGCCGGATACCGCCAAAACGCGGGGGGAGGAAAAGGAGGAATTTCCAGCCGATGAAACAGTTTAAGCATTTGAACGTGCGCAGTGTCGAGGAAGCATCCGAAGCGCTCGGCAGCGGGAACGCGGCGATGATCGCGGGCGGAACCGATCTGCTCGGCGTGCTGAAAGACAATATTTTGGAAACATATCCGGAAGCCGTGGTGAATTTGAAATCCATACCGGGGTTGGATCGCATCCGCGAGGAAAACGGCAACCTGCGTATTGGTTCGTTGGCGCGCCTGGCCGATATCGCCGAAAGCGAATTGGTGTCCAAGAAGTACACGGCATTGGCGCAGGCGGCAAAGGCCGTCGCGACCCCGAATATTCGCAATATGGCCACAATCGGCGGAAATCTCGCGCAGTTCAACCGCTGTTGGTACTTCAGGAAATCGGAAAACCGTTTTGACTGCATCCGCAAAGGCGGGAGGGAATGCTTCGCGGAAACCGGGGACAACCGCTACCACTCCATTTTCGGCGGCCTGCGCATAGGCGCGTCCGCCTGCAAAACGGAATGCCCCGCCGCGACAGATATACCGGATTACTTAGAGCAGATGCGCGGCGGGGATCCGGGCAAAGCCGCCCAGACAATAATGAAAGCCAACCCGATGCCCATGATCACGTCGCGGATCTGCGCTCACCCCTGCCAGCTCGGATGCAATCGCTGCCAAAGCGATGAAAGCGTCAATATCAGCGCAATCGAGCGCGCTGTGGGCGATTTTATCATGGAACACAGGGATGAATACTATCGCCCCCCTGCAAAGGGAACGGCCAAAAAAGCAGCCATTGTCGGAGCCGGCCCGGCCGGGCTTTCTGCGGCGTATTTCTTGCGAAGAGCCGGTCTGGGCGTGACTGTTTTCGACAAGAAGGAAGAAGCAGGGGGCATGCTCATGTATGCGATCCCGCCGTATCGGCTCCCAAGGGATATCGTTCGCGGCTTTGTTTCCGCGCTTCGGAAAATGGGCGTTGAATTCCAGGTGAACAAGGAGATCGGAAAGGATATCCTGCCGGAAAAACTGGAATGCGAATACGACTGCGTTCTATACGCGACCGGCGCGTGGAAGCGCCCGATTGTCGGGATCACGGGCGAAGAGCTGACCGTGTTCGGTTTGGATTTTCTCATGGATGTAAAGAATTGGATGAAAGGGAAAATAGGATCTGAAGTGCTTGTGGCCGGCGGCGGGAATGTCGCGATGGACGTGGCCGTCACTGCAAGACGGCTCGGGGCGGGCAAAGTGACGCTGGTATGCCTTGAATCGCGGGAGGAAATGCCCGCGAGCCCGGAAGAAATCGAAAGAGCCGAGGATGAGGGCATTGCAATCATGCCCGGATGGGGCCTGTCAAGGGTTCTTGAGGCCGGCGGCGAAATCAAAGGGATGGAACTCAAGCGCTGCGTCTCTGTCCGAGATGAAGAGGGCAAGTTTAATCCACAATATGACGAAAGCCAAACGATGGAGATGAAAGCAGAGAATATCCTGATGGCTGTCGGGCAGGCTGTTGATCTGTCATATTTTGGCGAAAATATCGGCTTGCAGCTTACAAGACGGGGATTGATAGACGTATCTGACGATACCAAGATGACGTCCAAAGAAGGGGTCTTCGCAAGCGGGGATGTCACGACCGGTCCTGACAAGGCAATCGGCGCCGTCGTGGGCGGCCGCAAAGCGGCCGAAGGCATCCTCCGCCATCTGAAAATATCCGACCCCAAAGCCGCTGAGGCTCCCGGCGAAAGCTGTCTGATCCGCTTCGATCCGGAAGGTGTCCGGAAAACCGAAGCGCTGAAGCTCGGGGCGCTTGACGGGGACAAGAGGTCGCTTGATTTGGAGGATTCGATTTCACCGAAAATGGATGAGGCGAAACGCGAGGCAGCGCGATGCAGAAACTGCGGGTGCTACTGCGCGTTCCCTTCAGACATCGCGACATCCCTGTCTGCCCTTGGCGCGGATATCGTCACAAACAGGAGGACGCTTTCCATAGACAGCCTGTACGGCAGCAGCCTTTCCGGCAGCACGGTGCTCGAGCCGGGCGAAATCATCACGGAGGTTGCGATCCCCGCCCCTGAAGACGGTTCGCATAGCGCTTTCCTGAAAATGGCATGGCGGAAATCGATCGATTTTCCGGTAGTCAACTGCGCGGTGTCGACGGGCAGCAAAGCACGCGTCTGCATAGGCGCTGTCGCGCCAAAGCCATATCGCGCCATCAACGCGGAGGCATTGATCACGGGGAAAGAGATCAGCGAAAAGAATGCGGAAGAAGCGGGTTTGATCGCGGTTGAAGGCGCCATCCCGTTTGAGGCCGCCAGATACAAGGCGCAGCTCGCAAAGGTTCTGGTCAAACGCGCTTTGCTGGCTGCCGGCAAGCAAATAGCAATTGAACTCGCAATTGAAACGGAGGCAAAATAAATGCTGCATTTGGAGGAAGTGAACACGGTTCTTGTGATTGGCGGCGGCGTAATGGGCCCCGGCATTGCCCTTTCGTATGCACGAGGCGGCTACATGGTCCGGCTGAGCGACATTTCGGAGACCGCTCTTGAAACGGCAAAAAAAACGATTGGCAGCCAGCTTGAAACGATGGCCGAGGTTGGTGAAATCGAAGCATCGGAAATAGAGCCGGTTTTCGGAAGGGTTTCCTATACTACAGACAAAAAAGCGGCTGCCGAAGGCGTTCAATATGTCGTTGAGGCAATCATCGAGCAGGAAGAGGCAAAAAGGGCATTGTACGCGCAATTGGACGCATTCCTGCCGGAAGAAACGATTATCGCCAGCAACACCTCATTTTTTAATATTTTTGAATTGATGCCGGATCGCAGAAAACCCTATTCGGTGATAACGCATTGGTTCGACCCGCCCCATATCATACCCTTGGTAGAAGTCGTAAAAGGCCCCGAGACAAAAGAAAATGTGATGGCAATCACAGTGCGGATGCTTGAAAGAAGCAAAAAAATTGCCCCAAGAATGGAAAAATATACTCCGGGGTTTTTTGTGAACTTTGCGCAGAAAGCACTCACAGATGTTGCGGACTCCCTTGTGAAAGAAGGGTATTGCACGCCGGAGCAGTTTGATCTTGCAATCAAAAGCAGCATTTATCCGCGCGGAGTGGTGCTCGGCGTTTTTCAAAAGGCAGATTTTGGCAGCAATCCGACGGTCGAGGGGGTCTATGGAGTCCGCGCCGGCAAAGGCTTCTTTGACTACGCAGAAAGGGATATCGACGAGCTTTTCAAAGAACGGGATCGGAGGCTGTTTGAAGCCATGAAGTTCGCAATGAAGAATATCAACGATAAGCTTTGATAGCAATCTCGAACATTCGTTTATGTTATTTTTGAATCGTTTCGCAATTGCCTATGTGGGATTATATCTCATTTCAAGAATATTATACTACATTCAGTGAGGGGTTATATCAATTAGATAAAAAATCGTTGAAATTTCAATGTATAACGAGTTGCGCAATTAACATTTGGAGCTGGAAGCGAAAGGAGACAAATGATGGATTTCAATTTGAACGAGAAGCAGGCAGCGTTGCAGGAAAAGTTTCGCGTGTTTGCGGAGGCTGAGGTGCAGCCGCTGGCGGCGAAAATGGACGAGGAGGGGACTTTCGACCTCGGGATTCTGAAAAAACTGCATGAACAGGGCTTTATGAACATACCGTATCCGGCGGAGTACGGCGGCGCGGACGGCGACTATATCGACTATGCTTTGGCTGTTGAAGAACTTGCGAAGGTGGACGCGTCGACGGCGATTACGGTGTCTGTCCATACATCGCTGGCTTGCTCGTGCATCGACAATTTCGGGGCGCCGTGGCAGAAAGAAAAATGGCTGCGCCCGCTTTTGGATGGCGGCAAGACAGGCTGCTTCGGTCTGACTGAACCTACGGCCGGCTCTGACGCAGCCGGGCAGAAAACGGTGGCTGTCCCCGATGGCGGCAATTACATCATCAACGGCAGCAAGATCTATACGACCAACGCCGAGTTTGCGGATACGATTGTCCTGTTTGCCTTGACGAGCCCAAAGCTCGGGACGAAGGGCATTTCGGCCTTTGCCGTGGACGCAAAAACGCCGGGCGTCAAAATCGGCGTGAACATCCCGCGCATGGGCATCCGCGGCGCATCAAATTGCGAGGTGTTTTATACGGATGTCGTCGTCCCGAAAGAAAACCTGCTCGGAAATGAGGGGCAGGGCTTCAAGTGCGCGATGATGGCGCTTGATGCGGGACGCATCGGTGTGGCGGCGCAGGCGCTCGGTATCGCACAGGGCGCGCTCGGCCTTGCCATTGCCTATGTGAAAGAGCGCGAGCAGTTTGGCAAGCCGATCGCGGCCTTCCAGAATACACAGTTCAAAATCGCGGATCTGCAGACGCGGATTGACGCGGCGCGGTTGCTCGTCTACCGTGCGGCGGCGGCGAAGAGCAATCATGAGCCGTACGGCCTGTATGCGGCGATGGCCAAGCTATACGCGTCTAAAACAGCAAACGACGTCGCCCGCGAGGCGGTGCAAATGCTCGGCGGTTATGGCTATGCACGCAAATACAGCGTAGAGCGTTTTCTGCGTGACGCAAAGATTACGGAGATCTACGAGGGGACGAGCGAAATCATGAAGATGGTCATCAGCGGTTCGATGAAACTCGTTTGACAGATGGACGCATACTAAAATAAGATTTTTCCTCCTATTATCAAGGGCGGTTCCATCGGAATCGCCCTTGCTGTAATGCCGTATGATTTGTACTATGCGGTCTAATATTCGCCCAAGTCATTTTTTGGTCGGATTTTGTGCAAAAAATGAACTTTCTGTAAAAATTATATTGGTATAAAATATAATTAATGGAACAATATAGAAAAATATGATATATTTAGGCTGATAGCAGGCCCTTTTTGTGTGTTTTTGGGGCCAAATGCCGTGAACGTACACTGAGGCTTTACAGAAAGTTAATTATTTGCACAAAAAACGCGATTTTTTTGGCCATGCATTTTGGAGGTGACATGATGGACGGATATTTAAGCCATATTTCTGCCGCGAAACTCTGGGGCGTCCCGTATCTGGATGCTGCGATCGGATCCGAGCTTGCAACAGCGTTTGCTTCTGGGGATGATGTTGCTCATGATGCCGCTGTTGATTTCATGCCCGAGGCTGTTTCAACCCGGGCGGCTCAAGTTCCGGCGGCTGAGCTGGAAATACGTCTGCCTTCTGTCTGCCGGACGTTCCGAAATGAAAAGAGCCGGAATCGCAAGGCAGCGGTGAAATCTTACGTGGCATCACGGCCTCTTCCGAAAGGCGCCGTTGTTTGGCATCGCGGCGTACGCGTTGCGAACCCTGAGTTGCTGTTTCTGGAGCTTGCCACGACGCTTGGTTTCCATCGAACGCTTTTGCTGGGGCTTTCACTTTGCGGGCATCCGAACCGGCATCCCGAAAAAGCGCTGTCATCGGCAAAGAAGATCCTTCGGTTTGCGGAAAAAGCGGCGTGGCATCGCGGTAATTTGATTGCGTTGCGGGCGGCGAGGCATCTTGCGGATGGCTCTGCGTCGGTGATGGAATCCTTGCTATACATGATTCTTGTTTTGCCGCATCACTATGGCGGGTATGGGCTGAAAGGCGCCAAATTCAATTTTGAAATATCGCTTGCCGGAAAAGACGCTGCGCTTGGAAAAAAGAGCTTGAATGTCGATCTTTATTGGGAAGACGCAAAATTGGCCGTTGAGTACGATAGTTACGCTTATCATGCAAACGTGAATCGTTGGGTGCATGACGCACGCCGGCTCACGGCGATTGAGAACATGGGCTTCAATACGATCAGTGTCAATACTGCCCAAATTTATGACACGAAAGCGATGGAAGAAGTCGCCCGCCTGATTGCGGGGCATTTGAAAAAACGGATTCAAATCCGGGACGGTGGGTTCCTGCGCGCACAGGCACATCTGCGCGCGTTATTGCCGCAGGCCGCAGAAAAGTTTTGACAGCATTTCTTCACCACGGCAATCCCGCGCAATCCCCCTGCAATCACCCCGGCAAGGCTTCAAACCTTTTCCCACACGGGGCCGCGCACGTGTGATATACTTTTGGCATTGAAAAAATTATCGGAATAGAATTTATGGCACGGAGCATGGAGGAGAATTTGCGATGGGGCGTCACGGAACGATAGCGGGCAGGAAAGCTGCGCAGGACAATAAGCGCGCGGCGGTTTTCACGAAATACGCGCGCGCGATTATGATCGCGGCGAAGGCGGGCGGCGACCCCGCGTACAACGCGTCGCTGAAAAACGCGATCGACAAGGCCAAGGGGATCAACATGCCCAAGGACAAGATCGAGCAGGCGGTGAAAAAGGGCACGGGCGAGCTTGCGGGCGATTCGCTCGAAGAGGCGCGCTTTGAGGGCTACGGGCCTTCGGGCATCGCGGTCATCGTGGACGTGCTGACGGACAATATGAACCGCACGACATCGGCCGTCAAGCATACCTTTGACCGTTTCGGCGGCAACCTCGGTTCGCCCGGATGCGTTTCCTATATGTTTGAGCGCATGGGCATCATCCTGGTCGAAAAGGGCGCGGCGGACGAAGACGCGCTCATGGAGGCGGGGCTTGACGCGGGCATCGATGACATCATCGACGCGGACGAATACTGGGAGATACGCACGGGGGAAAGCGAGCTGAACGCGGTCGCCGACGCGCTGCGCGGGGCCGGCTACGAGCTTGCGGAAGCGGACGTGGAGTTCATCCCGAGCATGGAAAGCGAGCCCAAGGACGACCACGCGCTGAAATCCCTGTCCAAGATGATCGACGCGTTTGAGGACAACGACGACATCCAAAAGGTCTATACGAACAGCTCCGTCGAGCTTGTGTTTGAATAGAGGGCTGCGGCGGGCATGGAGATTCTGAAAAAACGCATCATCAAGGACGGGCTTGCCGTCGGCACGGAGATCCTGAAGGTCGATTCATTTTTGAACCACCAAGTGGATGTGACGCTGTTTGAGCTCATCGGCGCCGAGTTTCGGACGCGCTTTGACGATGTCGCGGACAAGGTCGACAAGATCCTCACGATCGAGGCTTCGGGCATCGCGGTCGCCGCGTTCACGGCAAAATATTTCGGTTCCGTCCCCGTGGTGTTCGCAAAGAAAGAGCAGCCGAGCACGATGGCGGAGGATTACTATTTTTCAGAAGTCATGTCGTTCACGAAACGCAAGCTTTCGTCCATCCGCATCGGCAAAAAGTTTTTGGCGGCGGGCGAGCGCTGCCTCATCATCGACGATTTCCTCGCGCACGGGCAGGCCGCGCTCGGGCTGGCGCGCATTGCGCAGCAGGCGGGGGCGGAAGTCCTCGGCGCGGGCATCGTCATCGAAAAAGAGTTTCAGGAGGGCGGCGCACGGCTGCGCGAAAAGGGGTACCGCGTCGAGTCGCTTGCCGTCGTTTCCAAAATAGAGGATGGGGCCATTTATTTCAAGGAATAGTGGTTTTTTTGAAAAATATCCGAAAAATACACAAAATATGCGCGAAACATTCTTGTAATCTTCCGCGCGATTTTATATAATTTGGCGTGAGTTTATTTTCAGAGGAGAAGGGCGCCGTTTGGCGCCATCGGAAGGAGAGCATGGAATGATGAAGAAGAAATATCTGATTGTCCTATTGGCCGCCATTATGGTATTTGCGCTTGCGGCCTGCAGCGGAAACAAAACAGAGGCGCCGGCGGCGCCCCCCGCGTCTTCGGGCAGCGCGGAGCAGCCTGCGGGCGGCGCTTCGGAAGAGCCGGCGGGCGCGCCGCTTACGGTCGGTTTTATCTATATCGGCACGGTCAACGACGGCGGCTATACACAGGCGCAGCATGCCGGCACGCTGAAGGTGCAGGAAACCTACAGCGGCCTCGTCAAATGCGTCTGGCTTGAGAACATCGACGACACGAACGCGCAGGCGGCCACGGACGCCGCGAAGCAGCTCATCGACCAAGGCGCGACCGTCGTCATCGGCACGAGCTTTGGCTTTGGCACGCCGCTGTTTGGCATGGCGGAGTCGGGCGACTACGACGATATCACCTTCCTGCATTTCTCGGGCAGCGATATCAACGACCACAATTTCGGCAACTATTTCGGCGCGATGGAAGAGCCGCGCTACCTGTCCGGCATCATCGCGGGCCTGCAGACGACCTCAAACAAGCTCGGCTATGTCGCGGCTTACCCGTATACGGAAGTCAAGATCGGCATCAACGCTTTCGCGCTCGGCGCGCAGTCCGTCAATCCGGACGCGACGGTCAGCGTCGTCTACACAAACAGCTGGTACGACCCTGCCGGCGAGAAGCAGGCCGCCGAGGCGCTGCTCGCGCAGGGCTGCGACGTCATCACGCAGCATGCCGACACCGCCGGCCCGCAGATTGCCGCTGCCGACGCGGGCGCGCTGACGGTTGGCTACAATCTCGACAACAGCGGCCTGGAAGGGCTTGGGGACGCTTTCCTGACGGCGCCGATTTGGCATCACGACATCTTCCTCGTCCCGGCCATCAAAGCGATCATGGACGGCGCATGGACGCCCGAGTCCTATTACGGCAATATGAAAGAGGGCTATGTCGACCTCGCGCCGCTGACCAAAAATGTCTCTGACGAGGCGCGGGCAAAGGTTGAGGAAGTGCGCACGCAGATCGAGGCCGGCAGTTTTCCGATCTTCAAGGGCCCGATTTCCGACAACGCGGGCAATGAAGTCGTGGCGGAGGGCGAGACCTTGGACCGCAGCGGCATTTGGCAGATCGAATATCTCGTAAAAGGCGTGACGGCGAGCGAATAATGCCCGGAGAAGCATCGGTCCAAGCGCCGGAAGCGTCGGCGATCGAGATGCGGCGGATCTCGAAAAGTTTCGGGTCCGTCGCCGCCAACCGAAATATTGACTTGAATGTCCTGCACGGGGAGATACACGCGCTTCTTGGCGAGAACGGCG
>JAITMX010000129.1 GCA_031290775.1 Eubacteriales Family XIII. Incertae Sedis bacterium
TCGCGCCTGATCCGCCCGACCGCCGCAAGGTCGGCCGTCCCGTACTCTTTGAGCAGCGCCGCCGTTTTTGCGACCTGCGCCTTTGCGTAGTCGCCCGGGTGCGGCAACCGCGGGGCTTCCGGCGGCGGGGCCGGCGGCGGAAGCCTGTCCCGCTTTTCATGTGGGCGGCAGCCCCGGCAATACTGCTGGCGGCTGCCCCCGGGCGTGAACGCGCAGCCGCAGCCTTTGCACTTCTTTGGCTTAAAAGCGTATTCCTTGGCCATTAGCCCGCCCCGCCCGGCACGTCGAGCTCGAGCCCGTTCAGCGCGCCGCGCAGCAGCGCCGCCTCGCTATCCGTCAGCGTCACGCCCCTGCCCGGCTTTTCGCCGCCGTTGACCCATATCCGCACATCATACTTCGGCGGGTTGCCGTTCCACGCCACGATGCACAGCTCCTTGCGGTTCCCGCTGCCGTCCTCGGACAGCAGCGCGACCGTCGCCTGCTTTTCGTACTCATACGCCATCGCCCGAGCCGCCCCCCTCTGTGTACAGCGGGTGCGTCCCGTCCACGACCATGCGCTCCTCGTCGCTCATCTGGTAGCCAAAGGTTTCCAAGAATGGGTAGATGGCGACGGGGCTCCTGCCCGGGTTTTCAATATAGGCCAATTCGCCGCGGTATGAGTAGTGATAATGCCAGCAATATCTTTTGTGTTCCATTGCGCAGTACGCAATGGCAAACAGGCCGTGGACCCAGCCGCTTTGCCTGGATTCGACCAGCGCCGCGATGTCCAGATTGCCGTCTTCGTCTTTGGGGCAGCCGTCTTCCCCGTCTATGCCAAAAAAGCCCAATGCCTCATCATCTTGCGGAGACATCCCCGCGCAGCACAGCGCGAGCACGGCGCGGAAAACCTCGTTTTTATTCCGGTCGAGCTCGCGCTTGGGGACGTTTCTCGCAAATTCCATCCGCAGCGCGTGCATCCGCGAGCAGATTTCGCCCAGCGCCGCGTTTCGTCCGGCGGCGTCCGCCCTTGCCGCGTCTGCCGCGGACGTGTCCGCCTCCGTTTTGTATCTGTCTTCGATATCCCCGTAAATACAAAACCGGCTATTCACGCTTGAATAATACAGCGCGCCTTCTTCTATGATTACGTCGGCATCGCTTGTGGAATCCTTGACAAGGACCGGCGCGCCGGCGTTTTTGTATTTCCAACTTGGAACGCCCTGCGGGAGCGGCGACAGGCCGCGGGCTTTTAGCATCTCTTCAATCCTTGTCTGGTTGCGTTCCACCTCCTCAGCCCTGACGGCCCTTTCCAGTTCCCACGTGAAATTGTTTGTCCCGATGTCGTCGAGCAGCTTCTCGCGCGTCTTCGGGTCTTTGACCTGCCCGAGCGCCATGAAGTCAAACAGCGTCGCCCCGGCCTCCATGCCTTTCCTGACTTTGCCCTCCGGCAGCTTCGCAATCTCGATGCGGCGCCTTACCGTCTTCTCGGAAAACCCCGTCTGCCCGGCGATCCCCTTCACGGTGCCGCCGAGGTCGATCATCATCTGGAAGCCGCGGGCCTGCTCGATCACCGTCAAATCCTCCCGCTGGAGGTTTTCGGCAAGCATCGTGCCGACCTGCTCCTTCGGGCCCATCTCCACGACGGAGCAGGGGACTGACGCAAGCCCGGCCGCTTTGGCGGCGGCGAGGCGGCGGTGCCCGATGACCACAACATAGTCGCCGTCCTTTAGGCCGGGGCACAAGTGGGATGCCGCCGATGCCGGGACGACCGTCAGGTTTTGCAGGACGCCCTGGGCGGCGATGGACTCGGTCAGCTCCCCGATGTCGCCGACGCCTTCGCGCGGGTTGCCCGGATGCGGGAAAACCCTCTTTGTTTCGATTTCCTGTAACATTTTTTTCTCCTCTCTATATGCTATATGCTATATGCCCTTTGCGGCTTTTGCCGCTTCCTGCCTTGTATGGGCCGCAGCAGCCCCTGCGGCCTTCCTTGCCTCATCCTCGTCGGACATCCTGTTTTCAAATATCTGCCGCCGCTCTTCTATCTCCTCCCGCGTCGGCAGCACCGGCACGCCCGTCCTGCCCGCTGCAAGCTGCGCGCCCATAGTCTCGCTGTAGTTGCGGTAGTGGTGTATCTCAAGGTAGAACATCGCGAGCTGCGCGTACCTGTGCAGCTTTTTCATGTCGCCCCAGCCGATCCCGAGGCTGCGGTACAGCTTGATGGCGTCAACGATGAAGCCGTAAACAAGATGCACCCTCTTTCCATAGTCCATATCGTCAATGTCAAAGAGGTCTGCGGCGTCTGTGCCGTACAGGTATGCCTGGAAGTCTTTGTCGCCCAGCTTGGCGATGTGCATGGCCTGCGCCACAGGCCCCATCGCTTTGAAATCCTCCCGCGCTTCGTCTTTGTACTTGTCGTCCGGCGCGTATTTTTCATCAATATCAATTTCGTTCATCTCCGGCCCCCCATCATCTTCCGGCACTCGCAGCGCCTCCTGTCAAGCTCTGCTGTTTTGTATTCCCGCGCCCTTGCGATGGCTGCCCGGCGCTTCCGCGCCGCCGCCGCGTCCATGGCATTGCTGATGACCGCCAACGCAACTATCAGGCAGACTGCCAAGACCGCCGTCGCCACAAACGCTTCCGGCGTGTCAAGCTCTTTTGGCATTCCCATCTTGCACCTCCCCCAATCCAGGCCCTTTCCGGGCAAGCGCGATCCTCTGCCACTTCCAATCCGGCATCTGCGGGATGATAATCTCGCGTATGGACACCATGGGCACGCTGCATCGGATAGTCATGACTGGCAGTTTCTTAGGCATTTTTGTTTCTCCTTCCTGTGAATTTGCTTACGGCTTCCCTGTTCCTATATCAAACGGGCGGGCGGCAGCGGTGATGATACGCTGCATGGACGGGCCGCAATGGCCCGGGGCGCCTTTGGGCGCCCTTGGGCGCCCGCCCGGTTTGACCTTGCTATGTGGCCGCCTTTCTGCGGCCTATGTATATGACGTTGCCGCGTGACGGCGCTTCCGCTTTCGCCTTGATCCGCGCTTTGGATTCCGGCGTCAGATGCCGGGCGTACCCGGCGACGCGCTGCGCCGCGATCGCCTTTGCGACGTCGGGCGTGTAGTACTTTTTGCATGAGCCGTCGGCGAAATAGTCCACGCCGCTCTCCTCGAGCCATTTGCCGATGCGGCTTTTCGACTTCCGAAGCACGCCCGCCACCTCGCCCGAGTACATATACAGCCCGTATTCGGCTTTAAGCTGCTTTGCCAATGCGGCCTCCGTCATCCCCATTTGCTTCAAGCCTCCCCGCCTTCCGGGTACTGCCGCTCGATAAGGCCGAGCAGCCAAAGGTGCACGTCCTGCTTTTTCTTCATAGCGCATTCCCTTTCCGTCTTGCCCGCCACGCTTGCAGGTTGCATGACTGGCCGCAATAGATTCTCTTCGGGCCCTGGTGGGTTTTCTGCTCTTCCATCGGCTTGCCGCAGTGGGCGCACCGCCCAAACGGGGCATCCATCAGCAAATAGCGCTGTTTTCTATTCATCGCTCCCCTCCAAGCCCCCAATCGGCGGCTTCCGCGCTTGTGATGTCATCCATGAAGTGGCTGCTCCCGCGCTCGGCCAAATACTTGGCGGACGCGAGCCTTTCGCTTCGCGGCAGACCCAATGAGCCTGTCCGCGCT
>JAITMX010000183.1 GCA_031290775.1 Eubacteriales Family XIII. Incertae Sedis bacterium
AACGGCTGAAAGAGGCCAAGGCGCCGACGCTTTTGGTCATCAACAAGATGGACGCGATGGGGCCGGACGAATATCGCGGCATCTTTGAATCCTACGAGCAAACAGGGGCATTTGAAAAAATCATCGGCATCTCGGCACTGAAGCAGGAAAACGTGGATGTCCTGCTCAAAACGCTCACGGCCTATATCAAAGACGGCCCGCAGTATTTCCCGGACGGCATGGTCACGGATTTGCCCGAGCGCTTCCTCGCCTGCGAGATCATCCGCGAAAAAATGCTGCATTATCTGCGCGACGAAGTGCCGCACGGGGTGGCGGTCGAGATCGAGGCATATGAAGAAAAGCCCAACGTGACGCGGATCGCGGCGGTGATTCTGACGGAAAAAAAGTCTCACAAGGGCATCATCATCGGCAAGGACGGCCACACGCTGAAAGGGATCGGCAAGAGCGCGCGCGGCGAGATCGAAGCGCTGCTCGGCGCCAAGGTTTTTCTTGAGCTTTGGGTCAAGGTGCGCGAAAATTGGCGCGACGACGGGCGCGCGCTTTCGTCATTGGGGTATACAACGCAATGACGGCATCCGCACGGCTGTGATCAAAAGCCTCGAAGGCATCGTCATACGGCAGACGAAAATCACGGGCGGCAGGCGCATGATCCTGATTTTCACGCGCGAAGAAGGCAAAATCGCCGCCGGCACGCATCTTTCGGAAAAGGGCAAGGGCGGCGCGGCGCTTGCAATCCGGCCCTTTGCCTACGGGCAGTTTGAGGTCGCCGAAAGAAAGCCGGGGATGCTGACGATCACTTCGGCAGAAACGCAAGACGCGCATTTTGCGCTCGGCGAGGACGCAGACCGCTTTGCGTACGCCTCGTTTGCGCTTGAATTCACGGACAAATTGCTTCCGGACGGCGTAGCGGCGGCGGGCGTGTTTGAATTGCTGCGCGACTATCTCGCGATGGTTTGCGCGCGGAAGGCTGATTTCAGGCTGCCCACGATCTCGTATATGGTCAAAGTGATGCAGGAGCTCGGCGTATTTCCGGACGCGGCTTCATTTTCGGGCGATGAGTTGCTATCGGGCCTGAATGGTGATATATTTAACACAATCGTATTCATCACAGAACAACCGCTGAAGCGCATGGATACGCTGACCCTCGATGACGGGAAGGAAAGAGCCGTTTTCGGCGTAGTGAGGGAGTTTGCGCAAAAGCATCTGGATTTGGGAGCGCTAAAAAGCGAGCGTATGCTCACGTAGGGAATCTGCAAGAAGAAGGAGGACGTCATGGAAATCACACTCGAAAAAATCGAACTGGTAAAAGACAGGACAGGCGTCAGTTATCGCGAGGCCAAGGAAGCCCTTGAAGCGACCGAAGGCAATGTGGTAGACGCGATCATCAAAATCGAGGACGAGATCAACGCAAAGGTCGGCGCGAAAATTTCCGACAACGGCGCCAAGGTTGTCGAAAAAATCAAGGAGTACATCAAAAAAGGCAATGTTTCGCGCATTACAGTGAAAAAAGAGGATGAGGTCGTGCTGAATATCCCGGTCACGGTCGGGGTCGTCGGCACCGTGCTCGCGCCTTGGCTCACGGTCATCGGATCGATTGCCGCGCTCGGCGCCAAGTGCGATATCCTGCTCGTCAAGGACGACGGGACAGTCGTCGACCTTTCGGGCAAGGTCAGCGATACCTTTGACGACGTGAAGGAAAAGGGCGGCGAGGCCGCCAATACTGTGCGCAGCAAGGTGGCGGACACGGCCACACGCGTCAGGGACAAAAAGGACAAGGTGTCGGGCGACGTGGACGAGATCAAGGACATCGTCAAAAATGCGGCGCAGGACATCAAGGACACGGTAGCGCCGGGGGATGAGGAAAAACCGGCGGAATAGGCGGAGTAATTGTACATGGATTCCGGGCCAGGCCCGGAATGGCGGAGAGTCGGCATGGGAAAAGAAAACAGGACGGAGCCGGGTGGCCGTGCGGCCACCATGGAGAAAATAACAGCGCTTTGCAAGAGCCGGGGTTTCATCTATCCCGGCTCCGAGATTTACGGAGGGCTCGCGAACAGCTGGGACTACGGCCCGCTCGGCGTCGAGCTGAAAAATAACATCAAACGCGCTTGGTGGCGCAAATTCGTGCAGGAGAGCCCTTGCAATGTCGGCATCGACACGGCGATTCTCATGAACCCCGCAGTTTGGGTGGCTTCGGGCCATGTCGGCGGCTTTGCCGACCCGCTTGTCGACTGCCGCAGCTGCAAGGAGCGGTTCCGCGCCGACCAGCTCATCGAGGCTTTCCTTGCCGAAAAGGGCGAGGCGCCGGAAAAGCCGCTCGACGCGTGGGGCAACGGGGAGATGGACGCTTTCCTGAAAGAGCGCGGCGTCGCCTGCCCCTCATGCGGCAAGAGCGATTTTACGGGCATCCGGCAGTTCAACCTCATGTTCAAAACACACGCGGGCGTCACGGAGGACTCCAAAAATGAGGTCTTTCTGAGGCCCGAAACGGCGCAGGGCATTTTCACGGAGTTCAAAAACGTGCAGCGCACAAGCCGTAAAAAAATCCCGTTTGGCATCGCGCAGGTCGGCAAATCTTTCCGCAACGAGATCACGCCCGGCAACTTCATCTTCCGGACGCGCGAGTTTGAGCAGATGGAGCTTGAGTTTTTCTGCCGGCCCGGCGATGATCTCGAGTGGTTCCATTATTGGAAAAATTATTGCAAGGGCTTTTTGCTCGCGCTCGGCATCAAAGAGGAAAGCATCCGCTTGCGCGACCACGATCCCAAGGAGCTTTCGCATTACAGCAACGCGACGACGGACATCGAGTTTCTGTTTCCCTTTGGCTGGGGCGAGCTTTGGGGCGTCGCGGACCGGACGGATTTTGACCTGCGGAGCCATATGGATCATTCGGGCGAGGACCTTTCGTACCGCGACCCCGAAACGAACGAAAAATACGTGCCGTACTGCATCGAGCCCTCGCTCGGCGCAGACCGCATTTTGCTGGCTTTTCTGACGGACGCATACGACGAGGAGACGCTTGAGGGCGATGAAAAGGCGACGGACGAGGCGCGCACGGTATTGCGGCTGCACCCGGCGCTCGCGCCGTTCAAGGCCGCTGTGCTGCCGCTCACCAAGAAACAGTCGGAGCGGGCGCTCCTGCTCCATGCCGAGCTGTCAAAACATTTCATGGCCGATTACGACGCGGCCGGCAACATCGGCAAGCGCTACCGCCGGGAGGACGAGATCGGGACGCCATACTGCGTCACGGTCGATTTTGACACGGAAGCGGACGATACGGTCACAGTCCGCGACCGGGACACGATGGGGCAGATCCGCCTGAAGATTTCCGAGATCCGGGCGTTTTTGGAAGAGAAGCAGGCGTTTTAGTTTCGTTTAGCGGCAGACATTAGCGGCAGACATTGGCGGCAGACATCAGCGGAGGACAGGAGAGGGACTATGATACAGACAACCGGAGGCGCAATCCAAACGCTCATAACAATGGTGTTTTACATCATTCTGGTGCTCCTGATCGGCGTGTACTATTCCAAGCGCGCGAGCACATCCTCCGACGAGTTTTTCATCGGGGGGCGCAGCCTCGGGCCGTGGGTTTCCGCGATGAGCGCGGAAGCGAGCGATATGAGCGGCTGGCTGCTCATGGGCCTGCCGGGCGTGGCGTATTGGTGCGGGCTTGCCGACGCGTTTTGGACGGCGCTCGGGCTTGGCGTCGGCACCTATATCAACTGGCTCATCGTGGCAAAGCCGCTTCGGCGCTATACGCAGAAGGCCGGCAACGCGATTACGATTCCCGATTTTTTCTCAAAACGCTACGGCGACAACAAAAGAGCCATACTCTTTATTTCATCCCTCGTCATCCTCATTTTCTTCGCCGTCTATACGGGCAGCTGCTTCGCGGCCGGCGGCAAGCTGTTTGGCACGCTTTTTGGCCTGGATTATCGGCTCATGATGTTCCTGACCGCGATTTTCATCATGGTCTACACGCTGCTAGGCGGCTTTCTTGCGGTGTGCATGAGCGATTTCGTCCAAGGCATCATCATGATCGGCGCCCTCATCCTCGTCTTTGCCGTTGGCCTCACGCACGCGGGCGGATGGGGTGCGATGATGGACAACCTTCATTCCATACCGGGCTTTGTTGAGTTTTTCGGGATTGCGCAGCCCGATGCCGATCCGGCGACAGGGCAGCAAATTGTGCAAAACGGCATACCTCTTTTCAAGGAGGCCGGCGCCTACGGGATCATCACGGTCGTTTCCACCCTGTCGTGGGGGCTCGGGTACTTCGGGATGCCGCAGGTGCTCTTGCGTTTTGTCGCGATCCGCAAGGTCAACGAGCTCACGCGCGCCCGGCGCATCGCGATCATCTGGGTCGCGGTCTCATTGTTCGCGGCTGTTGTCATCGGCCTCATGGGCCGCGAACTCTATCCGGACGCGCTGCTCACGGGCTCTGCTTCCGAAAGCGTGATTATCCTCATTTCAACGACGATTTTCCATCCGGTTGTCATCGGCGTCATCATGGCCGGCATCCTCGCCGCGATCATGAGCAGCTCGGACAGCTATCTGCTCGCCGCAAGCTCGGCTGTCGCAAAGGATCTGTATCAGGGCATCTTCAAAAAAGATGCATCAGAAAGAAACATTTTGTTTGTGAGCCGGCTCACGCTGCTCGCAATCACGATTTTTGGCGTTGTCATCGCATTCGACCCGAACAGCGTCATCTTTCAAATCGTCAGCTTTGCATGGGCGGGATTCGGCGCGGCGTTTGGGCCGCTCATGCTGTTCAGCCTTTTCTGGCGCCGGGCAAATATACAGGGCGCCATCGCGGGATTGGTCGCCGGCGCCGCGATGGTGTTTGTCTGGAAATTTACGATCAGGCCGATGGGGGGCATTTGGGGCATCTACGAACTCTTGCCGGCTTTCCTCGTTTCATGCATCGCGATCGTCGCCGTATCGCTTGCGACGAAGCCTCCGAAACAAGAGGTCACTGATCTCTTTGACGAAGTGCGCGCGATGAAGGGCGAGGTCGTTTGAGCGCCGTCCGATGGGTCTTTTTGAGCTCAAGCTCCTGCTCGTCATCATCCTTTGCGTCCCGATCGCATTGCTCGGGATCAAGCTTGCGTCGTCGCTGACGGACGCGGCGCTTGCGGGCAAGAAGAAGGGCGGCAAGGCGGCGAAAAGGCGGCGAAAAAGCGCCGGCGCGAAGGGCAGTGATGGAGGGGGATAAGTGACAGGCGCTGAAACAGGCCGCAGACGCGGGAAATTCATCACCTTCGAGGGCGGCGACGGCTCGGGCAAGTCGACGCAGATCGGGCTTGCGGCCTCATGGCTTGGGGCGGCGGGCTATGACGTGCTGAAAACGCGCGAGCCGGGCGGCACGAAGATCGGCGAAAAAATCCGGGCGATTCTGCTCGATCCGGAAAACGCGGATATGGCGGATATGGCGGAGATGCTGCTCTACGCGGCGGCGCGCGCCCAATTGGCGCACGAGGCCATCGCGCCGGCGCTTGAGGCAGGCCAGCTTGTCGTCTGCGACCGTTGGGCGGATTCCAGCTATGTCTATCAGGGCGCGGCGCGCGGCCTTGGGGAGGCCGTCTTTGCCGTAAACGCGTACGCGGCGGGCGCGCTGCTTTCGCCGGATGCGACCATTTTGCTTGATCTCAACCCTGAGGAGGCGCTGCAGCGGGCATTGCAGGCTTCCGCCGGAAGCGGTCACGACCGCATCGAAGCGCTCGGGGCAGGATATCATGCAAAGGTGCGCGCAGCCTATCTCGAGCTGGCAGAGCGCTTTCCAAAGCGTATCTGCGTCATTGATGCGGCCGGCGCTCCCGAAGCCGTGCATACGCGCGTCAAAACGGCGCTGTCCAAAGTCCTCGGAAATGAGGTATAATCATGTATACGCTTTCTCACGCGGTGATTGTCGAAGGCGGCAGCGCAGAAGCCCGGGCCGAAAAGGCAATAGAGTTGCTCAAAGGGCATTTTGCGGACGACCCGGCCTCGGCCGTCAAGCTTGACTGCGGCACATTTGAGGATTTGATCGTGCTGTCATCCGAAGATGGCAAGGATGTCACGGTCGACAAGATCGAGGGTTTGATTGAGCTGTTCAAGCAAAAGCCCTTTGCTTCGACGGGCAAGGCTTGCCTTATCGAGGATGGCGAGCGGATGAACGAGCACGCGCAGAACAAACTCCTGAAACTGCTCGAGGAACCCGCGGCCGGCGACGTGATACTGATCCTGACAGGAAATGCCCAGCGGTTGCTTATGACTGTAAGATCCCGTTGTGTGCGGATCCGGCTCGGCTACGCGGATCCGGTGAGGGGGCCGTTCTCGGATGATCTGCGGGCACTCATGGCGTCGCTCGTCTATGACAGGGGCACGCTGGCTGAAACAAACGCGATCCTTGCGCACTATGAAAGTTCGCGGGATGAAGCAGGTTTTTTTCTCAGCGCGTTTCAGATTTTTCTGCGGGATCTGTCGGTGGGCCGCATCTGCCCGGCGTTGATCGGGGACATGGGGCAGAATGGGGCATGGCTTGCGGAGAAGGCTCCGAAGATACAAAAAAAACACGCGGATCGGATGCAAACCGGTGTCTTGCTCGC
>JAITMX010000075.1 GCA_031290775.1 Eubacteriales Family XIII. Incertae Sedis bacterium
CGCGCGCCTGCGGCTTTCGGCCCTCAAACACCAAAGCGAACGGCAGCATGGCAAGCGCGATGATGATCAGGCTCGCCGCATAGTAGCTGCGGTCGCCAAAAAGCAAAACATCAGCCGCGATTACAGCCGGGATGCAAACGATGATTAGGACGGCGGCGAGAGCCGACCGCTTCGCGACTTTATTTTTCATGCGGTATTCCCCACGCGCCAATAGGCAAACTCTTCACCCCTGTGTCACGCCGCTGCCGCCTATGTCCGCGCCGAGGTCGCAGGTGTAGCGCCACTTGATGACGTCGCCGTCCTTGAGCGTGTACTTGCTGCACCCGTAGTTGGGATACCACCCGTTCACGCTGTACATCCACCCGGACAGCTCGCCGCCGTCAAATTCGTAGATATTGGCGATGCCATCGATGTAGGCGTTGCTCGTCGCCCCCGTGAATTCCATGTGTATCCCGTTTGCCCGCGTTTCGCGCACGAGCACTGCAAACACCGTGTCGCCCTCGTTGAATGAAACCGCGCGCGCGCTCAGGATTGTCCCCGCGCCGTAGGTGTCAGCGTCGATGGAGAGCGTGGCCGCCGGGGCGTTTGCGGACACGGGCGCTTCCGCGCCTGATTGGGATTCCTCCCACGCCCCCGTTTCTGTGCCTGTTTCCGTTCCCGTTGCGGCTGCGCTGCCCGATGCCGCCTTTGCGGGGGCAAGCACCCCGATGGCGGCAAGCAGCGCGTCCCTTGCCTTGTCTATCTGCGGCTGCGTCGCGTCCGTGTTTGCTGCCGCCGCTTTTGCCTCTTCAAGGGCTTTTGACAGCGCGGCGAAGCTCTCCGCCGTGTAGTCTTTTGCGGACAGCTTCACGGCGTTGTCGATGGCGGCGTTCAGCAGCGTGGCGCTCGCCGCCGTTTCTTTGCTTTGGCCGGTTTGCGCGATTGCCGCGTCCTTTGCGCCCGGCGCTTCCGGTTCGCCCTGCCCGTCCGCTGCCACTGCCGCGGCCGCAGGGGGTTCTGCGGCGGCGGGCGCTTTCGCGGCGGGGAGCAGGCACGCTGCGCTGATTCCCGCCGCCGCTACGATGCAAGCGATTAGTATAATGGTTGATTTTGTGATTTTCATGGTCTGCCCGCTCCTTTTACGCCGCTTTGGATGTTTCCTTGCGTCTTGCCATCCTCGGGCGGATGATGGCGAAGTATGCGAACAGCACGATGAGCGCCGCCGCTGCCGCGCCCGCGATGACGCCGATGATGCCGCGCGCTGTCAGCCGCGCGCCCGCGCTTTGCGGGGCTGCCGCGCCTGTATCCGCCGTACCCGCCCCGAGGAAGCCGCTTTGCGGCGTGGCCGTCTCGCCAATGGCGATCAGCTCAAGCGCTCCTATCGCCGCAATCAGCGCGTCTTTTGCCGTGTCGATTTCTTTCTGCGTCGCGTTTTTGCTGTTTGCGGATACCTTTTCGGCGGCTTCGAGCGCCTTTTGCAAGGCCGCCCAGCTTTCCCCCGTGTACTCGCGGCTGTCCAGCGATTTGGCGAGGGCGATCATCGAGTCAAGGACGGTCAGGCTTGCCTGTTTTTCCTGCGCAGCTTTCTTCACCTTGTCCACGTCCGGCAAATCCGTTTTTGCTTTCAGGCCGGAGATGGCGGCAAGCAAGTTGTCCGCCGCTTTGTCTATCTGCGCTTGCGTGGCGTTTTGGTCGTTCCACGCGGCTTCCGCCGCGCCGAGCGCGCTCGTGAGCTTGCGCCATGTCACGGTGGAATACAAATCGCCGTTCAGCCCGCGCGCCTGCGTGATGGCCGCTTCCAGCCGCGACCTGTTCACCGTTTCTTTGGCAACCGGGTCTTCGTCCGTGCCCGTGTCCGGATCCGGATCCTTGTCCTTGTCGACCGGCTTGTTGCTGCCGTCGCCCGCGACGGCCGGCTTCACAAAGCCGGATGTCCAGACGAAGGCGTCCTCCGCCATGTCGTAGAGCGGTCTCGCCTTGTCCTCGTACCGCGCGAGCGCGACCAAGGCGTAGGCGGCCTGCTCCGAGGACATCCCCTCGTCGCCCGACCCCGTCGCGTCGTGGCGGAATCCGCCGTACTCGTCGCGGTAATCAAGCAGCGCGTCGTACAGCGACTGGCCGTCCTTGACGAAGCGCTCGTCCTGTTTCGGGTCGATGCCGAGTTCCGTCATGGCGACGATTGCCTGCGCGATGCTCTCCGCGTCAGGCAGGCCCGCGCCCAAGTATCGCGCGGACAGCCATGCCACCGCCCTCTCCACGGCTGTTTTGATCTGTTCGTAGGCCGGGGCGGGGGCGGGCAGGCCCAGCGTCACGATCTCGCCCGGCTCTTCCTGCGTATAGACGGATGGCCGCTCGCCCACTGCGGTGTCGGCCTGCGCTTCAGGCGCTTCGCCCTGCGGCTCGTCATCCTGCGTGGCCGGCGCGGGTTCGCTGCCCGTTTCCTCCGGCGTTTCGCTTTGCGCACCCGGCGTTTCGGTTTGCCCGTACGGCGTTTCGCCTTGCGTACCCGGCGGCGTTTCGGTCTGCGCGTCGGGCGTTTCCGCGAGCGCCGTCACGGCGGCGGCAGCCTGCGCCCCCGCTTCCGCCGCAGAGGGGGGTTCGGCTTGCCCGCCCGCGTCTGCGGCGGCGTCCTGCCCCTCGCCCGTGCCGATGTTTGCGGCCGCGTCCGCATTTGCGCCTGTGTCGCCTTGCGTCTGCGGCCCTTCGGCTGCCTGTGGGGTTTCCGCTTCTGTCGCTGCTTCCGTTTCGAGGATTTCAAGCGTTTCGCCTATGGACAGGGCTTCGTACTGCGCCGTGCCGTTTCGGTAGTAGGGGGCGATGGCCTGGAGCGCCATCGCCGTCGTGTCGTCGCTGTACCCGCCCGCGCCGAGGCTCCATGAGCCGTCAACGTTCTGCTTTGCGATGAGGTATTCCAGATACCACGCGCGGGCGGCTTTGCCCTCTTCCGTATCCTTGCAGTAGCCTCCCGAATCAAGGGCGATGAGCGCGTAGATCACGCCATTGGCGCCCGTGCCTGCGGCGCGGTAGCCGCTGCCGTCTTTGTCAAGCAGGGCAGATACAAAATCGTAGCCATCGAAGTCCGCCGCGTCTATGCCGAGCGCGGTCAGCGCGAGGACGACGCGGGCGTTCTCCGTGTATTTCGTGCGGTGCAGCTGCACCTTGCCCGTCGCCGTATCCACGGAATAGGCGCCCTCTTTGACATAGGCTTTCAGGTTTTCAAGGTACTTCGCGTACAGCGGGTCGTCCTTGCCGAGCGCACCCGCCCGCGCAAGGGCAAACACCGCCCACTCGCCGCCCACGCTGCTCACGGCGGGGTTTTGCGTGTTTTTGTAAAGATAGGACAGTGTGCTGTTGAGCATGGCCTTTGCCGTATCGTCAACAGGCGGCTCGGCGGCCTCCGGCGCTTTTTCAAGCGTCCCAACCGCCGTGTCGAGCGCGGCGTAGGCTTCGTCCACTTCCTGCTGCGTCGCGTCCGCGTTGCCGTTGGCCTCTTTCGCCTTTTCCAGCGCGCCCGCGAGGTTTGCCTCCGCCCAGCTTTCCTTTGTGCAGTCCGCCTCTTTCAGCTTTTCCGCGTCCGCGATGAGCGCCGCGAGTGCTTTTTTGTTGACCGCCGCCGTGTCGTCATTTGGATTGCTGTCGTCTGCGCGAAGCCAGCCGAACGGATAGGGCAGGTTGGCTACGGCTGTCCCCATCATGCCCGTTTCGCGGGTGTAGTCGTCCGCGTAGTGGAAGACGATCTCGTCGCCGGGGCTGACCTTGGCGGAGCGCAGCCCGACATCTTGGTGTACGCCGTTGACCGTGAACATCCAGCCGGCATTCGGCCCGTTGTCGGTTTCGGACAGCGAGTACCCTCCGAGGGATGCAGGGGCGGCGATGCTTTGGATGTAGTTGGATGTCGGCTCTTTGAACGATAGCCCGGCGTTGCCAAGCGCCCAGTTGAAGATCGTGCCGACCGTGGCCGTTTTCCCGCTTGCCAGCGGGTATGTGGCGGTCTGTATCCAGTTTTCGTATACGGTCGCCCTGCCGTAGCCGCTTTGGCCTTCGTGTTTCTTTGCGCCGATGAGCCGGAAGGTCACGCCGGATGGTGCTGCGTCGTCAGGTTTTGTTACTGTGAGGATTGCACGGGCGTAGGTTAACGGTTGGCTATATGCCAATGTCAGTATATGCGGCCCGAGCGACAAATCTTCTGTATCTATAGTCAGTCTGGTATATCCGTCAACCTCGATACCGCTATCATGCCCATCAATATACAACTTTGCCCCTCTGATTGCTCCCCAGCCATCTGCGCTTGTCCCTGCCGGTTTGGTTCGTGGGTCAAATACCGCTTTCTCGCCCCGCGCCACGGATACACCGGGGCAAACTGTACTTTGTAAAAATTGCATATACAGTTGGCCGGAATTTGCGGCGTTATAGTAATAAACAATTTTGTCGCCGTCTTTCACAAGCGTTGTAGACAGGGCGAAATCCGAGATGACTGTTTTGTCATTCAATCTGCAAACCCAGCCCGCATTTGATCCCGCAGAACCGCTTCCGATGTCGATATTCGGCACAAATTTGCCCTCGCTTGCGCTAAAGGGCAGATTGCTGTCTTTGAAAGCGCCAATCAGCGCGTGGAGGACAGTATACCCTCCGTAGCCATATTCGACATATTGAGAGATGTTGGGCAGATTCTCAATGTCAAAATCTACCGCTTGCTCGTTGCGCAACAAAGCGTCATTGGTGATGACAGATACGGATACTTTGCCAATGCTCTGATTCACTTTGTCATCATCCGTGAACGGCGGCAGCGTGATGGTCGTGCCGCCTTCCTCCACGCGAAACATGGCCGTCTTCGTATAGTATCCGGGCTTGTAGTAGTAGTATTTGTGGCCGTTGCCAATGTTGATTGTGTAGACGCCATCCTCATCTGGTGTCTTTGTGAAACCCTGATAGGTCTTGACCACAAGCGTCGTGCCTTCTTCCTGCATCGTGAATGTGACAATGGCGTCCTCACCTTCTTCCTCCGGATTTGTGTAGAAATGAAGATCGGGGAGCATCGAATGGTAGGGGGAAGATTGGACATAAGCAGCACTAAGATTGGGGTTTCTTCCAAGCGCGGGAATTGCGCGATGATTCCCCCACTTGTCGCCCCACCAATACTCTAAAATTTTGCCGTCAGAGAGGGTCGTTTCACCCGGCCACGGGATCGTGAAATCTAAATGAAACTCTACGCCTGCAATTTCGTGGCCATACGGTCCGCCACTGGATTTGACTGATTCGCCCGAATTTAGTTTGTATTCCACATACCGCGAATCAGGATTGTAAATTCCCGACAACTTGGGAACCGGAATATTCACCCCGAGAAAATCAATCTGTATCTCGTCGCCCACCTCAACGGTATCTCCGTATTCCCAATCGGATTTTTCTTGGTTCGTGATTGTGATCGGTATGGCTTTTGCGTTGATGACATGGTATTTCACGGCATCGCCCGAACTCACTTCAACAATATTTCGCCCATCTTTGAGCCGTACCGTGAAGTCTGATCCGCTTGCCGCTTCTCCATAGTTTGTCCATTCATCTTCCCATGCAGTATCACGAAAAAGCGGGTCGTGGACGCGGACGCTTACATTGTCATTGATTGCAGATGTGGGGGCAAAAGTGAAATCGACGCCATCTTCGCTGTCCGCAAAGTACACTGTGTCATCTTCGCCTTCCGCGCCCCGTTCGCCGGATGCCGCGATGTTCAAATCAATACCAGAACTGTACGCACCCGCAACATTGACCACGACAATCGCCGTATTGTTTTCTTCGTTGGGATTAAAATAGTGCCGCGCAAAATCGACATTTTTTACATCGTTGGAGTTGGTCTCGATATTTGTCCTCAAGATTAGTGCATCATAGGTGATCTTTATGATTGAAACGCCGGGGCGAAGCCCCGTGATACGGTATTCTTCCCTTCCGCGAGAACCTATCGACCCAATCGAGATAGAACCTTTGCTGGCCTTTCCGCCATGAAAAGAATCAAGTGTTTCCGATTCGCCTGTCTCCCCGTCGATTACTTCAAAATGGAAATCAGGCTCCGCGAAGTAATTGCTGGTCAGATTGAGCTGTGCCTGCCGGACACGCAGAGGATATAGGTCGAATATGCCTCCCTGCAGCAACTCGATATATTGACCGTCATCGGTATTGAGAAGAAGATTCGACTCGGGAGTCCCGTTTTCGGCATTCGGCGTCGTTTCGATGTGATTGTCAAGTTTTTCTTTCAAGTCAATATCAATATGGTAGCGGTCATAGTCCGGTCTTATCGTAAATATTTGCACCTCTTTCAGATAGTCCCCACCGCCTGCTTCATAATGGTATCCCATTTGCGAAGCTACCATGAAAGTATAAATATCATACTCATCGTCAGTCGTTTTGCTCTTTGGCGTATATTCAACAAAAGGATAGTAATGCCGGATTTTGCTGTAAAGATGAAATGCCGCGTCCTTTGTCACGGAAACCGTCAATTCGGCTGATCTTTGCAAAACATACGTAGCCAATTCCCACTGCAAAGAACTTGTTGTATATGTCTGCGTTCGCGAGATTGTTGTGCCCCATTTTAATAAGCCATGTACTTCTCCGTATGTATCATCCGTTGGATAGACGTACCCAATATACGCCATGCCGACATCATCAGGGTTGTCCGTTCGGTGATATTCACTTCCCGCCCTGCGCGCGATGACAAGATAATCAGCCCTGATTATTCCTTGTGAAAGATCTGATGTCGATTTGAGTGTTGTGCTGAATGGTTGAACTTCATATCCAAAATAGTCATAGAGTTTGATGCCCGCACCTGACGTCCCGGCACCGATGCCGACAGAACCTACTGCAAGATAAAATTGTTGGGCATCATCGGCATCCGTTTCAACCTCAAAATATCCTTCCCCCGCAAATTCCGCATTCGCTTGCTTTCCTTCCCAACGATAGATGCCAGGAGAAAGTTGGTAAGACGCGCAACGCGGCAGGCCGTTATTAGCGACTGCGGAAAAAACCGTATTGAGTGAAACTCGAGTTTGAAGCTCGTTGTTTTCATTGTATATGTAAAATTGGTCATCCGTAATATACCCTTTCGTGTGAGCCTTGCTTGCAGGGGTCATAGGGTCTTTTTCTATGGAATAGTAGAACTCGACAGTTTTTAGCGTATCCTGCTGCCCGCTTTCTCCAACCGGGTCAGCAAAGGCGCTTGCCGGAATCAGAGAAAAGAGAAGAGTGAGCAGCAAAAGAAAAACGCCTATATTTTTTAATTTTCTCATGGTTTTTTTCCTTTGCGAAATGCCACGGCATTCCAACAGCGTATGTCAAGCATACGCCGTTGGAAGCAAGCAATATTACTTATTACATACAGGGAGGACCCTTGCGATTAGAGTGTAGAACCAAAAATGTTATCGTATTGCCCGGCAAATACGACTGGATTTGTACTGAGATTCCACCCATATTTCCAAACGATAACATCCCCTGCGAAATCGCGGTAGCTGTCCGCTCCTATATATTCCGCAATGTCAATTCTGGTATAGGTTCCCGTCTGATCGGGATCACGATACACAGCATAGAGCCAACTATCATATGTGCCATCCCCATTGTCTTCCAACGCCCATTCTACACTATGGACAGTCATTTCAACGATTCGGGTGCCAATCCATGGCGTGGGGGGCGGTGTACTGACAGTTATGTTAGTGAGAAACGGGATATATTGGTTGTACCATGATTCATAGGTGGCATCCATTGCGGTCGGAAAAGTTCTCGGAGGGTCTTCATAATATGTGTTGCTGAGAATGGCCTGCGGGTCTGATTTGTACACTGTCATGCCCGTATTATCGGCAGGGTCATAAATCCATACATCGACATCGTCTACTTTGTCCGGAGCCGGAGCGTCTTCCTGATTCCGAATAATTGTGATACTTGTAAATGTATAGTCCGTTGTGTCGTCAGGATTCGTTTTTATTGCCTTTATGCTTATTGTGCCGTATGATCCATCTTCTGGGAGATAGACATAAGCGACAGACTCCCAATGACCCGCAACTTCATCTCTCTCATCCGCATCCCAATAGACTTCAACCAGATTCCCGTCAATGCCGTCGCTGTCAATGACCTCATAACTCATCCAATCAATCGCGTCTTCATAACGGTCAAACCATGTGGGAGTCTCCCCATCAGTTGACGGCCCCAAATAGATGTCCTGTGCATCCTGATCATAATCAAGCACATAAACGTACTGATTCTGACCGTATGTGATATCATCATACGATATCAACCATTCATCGTCCGTCGCCGCATACGCCTGCGCCGTATTGAGCGCCGCGCCCATTGCGAACGCCATAAGAATGGCGAGGACGATGGCAAAAATCCTTCTCCGCATCGTCGATTGTCTGATAGTCTTACCCATTTTTCCAACTCCTTTGCTATACTCCCATATGCAACCGCACACGGACAGTGGTAATTTTGTGTATCAACCGGCTTTTGGGGCAGTGCATTGCCTTGCGCCATGCGCCGGTTTGCCGCAGACGGCCGCCGGGGTATCCCCCGCCCGCAGTTTCCCGACGCGCATTATGCCAATCGGCTCATCACTCATATCATGCCTCCCTTCATCAAACATCTCTCCCTCGCGCCATTCGTATTTTCGCTGTTTCGGTGTCCCTTGCCCCCGCAGTCCCGCTGCCAAGACTGCACGTTCACAAGGCCGAAAAGGTTCGCTGCGTTCAGTTTCACCGAAAAATACAAAACGGCTCCGGCAATCCAACACCCTCGGATTGCCGCAACCGTATTCTTGCGACTTTTGCCCCACCCATAGCGCAATCGGATGGGACTTCCTTTTGTAGGTCTTCTGACTTACGCATCTGTGGATTTCTCCACACGAACCATACTCTGCCTTCCCGGTTTCCCAGTGACTGGCTTTCACCAACGAGCATCGTCCTCTGCGTTTACAGCGGCGGTTGCCGTTCGGGTTTTGCACCCGATTCCCTTGTTCATCCCCGCGGGCTCTATATACACACCGCGAAGCCTCAAAAAGAAAATATTCAGTTGTCCAAAATCGCCTGATGACTTAAAATTTTCACGCGATTTATCTACAGCCAGAACGCTATCACAAGCAAAATCGATTGTCAAGGGATATTTCCACCCAAAAAACCGAAAACCGCTTAGAGGTTACAGTTCACACCCTAACCGTCATTGCGAGCGAAGCGAAGCAATCCAGTGGTTCATGGATTGCTTCGGTTGCTGCGCACCCTCGCAATGACGGTATTCCGGCAAGGGCCTGAATTGGGTGTAACAGTTCAGACCCTAACCGTCATTGCGAGCGAAGCGAAGCAATCCAGTGGTTCATGGATTGCCGCGGTTGC
>JAITMX010000113.1 GCA_031290775.1 Eubacteriales Family XIII. Incertae Sedis bacterium
ACATCTCTTCTTCATTCGCGCCATCATTTCGCAAATCAAATAAAATACAAACAAAACCCGCGCTTTCCACGCGTACGCTGCATAATCTGCATTCTATGTCAATTCCCGCTTTCGAGCAAAGACAAATACTCTTTGGAGATACGCGCCATGAAATTTCGCAACAAACGATTTTAGACTTTCAAAAATCACTTCTTTCGGATCAGAATCTGACATCCCAGCCTTCCCTTCAGGCAACCACATGGCAAGCAGCAAAATGCCCGCCGCCTGCAATCCATTCGGGCCGGAACAGTAGCGGAATTGACATGGCTTCGCGACATGGGCCGGGCGTACAATCTCGGCGACAATGAATTTCATCTGGCGTTTTGCACGGATGATGCAGGCGCCGCCCTCGCAAAACACAAGGCGATGGGCTGCGTTGTGTTTGAGAACACCGCGTTGAACGTCTACTTCATCGCAGATCCGGACGGCTACTTGACCGATATCATCCCATCAAAGGGGAATCATCATGCGCCGATAGCGGCCATGCTTCTCCGCGTGTTCATCGAAGGAAACGATGATTAATTCCAGGCGGCGATGGTTTCCGCAAGGCGCGCCGCCGCGTCTTCCTCGCTTCCGTCGTTGACGAAGACCGTATCCGCCCATGTTTCATACAGGTTCTTGCGCGCTTCAAAGAGCGCGGCCAATGCTTCGCGGTCCGCGAGCAGGGGCCGGCCCGCCGCGAAATCGACCGAAGCGGCGATGTCACCGATATCGCGTTTGATATAAATGATAGGCCCGAGGGCATGCAGCAGATCGAGATTTGCGCGTTTCGCCACAATGCCGCCGCCCGTTGAAATGACGCGCTTTGGGCTCCCGCAGCCCGCCGGGGCGGCATCCGGCGCCGTCAGTGCCGCCAGCGCCGTCAACGCGGCAGTCTCCCGCTCGCGAAATCCCGGCTCGCCCTCACGCCTGAAAATTTCAGGTATCGCCATATTTGCGTCCCGCGCGATCCATTCATCGAGATCGGCAAACCCATATGCGAGCCGCTGTGCCGCGAGCCGCCCAAGCGTGGTCTTTCCGCTGCCGGGCATGCCGATGAGGGCAAAGCCCTTCGCCGCTTCCTTACGGGAAATCACAAATATCCGCCTTCCAAAAGCAGATCTGCGAGCACGATCGCCAGCCCCGCTTCGACGACGGGGACGGCGCGCGGCGCGATGCAAGGGTCGTGCCGGCCTTTCAATTCTATTCTTGCAGCCTCGCCCATGATGGGGTCGACCGAATCCTGGGCCATCGCGATCGAAGCGGTCGGCTTGACCGCCGCGCGGCAGACGATGGGCATGCCGTTTGCGATGCCGCCGAGCAGGCCGCCGTTGTTGTTCGTCGTTGTCGCGAACGAGCGCTTGCCGCCGGCGGGCATGATCGGGTCGTTGGCCTCGCTGCCGCGCAGTTTCGCAATTTCAAAGCCGCGCCCAAACTCAACGCCCTTCACGGCCGGCACGGAAAACAGCATGGCCGCCGCCCTGCTTTCGACCGAACCAAAGAACGGCTCGCCTGTGCCCGCCGGCACGCCGAAGCAGACGGCCTCGACAATCCCGCCGACAGAGTCCCCGGCATCCTTCGCCGCAAGGATGCGCGCTTTGAAAAGCTCTTCGCAATCGTCTGCGGCAGGGAAAGGTTTCAGCGAAATCTGCCGGAGCGCCTCTTTGCGCGCCGACGCGCCGCCGGACGCAAGGTCGATGGCGTCCTCCGCGCCCGCAACAGACTTGAGGCGCGCGTAGATGGAGACGCCCTTCCCGGCAAGCAGTTTTTTTGCAATCGCCCCCGCGAACACAAGCCCCGCCGTCAGCCTTCCCGAAAACCGGCCGCCGCCGCGCGGGTCGGCATGGCCGCCGTATTTGACGAGGGCTGTCCAGTCCGCGTGTCCGGGGCGCAGCGGGATTTCCGCGTAATCTCCTGAATGCGCGTTTTCGTTGCGGATGAGGCAGGCGATGGGCGCACCTGTGGCAATGCCGCCCCGCACCCCGGACAAAATCTCCGGAATATCCGTTTCCCGGCGCGGCGTTGCCGTGCCCGAGCGGCCCGGCGCCCGGCGCTCAAGCTCGGCCGCGATTTCGGCCTCGTCGATTTTTGTGCCCGCAGGCACGCCGTCTACGACGCAGCCGACCGCAGGCCCGTGCGATTCGCCGAATATCGTGACGCGAAACAGATTGCCAAAGGTGTTCATGGGCGTTCGTCCTTTCCTAAGTCCTTTCCAGAGTTTTTTCCGAAGTCCTCCCAGAAATCCGGATATGATTTTGCGACGCTCTCGGCGCCGTCGATTACGACGCGGCAATCCGCGGCGACCGCGAAAACCGCCAGAGCCATCGCGATGCGGTGGTCGCCGTGCGCCGAGGCTTCGGCAGTGCGCCATCCCGGCGGTTTGGGCGCGGCGGGGTCGCCGGATGTCTGAGGGCGTGCGCCCTCGGCTCGCCCGGGCGGTTGGCCGCGAATAATGAGCCCGTCCGGCGTCTCTATGATGCCAGCGCCGAGCTTTGACAGTTCCCCCGCAAGCGCGGCAAGCCTGTCGCTCTCTTTGAACCGCAGGCGCCCCGCGCCCGTGAAGCGCGTCTCGCCCTCCGCAAAGCAGGCAAGCGCCGCAAGCGGCGGCACGATGTCCGGGATGTCACGCGCACAGATCGTGATGCCGCGCAGCCTGCCCGAAGCAGGCGGCCGCGCCCGTACCGTTGCGCCCTCCCAAGATATTTCAGCGCCCATTTGCGCAAGGATATCAAGCACGCGGCGGTCGCCCTGCAGGCTGCCCGAGTCCAGCCCCGCCACGCTGACGGCCGCGCCGAGCGCCCCCGCACACAGAAAAAACGCGGCCTGCGACCAATCGCCTTCGATTCGGCGCCCGCCCGGCGGCGCGGCGTAGCGCTGTCCGGCAGGGATGGTGTAGCTGGGCAAATCCGCCCCGCAGGCAAGGTTGCTTCCCCGGTTGCTTTCCGCGCTGGCGCCGAAAGCGCGCATCACTTCGAGCGTCAGTTTGACATAGTCCGCAGATTCGAGCGCCGTCGTCAGCGTGAGCGCGCTTTCTCGGATGCCCCCGTCCGGCAACGCCAACGGCAGCGCCAGCAACAGGCCCGTGATGAACTGCGAGCTCACGTCCCCGGGCAGCCGGTATTCGCCGGCCGGAAGCGGCCCTTTCACGCGGATGCGGCCGCCCGCTTCCGCCGTATGCTCAAACAGCGCGCCCCGCGCCTCAAAAAGCTCCGCGTAGATGCCCATGGGGCGCGCAAGCAAGCGCCCGCGTCCCGTGAAAGCCCATTCGCCGCCGCTCATCGCCGCGACAGGCGCCAGAAAGCGCAGTGTCGAGCCCGACTCGCCGCAGTCAACTTCGCCGCCGCGCCCCCAATTTTTTGCGATGGCGGCAATGCCTTCGGCGGTGGCTCGGACATCTTCGGACGCGCCCGCAAGCGAAAGCCCCACAGACGCCGCCAAGGCATCTGCGGCTGCGTCCGCCCCCTGATCCGCGCCTTGCTCCGCGCGCGCCGCCAGCGCCGCGCAAATCAGGGCGCGGTGCGCCGCGCTCTTTGACGGCGGGATGCTGATGAGGCCGGCGGGAAATTGATCGACGGTTTTTTTCATCGCGCACTGTCCATAGGCGCTGCCGCTTCCGGGGTTCCCGCCGATTCCGCCGCCGACTCTGTGCGCCTTCGCTGTCCGGCCGCCGCCAATCCAGCCAGCCCCGCCTCTACATCCGCGAGCGGCGTCCGAAAGATGGCGGCCTCCCCGATACGCGTGAGCAGGATGAGGCCTACCGCGTTGCCTTTCGCTTTCTTGTCTTTGCCGATCAGCTCAATAAGGCCGTCCGCGCCTTCCTCCGCCGTGAGCCCCCATGCGTCAAGCAGCGCGCAAAGGCGCGCGGCTGTCCCGGGCTCCGTGATGCCGACGGCTTCCCCGTAGCGCGCGGCGATGCGCATGCCGATTGCCACCGCTTCGCCGTGCGTGTATTTCGCAAAACCGTATTTTGCCTCAATCGCGTGCCCGAAGGTATGCCCAAAGTTGAGGAGCGCGCGGCGGCCCTTGTCAAGCTCGTCCTCCTCGACAATCGCCGCCTTGATGCCGATACAGTCCGCGATTATCCCGTCAAAGCCCGGACTTGACGCACCTGCTGCGCAATCCGTTTTTTCAAGCCGTTCAAACAGCCCCATGCGCAAGGCCGCGCCATATTTTATGACCTCGGCCATGCCGGAGCGAAATTCCCGCGTTGGCAAGGTGGCGAGCAGTCCCGGATCGACAAGCACAAGCGAGGGCTGGTGAAAAGCGCCGACGAGATTTTTGCCGGCCGGAATATCGACTGCCGTCTTGCCGCCGACCGACGAATCGACCATGGCAAGCAAGGATGTCGGAATTTGCGCATAACACACCCCGCGCATCCACGTTGCCGCCGCAAAACCCGCGAGGTCGCCGACCACGCCGCCGCCCATCGCGCAAACAAGCCCACCGCGCGTCAATCCAAACTCCGCAAAAGCGTCCGCGAGCCGCCCGAGCCCGCCGAGATTTTTGCTCGCCTCGCCCGGTTTGATGATGACGGGGAAAACGCCGGCGCCGGCGCGCGCGAGCGCTTCAAAAAACGCCGCGCCGCCCGCCGCCCAAACATTTTCGTCGCTGACAAAAGCGATGCGCGCGCCTTCCGCGATCGCTGCCACGCGCACGGCGGCCCCGAAAGGCCCCGCGCCCGCCACTAGCCCCTTTTCAATCAAAATTTCATAGGCCCTGCATCCGAGCTTGACCAAGATTTTTTCCATAAGCCTACCCGCGCAGGCCCGCGCGGAATGCCTCAAGGTTGACCGCGAGCAGTTTCCCGGGAATCAGCGATTTGATCACGTCCTCCCAATCCACGCCGGGAAGCCCCGCGAGCCCGAGCGCCCTCACGAGCGCGCCGAAAAGCACCACATTCATTGTGCGCGCGTTGCCAAGCCCCGCCGCGACATCCGCCGCCGGGATCGCAATCGTTTCAAACGCCGCTTCCATCGCCGCCACCGCGTTTTCCGGGTAGGCCGCGCCGCCCACGGCCACGCTCATCGGCGTCAGCCGGTAATCGTTCACGACGCAAATGCCGCCGGGTTTCAAGAACCCCGCGTACCGGACGGCCTCCATGCGTTCAAAAGCCACGCACACATCCGCCTGCCCCCTGCCAAAAAGCGGCGAGTTCACTTTTTCGCCGTAACGCACCTGCGTCGACACGCTGCCGCCGCGCTGCGCCATCCCGTGCACCTCGCTCATCTTGACGTCATAGCCCGCCCTGATGAGGCCCTCCGTGAGGATCCGGCTTGTCAGGATCGTGCCCTGCCCGCCGACGCCGCACAGCAGGATATTTTTCACTTCGCTTCGCGCGCTCATTTCGCCACCTCCACAGAGCCCGAAACCGCCGAGATCGCCCCAAACGGGCAGACCTGCATACAAACCGTGCAGCCCGTGCACAGCGTGCTGTCAATCCACGCGGCCTTTTCCTTTTCACGCATAACGACGGCGGGGCAGCCGGCCTTCGAGCACAGCTTGCAATATTTGCACTCGTCTGTGTCAACTACGCAGAGCCCTTTTTCGAGCTTCAGACCTTTGATGAGCACACACGGCCGCTTCGTCACAATCGCAACCGGCGTGCCGCCCTTTATCGCCGCCACCGCCTCATCCACAGCCTCCTGCATCGCGGCAAGGTCCTGCGGGTCGGCCGTCAGCACTTTTTCGTAGCCGAGCGCCCTCAGCGTGCCTTCGATGGAAATCACGGGCGCTTCGCCGCCCATCAGCGTCCGCCCGGTGGACGGGTTGTCCTGATGCCCCGTCATCGCCGTGATGCTGTTGTCGAGCACGCATGGAATCACTTTGGCGCCGTTGTAAATGATTTCAGCCGCCCCTGTGATGCCGCTGTGCATGAAGGTCGAGTCGCCCATCACGCCGAACACGACGCGGTCGTCGCCTTCCCGCGCAAAGACCTGCGCCATGCCGGCCGCGACCGTAAAACCGCCGCCCATGCAGATGCAGCTCTCGATTGAGGAGAGCGGCGGCGCGCTGCCGAGCGTATAGCAGCCGATATCGCCCGCAATAACATAATTCTTGTTCTTGTTGCCCTTTGCGAGTGTGTAGAAAAACCCGCGGTGCGGGCAGCCCGCGCACAGCACCGGCGGGCGGGCTGCGGCTTCCGCGTCCACTTCCTTCGTCACCGCCCTTTCCCCCAACAAGACTTCGGCCAAAATCTGCGGGTTGAGCTCGCCTACGAGCGGCGTCTTCGCCTTGCCGACGCAGTCGATGCCGGCGGCCTTCAGCGCGTCCTCCATGAGGGGGTCGAGCTCCTCGATGACATAGAGCGTCTTGACCTTGCCCGCGAAAGCGCGGATGCGCTCGATTGGCAGCGGCCAGCTCATGCCGACATGGAAGTACGACGCGCCGTCCGCGAAAACATCCTTTGCGTACTGCCGGCAGACGGAGGCGCAAACGATGCCGATATCCGTCCCGTTCATTTCCTCAAAATTCAGCGGGCTGTTATTGGAGTATATCTCCATATCAATCAGCCGCCGCTCGACCTCCGGATGGTGCCGCATGGCGTTTGCCGGCGTCGAGACATATTTCACGATGTTGGGCTCGTAGCGCCGGAGCGGGACTTCCACGCGTTCGCCGGGCTCTACAAGGCTCTTGGAATGGCTAATCCGCGTCGTCACGCGCAGCAGCACGGGCGTGTCAAAGGTTTCCGAGATTCGGAAAGCCTCCGCCACAAAGTCCTTGCACTCCGCGCTGTCGGCAGGCTCGAGCATCGGGATTTTCGCCGCCTTCGCGTAGTGCCGGTTGTCCTGCTCGTTCTGCGAGCTGTGCATGCCCGGGTCGTCCGCCGACACGATGATGAAACCCGCGCCCACGCCATTGTACGCCGCCGTAAAAAGCGGGTCGGCCGCCACGTTCAGCCCCACATGCTTCATCGCGGCAAGCGACCGCGCGCCCGCCATCGACGCCCCGTATGCTGCTTCTGCCGCGACCTTTTCATTGGGCGCCCACTCGCTGTAGACCGCCTCTTTGTACTGCGGCAGATTTTCGAGAATCTCCGTGCTCGGCGTCCCAGGGTAAGCCGACGCAAAGCGCCCGCCCGCCTCGTACAGCCCGCGCGCGATTGCCTCGTTGCCCGTCAATAGCCGTTTCATAATATCAATCCGATCCCTCTCAAAAAATCCAAACAAACCAACGCTTACAATCCTACCATTTGTTCTCCGAAAAGTACAATTTCTTGCTTTGGGAATTTACTGGGAATTTACAGGGGAAGTAACTGCTCAGACACCATGCTATTGCAAGCCAATTGCCCGTCATTGCGAGGGAGCGCAGCGACCGCGGCAATCCATTATCCGCTGGATTGCTTCGCTTCGCTCGCAATGACGAAGCA
>JAITMX010000145.1 GCA_031290775.1 Eubacteriales Family XIII. Incertae Sedis bacterium
GGCAGGCCCGAAGCGCCAAGCCGCATCGATCTCTGCCGCTATGGCTATTATACATGATGCAGAGGTGCAAATCTCTGCTTTGAAAGTTGTGGTTGAATTTGCGGAAATTGGGTATATTATTACTATATATTCGTAAAAGGGGCGATGTGAGGGCTGCTATGAAAATGTGCGCTGAAGTTTGGATGCAGTATAAAAATGTGATTTTTGGAAATAAATGGGGGGGGGCATTTGTGAGCCGCCCCGGGCTTGCAGGGCGCGGCGGGAGAACGCCCCTGCGGCTGATTGCGGCACTCCTGCTTGCGATGGTTTTCATGGCGTCTTTTCCCGCGAACGCTTTTGCCATTCAGCTTTATGTGAATATCAATATAGATACGGGAGGGGAAACTCTTGTATTGAATGTCGAACCTACGGATAGGATCGGTGACATCAAGCAACAGATTGAAGAACAAAAGGAAATCCCGGCGGACGAGCAAATTTTAACATATTACGCACGCGTGCTGAAGGATGGCGACACGCTTCAAGATTATTCTATTCAGAACGGGGCGGCCTTGACCCTTCTCACGGCTCCGTTTCCGTTTTCCGGCGAGCCGGATTATATTATTACAAACGCGGACGAGTACGGCGATTTCGAGTTGGCGGTGACCGCCGCCAACACTGCGGGCGAGGATTTTGAGGACAAAACCGTTGAATTGCTTGCCGATATAGACGTGACCAACGCGCTGTATGACCCGGAAATGCCTGAGGACGGAATACCATTCAAAGGGACTTTCAACGGAAACGGCCACCTTGTTTTCAACAACACCCGAGAGAGGCAATTTGATCATTTCATCCTCGTCGTCAATGGCGATGGCGTAAACGATTTGAACTATATAAGAAGAAGCTGGGACGATAACGGCGACGAGGGCGACGCTATCTACGATTATACCGGCTACTATACGCAAGCGTACTCCCTGAACGGCGTGCCGACGACCGCTACGAAGCTGCAGGCGCTGCGGGCGACGGAGCATCCTTTCCCCGATTGGCTGCAGGTCGAGTACGCAAAGGAATTGGCGGAGGCGTCAACATACACGCTTCCCAAGGGTTTCCATACGGCGCTTGCGATTGAGGATTGGCTGCTCGGGCAAATCCAAACGGATGTCGCCGATTCCGGCGCGACTGTGGACGGCATTGTCATCACCAATTTCACGGCGCGGAAAGTGAACGCCACAGTGAGCTTTCACAAAGGAAGCGATTCTGTCTATGACACAGCCAAGGCATATATCGAGGGAATGAGGGCGCAGCCGGATATTTCGCAAAACGTGCCTTCACAGTATATATTGGGCACGGAAAGCGCGGCGCCGAGCAGAATCGGCTTTGCCGGCAAACAGTGGCTCGTCATCGGGGATTTGGATGGCGGCATCTATGCCAGCCCCGCGACAATCACGTTGCTCCTGGCTGACGGGTATACCTACGCGAATTTGCAGTGGGAGGCGGGCCGCGAACACGTAGCCCCAATGGAGTATTTGGGGCACGGGAGTCTTTGGGAAGGGACGTGGGAGGCGGGCGCGATCGATCAAGACGGGAAAACGGCGTTCGCGTCAAACCGTGACGCCTACTCTGATGCGGATGGCGCGGTTCTGAAACCCGCGATGGGCGCGGCGGCGGATTCCGTGGCAAGCGGGGATAGAGATCAGATTTTGATGCGCGTTTTGTGCGGAAATCTATACGATGGAAGCGACCCCGATGATATGGCGGGGAGGTACTCCAATTTCTCAGTATTCTGGCCGCTGTCCAACACCGAGGCCTCTTTGCTGCATGCCGCGAACAGGATATTTGGCGATGGCTGGTGGACAAGGTCGGGCTACACCGGGGTCGGGGATCCCGAGGGCGCACCCGTGGCATATGTAGATGAAAACGGCATTATCAAATATGGCAGCAGCGCTGACCTGCGCCTCGTCCGCCCTGCCGTCAACCTTGATCTGGCGCAGCCGCTGTTTGCAAGCGCAAACACGGGCGGGAAATCGGGCGCGGTCGGCGAATTGGCCCCCTATGCGCTGCCCTCCGTTGCGGAGCCGATCAAGTTCACGACGACGGACAGCGACACGGGGCGCCTGGATTTGGCTGTGGCAGAACAAAGCGCAAAGGCGTCATACCCCGGCGGCACGGTTTCGCTTGCCTACATGGGCGCGAAAACCGCGGCGAACAAATACGTTTCCTGCGTGGTTGAAGACGGCGGCGGCAAGATTGTGTATTATGGGAAGCTGTCGCAGGGCGCGGGTGGGACGGCGAGCGTTCCCATCCCAAGCGACATGGCTCTCGGCTCGTATACCATCAAGCTCTTTAACGAGGAAATCAATGCGGAAAATTACGGCGATTTTATCAGTGCGCCGATCGCAATTGCCTTGACGGTCGAGGCCGCGCCGGCGGGCTCGGATTTCACGTATACGGCGCTGCGGCATTTCGGCGAGTTCACGGGGACGGGCGACCGCAGCGCCCTGCTCGACGCGGATCATACAAAATTTGCGCACCTATACATGCAAGGCGAACTCGGGCTTGCATTGGTCGCCCCGGAATGTTATCAGATCACACAGGGCAGCACGGCCATCACGCTCAAAGAGGCCTATCTGAAAACTTTCGCAAACGGGACGTATTATCTGACTGCGGAATTTACAAACGGCAAGGCGGTAGCAGGCCTTAAATTGGATGTGAATGTGGCTGCGGGGGCGGGCGGGAATACGCCGCCGGATGGCGGGGGCGATGCCGGCGCGGGCGCGTCAAATGTGCCGAATACGGGCGACGGCATGAATCCCTTGCTGTGGTTCGCGGCCGCGCTGTCCGCGCTGCTTGGGCTGAGCTGCTTGATGTTCATCCTGCGCAAGGTGTGAACTGCAATAGCCGCAGGGCCGATATTACATCATATGGTTCGGTATAAACAACAGCAATTCCGGTGCCGCAATAAACAAAGCGATACTCGCAAGCTGGCATCCGATAAAGGGCCAAACCCCTTTGAACACAGTTTGCAGCGACACGTCTCTCGCGACGGATTTGACAACATAGGCGTTGATTCCCACAGGCGGCGTGATCGTCCCCATAATGGCGACGATCGTGATGATCACGCCAAACCAAATCGGGTCGTACCCGGCCATATCAACCACGATAGGGTAGAAAATAGGCACCGTCAGCATAATCAGCGGCAGTGAATCGACGAAGCATCCGAATACCAAATAAATCAGCACAACCACAATCATCAGGGCCGTCGGCGTCAAATCCAGCCCGGCGAGCCCGTCTGCGATCGCCGAAGAGATGCGCGAAACCGCAAGGAAGCGGCTGAATGCCGTCGCGCAGGCTATGAGGAAAACGACCATGCCGATCGTCTTCGCCGTATCCGTAAGCGCCGCAAGGATTCCTTTCCATGCAATCTTGCGCCGGATCAGGCAAACCGCCAAAACGGCAAACGCGCCGATCGCGCCGCCCTCTGTCGGCGTGAACCATCCGACGGACAGGCCGCCGATTGAAACCGCAAAAATAATGACAACTTCCAGCAACCCGCTGCCCATTGCCTCCCAACGTTGTTTCCATGTCGACTTCACGCCCGTCGGCGCCATATCCGGTTTGCGTTTGGCCATGATATAGATGGCAATCATGAAGAAAAGCATCAGGATGACGCCGGCCATAATCCCGGCCATAAACAGCTTTCCGATGGATTGTTCCGTCAGAAGCCCGTAGACAATCGCCGTCATGCTCGGCGGAATCAAGAGCCCCAACCCGCCTCCGGCTGCGATAGCCGCCGTAGACAGCGAATCGCTATATCCGTATCGTTTCATTTCAGGCAGCGCGATGGAGCCAATCGTCGATACCGTCGCTGTACCCGACCCGCACACCGCGCCAAACAGCGCGCACGCGCCCTCGGACGCGATGGCCATGCCCCCCGGCAGATGGCCGAGGCATTTATCGACAAAATTGTATAATTGCGTCCCTATGCCCGCGTGCAGCGCAAAAAAGCCCATCAAGGTAAACATTGAAATCACGCTGAGTGTATAGGAATTGATATTTGCGAACAAGTCCATTGAAATCAAACTCAATGCTTTGCCGAACCCGCTGATCAGGCCGAAAAAGACAATGCCGACAACGGCCATCGTCGCGGCAATCGGCATGCCGCTCACCAAGAGAACCAGCAAAACAACGATTCCGATGATGCCAATCATGATAGGCGTCATACAAGCGCCTCCTTTTCCCCCGCCGTTTTGCCGGGCTCTTTTAATTCATCCAAAACGATGAAAAAATTGGCAAGCGCCGTCGCAAAAAAGAGCACCATGCCGATAGCCGCCGCCGCGACAAACGGATAGTAAGGGATGTGAATGACCCAAGATACCATGTGATTGTTGAATGTGCTTCCGATGTAGCGAAAGAAAACGAACGTAATCAAGCCGAGCGTAAAAAGATTGAGCGCCCCCATGGCCACATGGTCAACAATCTTCCCCCTGCGCGGCAAAATCGTCAAAAATAAATCCATCGAGATATGGCCTCTATTCTTCTCGGTAATGCAAAACGAAAAAGCGCACGACAAGCCAAACGAAAAAGCAACGATATCCGTCAGCCCCAAAATCGGAGAATGAAACAGCACCCTGCCCAAAACGCTGATTACGACGACCATCATATTCAACGCGATGCAGATATTCGCAATTTTCACAAACGCGTCGTCGATTTTGAATATAATATCCCGAAATTTTCTCATGGATTACCAGCCTGCGGCCCCCATGCGACCGCGCAAATATCGCCATGAATCATTCTTGGAAACATAATTGTTCACACTTGTTCCTCCTGTTGACGCAAAATTGCCCCGGGCCAAAAGCCTGGGGCAACCCCTGTTGCTTTATGGCCTATTCGCCATATAGGCCACTGTACTTTTCGGTAAGCTCCTTGAGTTTTGCAAACGCGTCGTCGCCGGGCAGGCCCGACCCGTTGACATCGCTCAGCCATTTGTCCGCGACCGGCGCCAATTTTGCCCTCATGGCGTCAAGTGTGGCATCGTCAAGGGTGGAAAATTCCACACCCTGTTCCTCGGCAAAAGCAACGCCCTCTTCACCCATCACATCGAAGAGCGGCGCCGCTTCGACAGCGGAATTGTCGCTGATCTTCATGATGAGCTCTTGCGCCGCAGGCGGCAAGGAATTCCATGTATTGATATTCATGATCCCGTATGAGTTGGTATTTGCGACGACCGGCGCCCAAATCCCATACTTTGCGACCTCGGCAAGTTTCCAGTTGACGAGCGCGTCATATTGCATCAGGGACGCATCGACGGTGCCCTTCATCAAACCTTCGTATACTTCGGGTGCGGGCAGCGCAACCGGCGCGGCGCCAAGCGCCTTGACGGGATCGACGTTAAAACCGTTCGCGCGGATCTGCATGCCGGAAAAGTCTTCAATCTTTTCAATCTTCTTGTTGCTTTCAAACGCCGCCGGGGTGAAGCCGATTGCCCAGAGGAATTTGAAACTCTGCGTTTCCGCCCAACCCTGCTCTTCGGCATATTTCCAATAATCGTTGGCGACATAGGTCGAGACTACGCTGTTGGGCATCGGGAGCCCGGGAAGGCTGAATCCCCGGAGAAGCGGGAACGCGTCGGGATTGTACGCGGCATCCGAAAAGAGCACATCGCAAACGCCGTCCTGAAGCGCGGAATACATCTCCGCATTCTTCACAAGCTCCTCGCCCGGATAAAACTCATAATCAATCTTTCCGCCGGATTGGCTTTTGACTTCATCAAGCCAAGGCTGGATGACGTCGATCGCCCTGTGCGATGGGCCGTAGAATGTGACGACCGTCAATTTAATGCCGTCCCAGTCCTCAAGCCCGGCCGCATCCGCCGGCGCGGCGGCATCGGCATCTGCATCTGACGAACTTGAACCCGAATCTGCGGGAGGGGACGCCGCTGGGGCATCATTGCTTCCGCAGCCCGCGAAAATCAATGCGGAGGAAATTGCCAATACAAACAGTACCGTCAGAATATGTTTCTTCATTTGTTTCTCCTTCACGCCATATTGCCCAAAACCTTGGTGGATTGCTTTACTATAGCATCTTAAAAGCTAATTGTAAATAAAAAATATATACGGAGCTTGCAGCGTGAAAAACTCAATACGAATATTATCGAAATTTGCAACGCGCAAAATTTCATTTGAATTGCGCGCCGCTATATAATAGAATAAATTCACCGAATGTACTCTGTGTTTCAATGTGAGGAGGGTTCAAAAAATGCCAAGAATTACAGTTCCGAGAGATGTTTATTTCGGCCGGGGCAGCATGGACGCGCTGAAAACGCTCGAAGGCAAAAAGGCGTTCATCGTCATCGGCGGCGGCTCGGTCAAAAAGTCCGGCCTGCTCGGCAAGGCGGAGGGATACCTGAAAGAAGCGGGGTTTGAAACTTATCTTTTTGAAGGCGTGGAAAACGACCCTTCCGTAGAGACCGTGCGCAAAGGCGCGGCCGCGATGGAGGCTTTCGGCGCGGACTGGATCATCCCGATCGGCGGCGGCTCGCCCATCGACGCCGCGAAATCCATGTGGGTGCTGTACGAGCATCCGGACGCCGACATCTTTGACATCAATCCTTTCAATATGCCGCCGCTGAGAGGCAAAGCGCGCTTCCTCGCGATTCCGACGACTTCCGGCACGGGCTCCGAGGTCACGAACGCGAGCGTCATCTGCGATTATTCGACGGGCATCAAGTTTGGCGTCGCGGGCTTTGACATTATTCCCGACATCGCCATTCTCGACCCCGACGCGACGGACACCATGCCGCAAAAGCTGACCGCGCACACGGGCCTCGACGCTTTGACGCACGCTACAGAGTCTTTCGTCGCGAAATTTGCCTCGCCGTTCACCGACGCGCAGTCTTTCTATGCGGCCAAGATGGTCTTTGACTGCCTGCCCGCAGCCTACGGGGGCGACCCGGGCGCGCGCGAAGCGATGCATTACGCGCAGTGCTTAGCCGGCATGGCCTTTTCGAGCTCGATGCTCGGCATCAGCCACGCGATGGCGCACAAGACGGGCGGCATGTTTGACGGCGGCCATATCCCGCACGGCCTCGCCAACGCGATCTACCTGCCCTATGTCATTCAGTACAACGCAAAAGACCCCGGCGCGAAAGCAAAATACGCGGCGCTTGCCAAATACGTCGGTGCCCAAGGGCAGACGGACGACGAGCTCGTCGCCGGATTTGTGGAGAAAGTGCGCGCGCTTGCCGCCTCCCTCGGCATCCCGAAGAGCCTGAAAGAGTACGGCATCCCGGAGGCCGAGTGGGAAGCGAAGGTGGCGGATATCGCCGCCAACGCGATGACGGATTCGCTCGTCATCAGCAACCCGCGCGATATCGACGCATCGGGCATGGAAAAGGTGCTGCGCTATATCTACGAGGGCAAGGACATCGACTTCTAAGAAACGCCGGGGAAAGGGTTGGCTGGAATGACAGAGGGGCGGCCCAAAGCGGCAGGGGCGGCCCCTCTGTTATTTGTCCTCCAATTGTTTTTCGATATCAGCCATGCGGCCTTCCGCCAAATCCTGCGGGATCATCACCGCGCCGCAGACAGGGCAAGCCTTTACATCGTGCGAAAAAGTGTTCCCGAGATAGGAAAACAGCGTTTTTTTCGGCTCAAGCGGGACATTGCACTTGACGCAAATCCAAGACTGGCCGCTCACTTGGAATCCCCCGAAAGGATGCGCATGCGGTGGGAGTACGCGTCCGCAATCTCAAAACTTCCGTCCGGAAGCCTGATGTACCTGACCCAATAGGTCAGCGCCTTTTTTGCAAGCGAACATTGGCGTACGCCGTTTTCACCCTCAAAGCAGGCGCCGCCGCGCTCGGCAAAAAATATCGCCTCCCGGATATCATCCTGCCCTATGAGCTTCCTGTCAATGCTCTCCGCCAGCCGCGGCTCCAAAACCAACCTCACGCGATCCCATTCCGGAGCCTCGGGCGCTTCTTTTTGCCCGTCAATATATGCCGCCACTTCAGCCTTTGCCTTGGTTCGGTTTTGGCGCGTCTCTTCGATGAGCGGCGTCCGGGCGGTATCCAACGAGAATGCCGCGTCGAGAATATGCGTCGCGGATTTGCCGCGTTCCTCGAACACCGCCTTGCAGTTTGAGCAGTACACGATGTACGGCAAAGGCGATTCGCCCGCGCGGCTCTCTGTTATTTGCTCATACAAAGGCGGGTTCGCGACGCGGAAATGCCCGCCGTTGCCGCAGCACTGCCCCGGGGCTTCCGGCTCGCTCAGCCCTATTCCCGCGCGCGCCGCCAATGCCCGGACAGCGGCGCGCGCGCGCGTCTCGTGTTTTGCGGCGCACGGGTCGAATATCGCCGCTTTGCCCAAAGGGAAGCGCTGATTTATGCCCTTGCGCCCGCCCGCGGCCCCGGCTTGCGGCAAAATATCCGGCGACGAGGCGAGCAATTCATACAGGGAAACGGTTTGCATCTCCGGCAGGGCGTTTTTCAGCATCCGGCCGCAGCTTGCGCACGCGAGGACGAGCACCGGTTTTCCTATCGTTTCCCAATCATGCCGCAATTTTTCCAGATTGGACGAAAACGATTCCTCATATCCCGCCCAATAGGCCGGCGCGCCGCAGCAGCCGAGAATGATGCCGGCGCTGAAATTTTCGTCGAGAAACTCGTAGGACGCTGTTACGTGGCGCGGGTCCATCGCCCCGAGCCTGCATCCCGGAAAAAACGCGTAGCCGCATTCACGGCGCCCTCTTCCCGCCGAAACGTACGCGCCGAGCGTGCCCGCGTGCTCCATGTCGCGGAGGAATATGTCATGAAACGCGGTCGGGGCGTTGTTTTTGCCGGCCCTCATTTTGCGATATGCGTAGAACATTTTTCCCAGGTCGATCCCGGCGGGGCATACGTCCGCGCAGGCCCCGCAGCCGGAACAGCTATACGCCTCGCGCGTGAGGCTGTGGCGGCTGAGCGGCGGATTGACGTGCATATCCGTATAAAACTCGAGCGCCGCCCGTTTCGGCTCCTTGCCGAAAGCGCGAAGCATCTCGCATACGTCAAAACACTTTGAACAATCGCACATCCGGCACCGCGCCGCTTCTTCGGTCGCCTGCCCGGCGGTCAGCACAGGGCTGCCTGCCGTCCGGTTTTCGTATGGGGAAGCAGCCTCTTCCGCAGGATACTTGCCTGTCCCAAGAAAAATCTCAATGCGCACCGCCTCGTTTTTGCCCGCCACGATATCAGAGATAATATCGCGCGTTTCCGGGGCTGTATATTCCGCGTCGTACCGCGAGCCGTCCGGCTCTTTCTCGATTCTCACCGGAAATTTTCCGATTTGCGTCATGATTTCGCTGCGGTGGCGTTCCGGCAGTTTTTCAAAATCGCCGATTACGGTGACGGCATATTGTTTTGCGCCGAGATGCACCGCGCACGCAAGCCCCGCATAATTCGCGCCGTAAACCGCGACCCGCTGCGCCTTGGGCGGCACCGCGTAAAAATCGGCGCCGCTTTTTTTGATATTCGCGAGCACCGCGTTTTCCACCGCCAAAAGCTCAATCGGCCGCTCCGCAATCTCGCACGCGTTTTTGCACGGCTGCGGGCAAAGCTCGGCCACAATCCGGGGGAACACGACCGCGTTGCGGTAGGCCTTGTAAGCCGACGCCCATTTCCCTCTTGCGGCTTTCCGCAAAAAATCGCGCACGTCCACGCCGAAAGGGCAAGCGGCGGCGCACGGGGGCGCATCCCCCCGCACACAGCCGCGTACAAATTCCCGCGTATCCTCTTGCGTCTGCATCATCGTCATTCTCTGTTGCCCATCTCATAGATAAGGGGCGGTTTCCCGCCCCCCTGTTCCTGGCATTTCCTCAATGTTCTATGACAATCGGGTTGGCGCGGATGTAGTCAAGCTCGTCCTCGAAGTCGCTGCCAAGATAATAAGGCGGCGGCGTGAGGTCTTCGCCGTTGGCCAATTTTTCAAGGCCCGCCTTGATCTTGTCGGGCGTCGCCGGCAACGCGTACACGCGCACCCCGCTTGCGTCCCTGATTCCGTTAATCACGGCCATATGCCCGCTTGACTGGAAGCACTCGGAGCACCCGCTCGAACCGAACGGGCCGAGCTCGCGCGGATTGCCTTCGTAGTACAGCACATTGAAATCATCGGGGACGGCATCGATTGTCGGGATGCCGCAAGCCGCCATATTGCCGTACTTCTTCTCGGAGTCATAGTCCTCGCTGAGCGCAAACCCAATCGAGTGCGACAGGCCGCCGTACGCCTGCCCGTCTACTGCAAGCCTGTTGCCGACCTTGCCGACATCGCACGCCGTGGTATAGCGGACCACAGTCGCTTTGCCCGTATCCGGATTTACTTCGACGAGGCAGGTGTTGACCGCGTACATATACGTCCGGTCCTTGATTCCCTCGCCGGTATTCGGGTCGAGGCCAAAATCGATATCGACATGCCCGAAATGGTCAACATGCCCGCCCGCTTTCGTCGGGATGCCTTCTGCGGCCATCTCGTCATGGGTGCGGTACGTGCCGTCCGGCTTGCGCATGGCGTCGAGCAGGTTTTTTGCGCCGTCGCGCGTCGCGTTGCCGCACATATAATGCATGCGGGACGCGGCCGCGAGGCCCGTATCGGGGCAGAGCTTGCTGTCGTTCATCACGCATTTGACTTGATCGGGGCGCAATAGGTAGCCTAGCTCGCGGAACGCTTCCAGCGTGACCGTGACCGTGCCGATATCGCCGCCTTGCCCGACATCCTCCCACGTTCCGAAGTGCGTAATCGTGCCGTCCGGATTGAGCTCAAGCGCGATGTCCGCGTGGTCGGGCCGGCCGATCGTCGCCAAAAATCCGCCGAGCGAAATGCCGACGCCGAGCATTTTGCCGTTTTTCTTCCCCTCCTCGGCTTCTGCCTTGTACCGGTCGTAGTATGGCTTGGCCATCTCCAGCAATGCCGGGTAGACATAGTCAAAATACGGGCGGCTGTTGATTGTCGTGTCTCCGGGACGCGCCGCGTTGAGATAGCGAAACTCCCAAGGGTCAATCCCCGCTTTCTCGGCGAGCATATCGATCAAGGCTTCCGTCGTCGTGTAAATCTGGGGCGAGCCAAAACCTCGGTACGGGCAATTGAACGCGTTGTTTGACGCGCCGCCGCGCGCGAGGCCGCGCATCGCCGGGATATTGTACCCATGAAACCCGATGCTGATCAAGTTGTTGAAAATCAGGCCGCCGGAACCCGCATAGGCGCCATGGTCAAGGCCGACGTCGTATTCCGCCGCGGTAATCTTGCCATTCCCGTCGCAGGCGATGCGCCCGTTCGTGAATGTCGAGCTGCGCTTGCCGGTCATATGGTTGAACTGTTCGTAGGTGAGCGTCATCGTGCATGGTGCCTCAAGCGCGACTAGCGCCGCGCCCATGATGGCAAACGTGCTTGTGCCGACGGAATACCCGAACGCGCCCCCGACAGTGTTTTCAATCATGCGCAGGTTTTCCATCGGGATGCCGCAGGCGACGGACACCGCCTCCATCGTCTCCGTGATTGCCTGTGACTTGCACTGGATCGTGTACATCCCGTCGGTGCCGATGTAGCCCTGCATGACATCGGGCTCGATCGGCAGATGCGGCTCATGCTGGCTGTGAAACGAGCCGCCTGCGGAATAAGCCGCGCCGTCAAAACTGTCGTCGTCCACCTCCCCCTTGAACACGGGCGCGTACATATAAACGTTCGGCACGTCCTTGTGGATTTGCAGCGCGTTCGGCATCGCCGCCTCGACAAACGTTTTGTACTCCGGCAAAATCTCAAGCTCCTGCTTGACGAGCTTCGCGGCGGCCTTGGCGTGCGCTTCGGTGTCCGCGCAAACCACCGCCACGACATCGCCGCGCCGGCAAATCTTTTTGTCCGCGATGACGGGATAATCCGTGACGCCATTGCCCTTTTGGCGCGCGACGATATGGCCGAACGCGACGGCAAGATTGTTCGTGCCCTTGACGTCTTTCGCGGTAAGGACCTTGAATACGCCGGGCGCCTCTTCGGCCTCCGCAATGTCGATGCTGACAATCGTCGCGTGGTTTACCTCGGCGATGACCGGCACGAGCTGGATGGCGCCCTGCGGCAGCTTGTATTTGAGGTCGTCGCCGTAGTCCGCCTGGCCGGTGACCTTGGAGACCGCCGACGGGCGCGGCAGATACGATCCGTAGTATTCGCTGTTTTCGGGATGTTTGTAAATGATGTCGTCCATCGTCTTCTCGCCGCGCATCACCTCCGCGGCAGCCATCACGGCATCGACAATCGGCTTGTACCCTGTGCACCGGCAAATATTGCGATGCGCGCGAAACCAGTCGCGCACCTCTTCCCGCGAGGGGGCCGGGTTTTCCAAAAGCAGCCCATACGCCGAAACGATGAATCCCGGCGAGCAAAACCCGCACTGGGCCGCCCCGTATGTCACCCATGCCTGCTGGAGCGGGTGCAGGCTCTGCGGTATCCCAAGCCCTTCGATGGTGAGAATCTCGCTATGGTCCTCGACCTTTGACATCTTGGTGTTGCAGCACCGTACCACCTTGCCGTTCAGGATAATGGTACACGCGCCGCAAACGCCCGTCCCGCACCCAACCTTGACGCCCAAAAATCCGTGGCGCCTGAGCGCCTCGGACAGCACGTCGTCCGGGCTGCAGAGCAAAAACCGCTCGACGCCATTTATGGTCAGCGGCACCCTCTGAAGTTGCATAGACACAATCCTCCTCTTCTTGACTTCCACTCAATTTTCTCTCTGAAATCCTTTCAGGAATCCACTTGTTATTTTAATCTTCTGCCAATAAAATGACAAGCCATCCGCGCGATTTTATCATGTTATAATGGATAATGGCAGGAGGAAATAACAGATGCCAAAGAAAATCGTGACAGACCGCGCGATGCGCGCGATGAAAACAAAGAAAAAGCTCTTCCAGAGCGCCGTGAAGCTCATCGACAAATACGGCTACGGCAACGTGACAGTCGAGGATATCTGCCGCAAGGCGGGCGTCTCGGTCGGCGCTTATTATCATTACTACCATTCCAAATCGGACATCATCGTGGAATTTTTCAAGCAGATCGACTATTACTATGAGGAAAACGTCGAGCCGGAATTTACGGGCGGCGCGGCGGGCGACATCGAGATTTTTTTCCGGCACTACGCCAAATTCCACGTTGACCGGGGCTACGAGCACACGAGCATGGTCCTCAAGGTGCAGCACGATTTCTTCCTCGACAAGTCGCGCTATATGTATACGCGGCTGATGAGCCTCGTGACCGCCGCCAAGGACGGGGGGGCTTTCGGGGGCGGGGAAAAACCCGAACGGATTGCGGACTTCTTGCTCATCGTGGCGCGCGGAATGCTCTTTGACTGGGCGCTCGCGCACGGCGGGTACGACCTCGCGGAAAAAATGGGATTGTACGTCCGCCGCGCCATGCTGGCATTTCGGCAGGGCTTGCCGTAATCGGGGATGGCAATTGGTTTCGCAATAAACGCCGTGCGCGATGACCGCAAACAGAAGGCAAAAGGCGCATGCCATCAGTGCGGGGGCAAGGAACTCGAGCTGCTCGGCGGCAGGGGGTTTTGCATCAAAGAAATCGCCGTCGCTTCATAAGCTTCATATCCACTTGCTCCAAAACCAGCAGCTTTGACTTGATCCCGATTCCGCCGGCGTAGCCTGTCAGGCTTCCGTCCGCGCCGATGACGCGATGGCAGGGTATCATGATGGAAATCGGGTTGTGCGAGACCGCGCCGCCCACCGCCCGCGCGGACATTTTTTCCTTGCCGGGCTGCAAGGCGAGGGTCTTGGCAATATCGCCATAGGCGATGGCATCGCCATAGGGAATCCCCCTTAAAATTTCCCATACGGCTTGGCGAAAAGGGCTCCCCCTTGGCGCAAGCTGCGGCGTGAACGCGGGATTTTTGCCGCCGAAATAGGTGTCCAACCATTCTTTCGCGCTCTCAAAAACAGGCAGGCCTCTTGCGCCCATTACGGTATTTTGCGGCGCCAAGGCAGCGGCAAAATACTTTTGCCCCTTTATCCAAAGCCCCGTGATCCTTTCGCCGTCACTTGAGATTGTGAGCAAGCCAACGGGCGAACTGTATTCAAAGATATAACTCCCCTCAATACGCGCCTCCATACTTCCGTCCATACTTCCGTCCATACGCCCATCATTCCCTGCCCTTTTCGGCAACATCGCATACAGCCCGCTTCCTCAGCTTCCTCAGCTTCTTTAGCTTCTTTAGCTTCCTCAGCCGCCGATGTACGCGACCGCTTCGACTTCCACGAGAACGCCTTTGGGCAAGCCGCGCGCCGCAACGCAGGATCTCGCCGGCCCCGTCGGGAAATACCTTGCGTAAACCTCGTTGAACGCGGAAAAATCCGCGATGTCGGCAAGAAAACACGTGGTTTTCAGCACATCCGCCGGCGTTGCCCCGGCCATCGACAGCACATGGGCAAGATTGTCAAGCGCGCGCTCCGTCTGCGCCGCGATCTCCGCGCCGACGACGTTTCCCGTTTCGGGGTCGAGCGGGATTTGGCCCGAGCAAAATATCCAGCCGCCCGCTTTTTTTGCCTGGCTGTAAGGCCCGATCGCCGCCGGGGCTTTGTCTGTGCAGATTGTTTCGATCATGGTCGCCTCCTCGTGATTGTTTTGGGTTGCCGTTTCCGGCATCAATTTCTTTCGCCATCCAAGACGCAAACGTGCCGTTGCTTACTCCCGGCGCGTGACGGACGCGCGCGGCGCCACTTCCATACTTGGTATCGTGACGCTCTCCGCCGGCGCGCCGGCCATCATGGCAAACAGCCGGTCTATGGCTTCGTCCGCGAGTATTTGCGGCGAGATGGGGATCGTTGCGAGCGGGGGCTCTATATACTTCGCCTCGGGCACGTCGTCAAGGCCTATGAAGCTGATGTCCTCGGGCACGCGGTATCCGGCCGCCCTCGCGGCGCTCATCGCGCTGATTGCAAAATTGTCCTGTGCGCAGAATACGGCGGTGGGATGCCCGCATCCTGAAACGCCGCCCGCCGCCAGGATATTGCGCATGGCTTTTGCCGCGCCCTCGCTGCAGGTGGCTTCGCCTCTAATCCACTCCTTGCGCACGGGCAAGGCGTTTTCGCGCATGGCGCGCCGAAAACCGCGCTTCGTCGCGTTGAAGAAGAAGGGCAGGCTCCGCATTCCGACGAAAGCGACATCCTTGTGGCCGAGCGACACGAGATATGCGGCCGCGCGGTACGACAGCTCTTCAAAATCGATTTGCACGGAAACGGCCCCCGGCTCTGCCTCGAAACCCGGATTGACCACGACACAGGGAAAATTGCCGCGCTCGAGCGCGCGCGCGGTGCGGGGCGCCAGCCCCTGGAATGCGATGATGCCGTCGGTATCGCCATTGCGTATCAGATCAGGCAGCGTAGTATCGCTTTCGTCATCCGATTGGAATACAGGCACGATGCTATAGCTGCCGGGGGAAAGGCGCTCGGCCATGCACGCGATAACGCCAAAATAAAAAGTTTTGCACGCGGGCGCGGCTTCTTTGCGGATGACGGCGTGGATGGTGTAGCTATGGCGCGTCTTGAGCCCCTTCGCGCGCAGGTTTTGCGAATATCCCACGCGGGCCATCACCGCCCGCACACGCGCCCGCACTTCATCGGACACGCCTTTTTTATCGTTGATCACGTATGAAACCGTTGCGGCCGAAACGCCTGCGAGTTTTGCGATGTCGCTGATTGTGGGCTGCTTGCCGCCGTCCTTTTTTTGCTTCGAATCCTTTTCCATGAAAGGATTATACCATTCGGGCGCAAATCGCTCAATGCGCTATTGACTTTGCTTAATCGTTTAAGTATACTCGGGTTATCAATTGCGGCGGTGCCGCCGATACACGAACAAGGAGGAGGTAATGCAATGGGAATGCGACTCGGAATGCACGCAGACAACTGGCGCGGCCAGTCGGGCAACTTCACACAGGCTGTCGAATCGGCGGTCAAATACGATCTGAAATATCTCGAGGCGGGAACGGTCAACGGCCAGTATTTTGTCTCCGCGCTCGGCTATGACCCGAGTCTTTCAATCTTGGACAACCCCTACCCAATCAAGCGTCTGCTTGAGGAAAATGGCTTGAAACTCTCAATGCTCGACGCGTCCTATCCCATCTTTGGGCCGCAGGGCAGCTATTACGGCATCCAGTATTACACGCAGGTCATTCGCTACGCGAAGGAGCTCGGCGCGCCCAAGGTGGACAGCGTGGACTCCGGCAGCGCGCCGGATATGCCAAAGGATGAAATGCTGCGGATCACGATCGGCAATTATACGGAAATCCTCAAATGGGCGCATGACTATGGCATCATCATTTGCATCGAGCCACACGGCCCCTATACGGGCGATGGCGAGTTCATGCTGAAGCTGCTCAGCCACTTTGAAGACGAGCATCTCAGGATCAATTTTGATACGGGCAACACGTTCATCCAAGGCCACGACCCGCTCGCGTATTACAAGGAGCTCGAAAAATACATCGTGTCTTCACACATCAAAGACGTGGACCCCGGCCTCGCCGCCGCGCTGCGCGGCGAAGAAACGGGCATCGGGATGTCGGCCGTGCCCATCGGCGCCGGCGCGAACGCGGACAATATCCGCGCGGTGCTAAACTATATGAAAGAAAGGGATTTTGACGGCGATGTTTCCATCGAGTGCGACGCTTCGGATGAGAACATCCGAAAGTCCGTCGAGTGGATTCGCGGGGTGCTTGCGGGATAGGCCCCGCCTGGACTTTAGGGCAGGCTTCTCTCTATGGAAGCGGCGAGAAATAAAATGATGTCTTAGCCAAATATAAAAAGGGGGCTGCCTTTCCGGGCTACCCCCCTTTGCTTCATTTGCCGCCGCGCCACCGCTCGCATGCCATGAGGTTTCGCGCTGCCGCGCCTACTTCTTGCCCTTGCACTCAGGCGGCGTCGCCGTCTTGTAGTAGGACCCTGTCAGATGGTTCGGGTTGAACGCCTCCCGGATTTTCCACTGGTAGGTCGCGAGCCCGGGCTGCGCGATCTTGCTGTACATCGCGTCGTGCTCTTCCTGCGTGTAGTTGTATCCGTCGGGGTGGCGGACTTCCGTGTTCCAGCGGCCGAAGTCTGCGCCGAGGCCCTTTTCCTTCATCCACGCCGCCGTCTCGTCGATGTGCGCCTTGCTGTCGTAGATCGAATCCCTGTCAAATCCGTCAAAGTGCACAAAAAACTCCCAGCCCGTCGTGCCGCCGCCGCCGATGCCGGAGACGGAACCCATGTCCGAATCGCCGCCGACCGCCGCAACGCCTGTGTGCGTCTGCTCCCATTTTTTCTTGAGGGCCGCCGCTTCTTCCATGAGCGGAGCCGCCACGAAGACATTGGCAGAGAGGCCGAAGTTGCCTTCGTACGAGGAGCAAAGCGTGTAATTGTAGTTTTTGCGCGCAAGGCGGAGCAGATAGAGCTTTGTGAAGTCCTCGATATCCTGCTGCAAATAATACTCGGATTTGTGCGCGCCGATCTGCTCGAGGATGGCGTCGAAAGCCTTTTCCTTGTAATCAAGATCGCGCTCCGAGAAGCCCGCCAAGACAATCTGCACGTCGATCTTCATGTCCGCGTTTTGCTCTTTCAGATACGGGTCTTCCACAAGCGCCGGGATATCGCAAAATTGCTTTTCCGGATGCGTGAAGATCTCGACCAACGCGGTCTTGATGTCGCGGCCGAACATATTAAACTGCCTGTGCGCGAGATAGCAGACATCCGCTTCGTAGAGAAGGCGGAACCCTTCCGCGTAAGCGTCCCAGCTCGGGAAGCAGATCGTGTACGCGCGGACGTTGTCGAGGCCGTCGGCCATATACAGCGGCGCCGTGCCCCGGACCGGAATCCACTTGGGGCCGGGCCATGGATGCAGGCGGATCGCGATCTTTGTGCAGACGCCCATCGTGCCCGCCGTACCGGTCCAGCCGCGGAAAATCGCGCGGGGGCTTGGCCCCGGGCCCTCGCCGCAAAACCATTCGCCGTCGGAGCCGAGCGTGCCCGTACGGATGATCTCGCCGTCCGGAAGCACCCATTCGGCGCCGAGCAGGTTTTCGCTCGCGATGCCCGTGAATATCGAGCTCGGCCCAAACCCGACCCAGCCCGAGGAGCCGGCCAGCGTGGAGCTTGAGCAGCCGACGCCCGCGATGTTGCAGGTGAGGCCGTTTTTCATCGCTTCGACCTGCACGGTGCCGCCAACCGCGAAAGGCTCGACGATTGCGAGCATATTCTTTGCGTCGACCTCGATGCTGTCCATTCGGATCATATCGAGCTGGATCGCGTTGTCGCTTCCGATGAAGCCCATCGCCGCCCAGAAAGTGGACGCGGCTTTGAACTCGACTTTGTACTTGTTGCAGAGCTTGACAATCTGCTGAACCTCGTCTGTGCTGCCCGGCAGCACGACCGCCTGCGGTTTCGGCGTCCTCGTGTCTTCGGGGCCGTAATGCGCGGAGGACTGCGCCGTGATGCACCGATAGTTTTCGGTCACGGCAGGGTCTTCGGAGATGTTGCGCCCTCCGACGACGTCTTCGAGCGCTCTGTAAAATTCTCTTGTTAATGCCATTGTCTTCGCCTCCTTTCTACAGCGCTTTCGCGACGAGATCAATGATGTCGACGACGTCCAAATAAGTGCCGTTGTCGGATTCGATGCCGGTCAGGTTGATCTCGCACCACGGGCAGGCCGTCACGATGGCTTCGGCGCCTGTCGCCTGCGCCTCGGTGACGCGCTCGGACGCGATGGCGTCGGAATACTCCGGATTGAAGACGCTGCACCCGCCGCCGGCGCCGCAGCACCAGCTGTTTTCGCGGATACGCTCCATCTCGATGAGGCGTACGCCGGGGATCGCGGCCAGGATTTCCCGCGGGGCGTCGTAAATGCCGTAAGTGCCGGCATAGCGCGGGCGCGGCGGCTCCCAAGTATGGACCTGGTTGAGAATCTTCTTTTCCGTGCCGTTCCAGTCTTCATGCGGCTCGCCGAGGCGTCCGAGATGGCAAGGGTCGTGGTACGTGACCGCCACGTCGAGCGTCTTTTTGAATTTGAGCTTTTTGGCCTTGACCAGGTCCGCGATGAGCTCGACCGCGTGCACGACTTCGACTTTGATGCCGAGCAGGGCGTACTGGCGCTTGATCGCGTGGTAGCAATCCGAGCAAGGCGTAACGATCTTGACGACGCCGGCCTTTTCCCACGCTGCGGCGTTGGCATGCGCCTCCGCCTCAAACTCCTCGCGGAATCCCGTCTGCTTGGCCCTGCCGCCGCAGCACATATCGAGCTTGCCGAGGTAGCCGAGGTCAACGCCCGCCTTTTGCAGGACTTTGACATAAGTCTTGGCTTTCTTTTGCAGCTCGGGGTCGTAGGCGTACTGGCAGCCGGGGAAGAATACATACTCCGCCGTCTCTTTGCCGGATACGTCTTTGAGCTTCAGCCCTGCCGCCCAGTCCGCGCGGTTTGCCTTTTTGGCGTCGGGCAGCATCGTCTTTTGCTTTGTGAGCGAATTTGCCGCCGCCTTGAGCTCCACCGGGGCCAGCCCTTTTTCGACGGCGCGCTCTTTCAGCGCAATGTTGTGCGCGAGCGGCTCGAGGTTGAAACGCGTCACCTTGCAGCCGACGTCGCAAGCGCCGCAGGCTTGGCAGTTGAAGATCGCGTCAAGCGCCTGCCCTTCAAATTTCACATAGCCGTCCTCGATGATGTTTTGGCCGAGCTGGAAACGCCCGCGCGCGGAATAGGTGTTGAAATTGTAGTGCCAAACGCTCGGGCAGTTGCGGCCGAAGCGGTTGCTTTTGATCTTTTCAAAGGGGACGAATTTGCATCCGAGGCAGTTGCTGCAACGGCGCTCCATCGGGAAGAAGTCTTCAAGTTTCTTCTCATACCCTTTGACGGGTTTCATATCGAACAGTGATTTCTTTGCCATGTCTTATCCCTCCTTTCCGCTAAATGGCCAGCTTGCCGGGGTTCATGACGTCATTGGGGTCGAAGATTTTTTGCAGCCGTTTCAGCGCCATCAGCGACTGGGCGTCCTTGTTGAGTTGGATGCCCGCCCACTTGCCGTAGGGCCTTGAATAATAACCGCCGAGATCCGCCACCGCGACGCTGACCGACTCCGTCAGATCCTGTACGCGCGCCGTTTGCTTGGCGCTGTCCGGATCGTAGGGGAAGGTAAACTCCATGTGATAGCTGCTGCCCTGGTGCTTGGGCTGGATGTAAACGCCGATGTCCTCCGTCGGATATCCGAAGTCTTCCGCAATCTCGCGGACGGCCCGCAGGAAGACGCCTGTCTTGTCAAGCTGCGTGAGGAAGAACACGTTTTGATGCGAACCCGCATAGAGGTCTTTCCAATAAACGTCGCCGTCCGTGCTCGTGGCTTCTTGGTAAAGCGCCCTGCCGCTGAGGTTTGAGAGGCCTTCTTTGAGGTCGAGGCCACTGGCTTGCGCGATGTCGATGAGATCCTTCGAGCGCGCTTCAAAACGCACCTCGGGGATGAGCTCCCTGCCGGCCGCGGAGGCCGCCACGATCCACGGAGGCAAGACTTCCTTCAGCGACTCGATCTCCGCCTGGGTTTTGCCCATCAGGCTCGCAAGCTGCATATTGTTCAAGATGAAAATCTCATCCGGGAAGCGCGTCCACATGGCTTTGTAAACGAAGCCCTCGAGATCGGCGAGATCGTCCGCTTCCGCGACATAGAGCTGGTGGATGAGCGGTTTGACCGCCGTCTTGAGCGAAGCCCATGTCACGATGCCCATGCTGCCTTGCGCCTGCGTGACGAGGCGGAAGTAGTCGGTCATCCACGGGCCCATGTACTGGACCTGCCATTGCTGTTTGCCCCACTGCGTCTTCAGATCGAGCGGCCCGCCGGCCGCCTCGCCTGTGGACATACGCGTGCCGTCGCCCCAAGTGACTTCCGCGCAGCGCAGCGGATCGAAAAAGTTCCATTGGATCATCGGGTTGAGCCTCGGAACGGCTTCCACGATATCCGTCAGGACCGACTGCCCTTTTTTCGGCTTCAGGCTGCCCGCGATGACCATATTTTGCTTGGCCAATTCCGCGCTTAGCCGGTCGTATGTGACGCCCGGCTCGATGACAACCATCCGCTGCTGCCTGTTCACGTTCAGGATCTTGTCCATGCCGGACAAATCGACGACGACCGCCTCGGGCACGCCGGGGACGCTGTCCCCCCTGAGCTTCACACCCGTCGAACTGACCGGGACCAACGGAGTCTTCGTTTCATTTGCAAAAGCCACAAGCTTTTCGACCGTCTCCGCATCCTTGGGTTTTACAACATACCAAGGTTTGAAGTTTTTGTCGAAGCTGTGGCTCACCGCGTATGACGCGAGAACGTCCGGATTGTCGATCACGTTCGCATTGCCGAGTATAGTCTTCAGACTATCCTTCGTTGCCATATAGCTTTCCTCCTCTCAACAACCGCTTGTTAGAATACAAAATTCAGTGGTTCAAATCAGTTTCCATCAAATTTCACCGAATGTATTCAGTGTAATTGTTTCGCAAACTGATGTCAACGAAAAACGAGGATTTCGCTGTTTTTTATGTAACTGCTCAGACGCCATGCTATTGCAAGCCAATTGCTCGTCATTGCGATAATGGTGCTTCTCAAATCTCGCAGAGATTTGCAAGAAGACCTTATGCAACACTTTCCAAAATCTTTGATTTTGTGAAAGTGACTGAGGGTGCGCAGCAACCGAAGCAATCCATTATCCGCTGGATTGCTTCGCTTCGCTCGCAATGACAGTCCTAACCCAATTTGCAAAGCAAATTGATGGCAGAGGTACAGGAGCTTCAGCTCCGTCGTACCTCGTCCTCGATGGGCACAGCGCTTTAGCGCGTGGCGCCCTACCGAGAAAGCCAAGTCGTTGAGCGCGGAGACCACCCGGCCGCTGTTCCCTTGTTCCACCTTAACACCTCTCAAAACCCCATATAATAGTAAATATATAGCATATTAACTATATATTACCATATTGCGCCATCTTGTCAGGCCATTTTCGATCCGCGCAAATTTCGCCAAAACACAATCGATGTTATTGTGCGCCGATTCTTGTATAATGTAAAAAACAAGGCTTGAATGAAACGGAGGACGCAAGACAATGGAAAACAGCCCCTATCGCGCAATACCCATCTCGGAAAAATCTTGGCGCATCGAAGAAGAAGGATTCGTGCGGTTTTTCCTGTTTGAAGGCACAGAGCGCGCGCTGCTCGTCGACACAGGCGCCGGTGCCGGCGACGTAAAGGCGTTGGTAGACAGCCTGACCGGCCGGCCGGCCGTGCTCGTCAACACGCACGCCGACCCCGACCACTTCGGCGGCAACGCAGGCTTCGCGGCCGCGTCCATGCATCCCTCGGAATTTGCAAACTACGCGCTGCAAGTGGGCGGAAACCCCGCCGTCCTCCCGCTCTGGGAAGGCGACGTCATCGATATCGGCGGCAGGTCTTTTGAGGCCATATTGATCCCGGGGCATACGCCCGGCAGCATCGCGCTGCTCGACCGCGAAAACCGCATCCTCATTGCGGGCGACACGATATCGAGCGCGCCCGTTTTTATTTTCGGGGAGAGCAGGAGCATCCCGGCGGTCGCCGCGTCGCTGAAAAAGCTCGAGGCCCTGTCGGATGCCTATGATGCCGTCTATCCGTCGCACGGCAGTTTTCCGCTCGGCAAGGAAGCCGTCACGGCGCAGCGCGAAGCGGCGGAGCGCCTGCTCGCGGGCACGCTCCCGCCGCAAGAGCCGCCCTTTGAAGTCCCTGCCAAAATGTACGCCTACGGCCCCGCCTCGTTTTTGCTGTAAAAGCAGGCAGGAAGCCGAGCCTATTTTGCGGACGCCGCGTCGAGCGCCGCGTTCAGCGTACGCGCCTCGTCCTCTTCCGTCAGCTTCACGGACCGCTTGCCTTCCCATTCGCGCATGCGGATGACCGCGTACATAATGAGGATGAGCATGATGCCGCGCGGCACCGACTTCCAGAACGCGGGCGGGATCAAGGGGAAAGTCTTGGTCAGCGTCGCCGACATCAAGCCGATCCCGTTGGAGAGGATCGAAAATGTGAAGCAGCCAATCAGCAATTTCGGCACATTCGTGCCGTAGCCGCCGGTCACGAGGATGCAGCCGGCAAAGATGCATACCAAGACTTCGACCTCAAGGTTTTGCCCGACCGTATTGTTTGTGCCTCCGTTGCGCGTCAGGTAAAAAAGGCCCGCGATGCCCGCCATCAAGCCCGAAACCATGAAGGCGAGCAGTTTGATTTTGCGGACAGGCACGCCTATATTCTTTGCCACAAGCTCATTTTCGCCGATTGCGCGGCAATAGCTGCCAAACTTCGTATGCTGCAGCAGCAGATAGAAGACGACAATGAGCGCGATGAAAATCGGGTATTTGACCGCGTTGTTTTTCAAAGCGAGCAGGGGGCCGGCCGTCTGGTAGTAGGCCGCCGTCATATCCGGCAAAAATTTCGGCATGATGTCCGTCTGGAAGTAGACGATGAAACCGCGCAGGCCGAGCAGCCACGCGATCGTCACCATGAAAGACGGCACCTTCATCGTGCCGATGAGCCAGCCGTTGAGCAATCCGAGGCAGGCCGCAAACACGATTGTCAGCGGGATTGCGACCCAATCCCCGTGCACTTTCAGGGCGATGGCCGTCGCGATGACGGTCGACAGGCCGAGGTTGACGCCGATTGAAAGGTCCGCGCTGCCCTGTGCCGCCACGAAGAGCAGCCCAAGGCCCGCGATGATGTAAATCACGGAGGCATCGAGGATGTTTTGCAGGCTGATCGCGTTGAGCTCCTTCCCGCCCGTCGTGGCAAGAAAGAAAAGAAAGACAGCAATCAGCAGAATCACCGATGTCGTCGTGCTGATGTCTGTTTTGCCTCTTGTCTTCGCCATCATAGCATCACCTCAATAATGTTTTCTTCCGTGAAATCCGCGCCCCGCCGCAGCTCTTTCGCGATCTTGCCGTTTTTCACGACAAAGATGCGGTCTGCCATGCCGAGCACCTCGAGGAGTTCGTCCGAGATGAGGATCATTCCGAGCCCGTCGTCCTTGAGCTGTTTCATAAGCTGATAGATATAGGCTTTCGCGCCGACGTCAACGCCGCGGGTCGGGCAGTCGAGGATCAGGCAGGACAGCTCTTTCGAGATCCATCTGCCGAGATTGACCTTTTGCTTGTTGCCGCCCGAAAGCCCGTTCATCTCCTGGGCGATATCGCGGCATTTGACCGAAAAATCCTCCACCGACCTCTTTGCGGAAGCATTGAGCGCGCCTGTCCAGAGGAAGCCTATTTTGTCTTTCAGGATGTCAAGCGAAGGAAGCGTGAGGTTGGAGCGGACGCTCCCCTGCATCATGAGCCCTTCCCAGTCCCGTTCTTTCGGCACATAAGCCATCGCGCCCCTCAGCGCCGCCTGCGGCGAATCTATGGGCAAATCGAGTTTTTCAAGCCGGATATTGCCCTCCCTCCCCTCGGACAGGCCATACAGCGCCTTGCCGAGCGTGTGGATGCCGGAGTCCGAAAGCCCGCAAAACCCGACAATCTCCCCCTCGTAGAGGTCAAACGCCATTTCGCTGATCTCGCCGACCACATTCAGGCCGCGGACGGAAAGCACGATGTCCTCCCCCTTTGACGGCGCCTTGTCATCGCGGTAATAGTCGCCCTCCATGTCGCGGCCGACCATCATGCGCTTGAGTTCGTTCATCGTGATATCCGCCGTCCGGACCGTGGCGACGACCTTGCCGTCGCGCAGCGCCGTCAGGCGGTCGCAGGCCCCCATGACCTCTTCAAGGTCGTGGGAGATCATGAGGACGGAGCGGCCCATCGCCTTGAATTTGTCGATGATGGCGTAGAGCCGGCGGCGGTTGTCGTAGGAAAGCGCCTGTGTGATTTCGTCGAGGATGAGGATCTGCGGGTCGACGGCAAGCGCGCGGAGCAGCTCGATCTGCTTGCGCGACTCGACATTCATCGTCCCTGTCAGGCTGCCGAGCGAGAGGTCCGCGAGATCCCACTTCTTTGCGATCTCGCGCACTTCCTCGTTGATCTTTGCCGTGTTGACGATTCCCATCTTCGTGAAACGCTGATGCCGGCCGATGAACACGTTGACGCCGGCCGGCAGATTGCCGATGACGCCGAGCTCCTGCACGACGATGCCGATGCCGCTGTCGTAGGCGTCGAGCGGCGTCCGGGGCGCGTAGGCTTCGCCGTTCAGATGCATCGCGCCGGAATCGCTCTTGATGATGCCGACGATTTGGGAAAGCAGCGTCGATTTGCCGGAACCGTTTTCGCCGACGAGCCCATGTATCTCGCCGCAGCGGAGCTCAAAATCGATGTCGATATTGGCGCGCGTGGGCCCGAACGTTTTGTTGAGCTTCTCCGTCCTGAGAATCACTTCGCCTGCCATTATTTCACCACCCCCTTGTTGCCGCGCTGCGCGATCAGTCCGAATATGATGATAAACAGCGCGATCATCGTCTCGGAGATCGTGCCGAGCGGTACGCCCGTCATGGCGAACACATTGTAGCAGAGGTAAATCAGCATCGCGCAGAACGGCACCGCGATGATCATGTTGATCCATTTGCCGAGCACCTGCGCGATAAAGATCGCGGCAAAACCCGGAAAGATGACCGCGAGGCTCGACAGGCTCTGCGGCACCGGGATGACGGAGCCCGCCGAAAAGCTCTCTCGCAGAAACCCGGCGCAGCCGATGAAGATGCCGCTGACGATGCCCGTCATGATCAGCGTGCGCGTGATGTTGATCCCCATCGCCCTCGCCACGTTCGGGTTTGAGCCGACGGAGCGCGCGTTGAGTCCGAGCGCCGACCGGTTGTACAGGATGTACGCGAGGATGAGGCCGATCGCAAACGCCACGTAGATGAGCGGCGCGCGGCCGAGAATCCCGTACTTTGTATCCAGATACACGAGGTTTCCGCCGAGCGTTTCCTTGTACTTTTGATAAATGGAGATACAGCCCTCATAGATGAGCGCGAGGCCGAGGCCCGCCACCCATGATGGGACCCTCGTCCATGTGAAGATTGCAAAATTGAGCGTCATGACCGCAACGCCGACCGCAAGCCCGCAGACGACGAGCGCCGGAACCCCGAAAGCGTTGCCCGCCTCGCCCGATACGTAAACAGCGATCATGATAACGGCCCCAACAGACAGATCCATATAGTTCAGCGCCATGATAAAGCAAAAGCCCCACGCGGTGAACGACGCAAGGATCGCGTTGGAAAGAATGTTGTTGATGTTGGCCGCGTTCAGAAATTTGCCGTGCGTCGCAAGGTTGAATACAAGCGCAAACAGCACAATGAGAGCTATAAAAACAAAAATAGGAATCAGCGTCTTCTTGATATTAACGGAATTTGACATGGTTTTGACTCTCCCGCCACGATTCCGGGGACCGCCCCGAAAGACGGCCCCCGTTCATTATTCCGACTGCTTTGGTTTCCCGCCGGAAACCGGTTTATGAATACTGTTTCTGCAAATTGGTGTACCAATCGACGGAATAGCTGTCGGCGAAATCCGTGTAGTCAGTATAGGAAATATCGGGATTGTAGGCCCACAGGAAGTGCTTTGCGAGGCCCTCGGTCACAGGATGCTTGTCAAACCACGTGGCTTTGACATCTGCGGCGTTGCCCTGGTCGACGAGCAGCGGCTTCATCCAGTCTATGATCGGCTGCCGGCCGCTGTCGTCAACGATCGGGTGGCCGTCAAGGAAGTTGATAAGCAATGTCATGCCGAGCGCCCATTCCACCGTGCTGCCGGCATCGCCCGCTTTGACGTCGCCGTCAATGACCATTTGGATGAGCTCAGGGCCGAGGTCAGAACTATAGAAGTTGATCTTGTCTTTCAAGCCGGCTTTTTCGGCCGCCGAAAGCGAGCTTGTCGTATGCGCGCCCGTCGTGCCGTAGATTGTATCGCAGTCCGGATGGTTTGCAAGCGCGCCGCTCACGAGGCCTTCCACCTCCGGTGGAAGGGTTGATGTAATCAACTGGGCAATGGTGCCGCCGCCATCCTCAAAACCTGCCGTGAAACCGTCGATCTTGCCGTTCATGTCGATCGTGCCCTTGGCGCCCGACGCGATGATGGCGATCTTGCCGCCGTCCGCAGCCGCGCGCTGGCCGAGCTGATAGCCCGCCTGATACAGGTCGGAGCCGAAGTAACCGACAAATTTGTCATAGGCGCGGATCTCGTCATAGCGCTCGGGGAAGGTCGGGATATGCGCAATCAGCAGCGCCGCGTCAGCCTGCTTGCATTTGTCGACCGTATCCGTCAGCATCGTTTCAAAATGCGCGTCATAGCAAAGCGCTTCGGCGCCGCTCGCGAGCAGCTCCTGGATCTTTGTCGTCATCTGGTCGGCCATGTATCCGCCGTCCGCTTCGAGCCACTCGTTGTCCGGATTTGCCCAGAGGGCGACTTCCTTCGCTTCCGCCATGTACTCGTTGAGAATCCAGTCCGGCCCGAAATTCAGATAGCCGATCGTGTATGCGCCGGACGAGCCCGCAGGGGCGGCCGCATCTTGGCTGCCTGTATCTGCAGCAGCCGGCGCCTCCTCGGCGGGCGTATTTGCGCCGCCATTGCCGCAAGCCGCGAGCGCAAATACCATCATGATGCAAAACACGGCGGCCAGTACCCTCTTGAGACCTCTTTTCTTCATTTTGTTCCTCCTTTCAAACGATCAACCGCTTATCCACGCGGATTGACAACAGTCCGATATGCGTAATTATTATTCCACAACTTTCATTGTGTAAAATAACTGTTTCGTACAAATCATAATAAAAACGTTATATCCGTTGCTTTTTTATTGTTTTCCTGCGGGCACAGGCTCGCCGATGCAAACGACATTTTTCAGCGCGCCGCGCATGGAATCATCGATCGCTTCCGCGATTTGATCCAAAGAAAAGCGGTGCGTGAGCAGACTGTCTACATCTATCTGCCCATAGCGGTACATCTCCATGTATCTCGGGATGTCGCGGCGCAGCGTCAGGTTGCCCTGCACGCTGCCGGTCAGGCGTTTGCCGAAAAGCACGTCGAAAGCGCTGAACTCCTCCAGCGACTCGTCGCGCGGGTGCCCGTGCCCGACGATGACCATTTGTCCCCATGGCGCGGTGAGGCCCCACGTGAGTTTTTTGATTCCCTTGCCCGCGACGGCGACGATCGACTGGTCTACGCCAAAGCCACCTGTGAGTTTTTTGATTTCAGCCGTGACGTCCTCTTCCTTTGGGTTGAAGACGTGCGTCGCGCCGAAATGTTTCGCGGCCTCGAGTTTGCCCGGCTGCGTATCGATGCCGATGATCGGCACGGCGCCCGAGTATTTTGCGCCCATGATGGCGGAGAGCCCAACGCCGCCGCAGCCGACGACCGCAAAGCTTTCGGCGGCCTTCAGCACGCTGCGGTTGAGCACGGCGCCGAAGCCGCTCATAAAGCCGCAGGACAAAACGGAACCGATCTCAAAGGGGATATCGCCGTCGATCTTGCAAAGCATGGCCTCGTGGCAATTTGTGTACTCGGCAAAACCCGACACGCCGGACATCGTCTGAATGACGGCTTCGCCGTTGTCGCGCGTGAAGGGCGACGGCTCGCGGAAAGACATCGGCGGGATGTTCTCGCAAAACCACTGATGGCCTTTCAGGCACTGCGGGCAATGGCCGCAGCCGGCGCGGAGCAAACTGCACAATACGCGGTCCCCAGGTTTGGCGTATGTGACGCCGGGGCCCACCGCGTCAACGACGCCGGCGATTTCGTGGCCCGCCGTGCCGGCGCCTTCGTATTCGCCGTGCTCGCCCTTGAGCCCGTGGATGTCCGACCCGCAGATCGTGCAGGTCATGACCTTGAGACGAACCTCATGCTCTTTTGGCTCGGCAAGCTCGACCTCCTCCACGGCCAAGTCAAGCCCCATCCTGGGGACCAACGCAAGTTTTGTTCTCATCTGTTGCCGCCTCCTTTCTATCCCCGCCCGGGGATGCGGGACGCGCAAGGCACGCCGCTCTGGCATTTGCCGCAGCCGTAGTAAGGCTCTTCCTTTTTCCGGACAGCGACAAGATATTCATCGCAAAGTTTGTGGTCTTTCAAGCGCTCCACCGTGATCGCCTGCGGCGGGCAATTGCGGATGCAGGCGCCGCACTTCACGCAGTATTCGAGCAAATCCGAATACGGGCGCGGCGTCGGAACGAGCGGAAGCGTCGTCACGATGCTCATAAACCTGCCGGCCATGCCCTTCTCCGTGATGATCCCGCGCGAAAGGCCGAACGTGCCGAGGCCCGCCGCAAACGCGATGTGGCGCTCCGACCAGTTGACCGTAAAAAGCGACTCCGGATAGCCCGCGTATTTCATAAAGACCTTCAGCCGCGGGTCGAGCGACGGCACGACGGCGCCATACCCGGCCTCGCGGATCTTGCCCGCGAGCGCGGCAATGGCTTGGCTTGAAAACGCCTGCCCCTCAATGCGCCCGTGCAGCCAGCCGTCCGAGGGCCAATCGCCCCCGGCGTTTTCCTCCGGGATCCAGCGTGCGAACGGCAGAAAAAACGAAAGGACGGATTTTGCGCCCGGAAGCCATTCCTCCGGCTGAGTCATGTCGAGATTTGCTTCCTTGTTGGCTTTGAGCGAGACGATGACCGCGTCATCCGCCGCCGCGACCCCGCAGATCGCGCCCTCATAGAGCCGCTTCCCGGCGTACGCCGGGCTTTTCGCGACATCCTCGCTGATTGTGTTCAGGCTGCCCCCCTCAAAAGCGATGAGGAAGTCCAGCATCTCCCGCGTATCCACGGCTAAAAGATGTCGAAGCCGCCGGACACAATCCAAGACTGGCCGGTCACGAAGAGATTTTCCTGCGCGAGGAAAAGCGCCACGCGCGCGACGTCAATGGGGTCCCCGACCCTGCCGAGCGGCGTGAACGCCTTGACGTATTCATATTCTTCTTTCGTCGCGTCATCCTTCATCGGCGACATCGTCATACCGGGCAGCACCGCGTTGAACGTGATGTTGTCCTTGCCGTATTTGCGCGCAAAAGCCCTGCACTGCGTCGTAGCCGCGCCTTTCGACGCCGAATAGGCCGCCGAGTCGTACGTGGCCGTGATTGCGAGGATCGATGTAACGCAGACAACGCGGCCAAATTGATTTTTGGCCATATTCGGAACGACCGCGCGGTTCATGTTGTAATGCCCGAGCGCGTGCACTTTGA
>JAITMX010000156.1 GCA_031290775.1 Eubacteriales Family XIII. Incertae Sedis bacterium
AGCGCTTTAGCGCGTGGCAGAGGTACAGGAGCTTTAGCTCCGTCGTACCTCGCCTTCGAGGAGTGCAGCGGCTTTGCCGCGTGGCACTCTACCGTGGTCGTCTACCGTGGCACTCTACGGCTGACGGTTTGGGTGTAACTGTTCAGACACCATGCTATTGCAAGCCAATTGCCCGTCATTGCGAGGGAGCGCAGCTACCGCGGCAATCCATTATCCGCTGGATTGCTTCGCTTCGCTCGCAATGACGAAGCAAGTCTGAGCTGTTACGTTTGGGTGTGAACTGCAACATTGATTTGCCCGGCGCGTTTTGATTTCAGATGAAAAATTGATACAATCAATCAGAAGGCATATCGGCCTTTTGCGCCGGGACAATACGTATCCGTTGGCGCGGGCATAGGAGTTGAGGTCAAGCAAGTGGAACAGGGCGAAGTAAAAAAGTATCTGAAACAGGATCACAAAGCGGAGATTGACGCTGCCGCAGAGCGGCTCGCGGGCGTCATCAAGCCCACGCCGCTCATCAAAAGCGACTATTACAGCACGGATTACGGCTGCGATATTTACCTGAAACCCGAAAACCTGCAAGTGACGGGCTCGTTCAAATTGCGCGGCGCTTACAACAAGATCGCTACGCTCGCAAAAGAGGAGCTGCGCCGCGGCGTCGTCTCGGCGTCGGCCGGCAACCACGCGCAGGGCGTCGCGCTTTCCGCCGAGCTTTGGGGCACAAAGGCGACCATCGTCATGCCGGGCATCACGCCGCTGCTCAAAGTCGAAGCGACAAAAGCGTACGGCGCGGAAGTCGTGCTCTACGGAGACGTCTATGACGAGAGCTTTGAGAAAGCGCTCGAACTCGCGAAGCAAAAAGGAAAAACTTTCATCCACCCCTTTGATGATTACCAAGTCGTCTGCGGGCAGGGCACGCTTGCCAAGGAGATTCTCGAAGAGCTGCCGGACGCGGACGAGATTATCTGCCCGATCGGCGGCGGCGGGCTAATTGCGGGGCTATTGCTTTACGCGAAAGCCGTCAGCCCCAAAACAAAGATCGTCGGCGTGATTCCCGAAGGCTCGCCGGCCATGAAACATTCGCTCGAAAAGGGAAAGGTCAGGCGCGAGCAGAGCATCTATACCTGCGCGGAAGGCGTCGCCGTCAAGCAGCCGGGCGATCTGACATTCGCGGTCATCAAGCAGTATCTCGACGAGCTCGTCACGGTGTCGGAACGGGATATCATGGAAAACATTTTGCTTATGATGGAAAAACACAAGCTCGTCGCGGAGGCTGCCGGCGTTCTGCCGCTCGCGGCGGCGCGCAAACGGGCGCGTGCAGACCGCAAGCTCGTCTGCGTAATCAGCGGCGGCAACATCGATACGGTCACAATCAGCTCCGTCATCAATCAAGGCATGATCAGCCGCGGGCGCATCATGTGCTTCTCTGTCGAGCTGCCGGACAAGGCAGGCCAGCTCGTGGCCGTCGCTTCGCTCCTCGCGCGCGAGGGCGCAAACGTCATCGAGCTCGACCACGACCAGTTTAAGGCGCTCGACCGCTATTCAAATCGCGTCGTGCTCGAAGTGACGGTCGAGACGAACGGGCCCGCACACATCGACCGCGTGCTGAAAGCGCTCGCCGCCGAAAACTTCCCCGTCAAGCGGATTTACTGACAATATATATGTAAAAAATATTCATATACTGGAATATTTTAGTTAACAATGATGTTGGCGTCGTTGTATGCTTTCTTTGAGGCTGCCGCTTGGCGGGACTGTCCACTTCTTGCAAGGAGTGGTGCTTATGGGAAACTATTTGACGATTAGCGATATGCTCGCGTTCGCGATGGTAATCATCGGTATTGCTGCACTGTTGAAAGACAGCGGCAAATAGAACAAACCCGCCTCAGCTGAGACAGGTTTGTTCTAAATAAACCAAATTTATTGGGACAGCCGCCCCAGAAAAAGCGGCAGTCTTACTTTGTTTTTTTATTTTACAACAGGGTGTACGGGAAAAGCAAGCGGTTTCTGAAAAAAGGCGGCGCGGAGAAAGTGGGTGACATTTGCCGGCCGACGTAATAGAATAAAGATAAAAGGAGAATATGAAAATGAGTGATGTCATCGTACTAAATGAAAACAACTATACAGAAATAACGTCAAGCGGCGTTGTCGTCGTCGACTTTTACGCGGATTGGTGCGGCCCCTGCAAGATGATGGCGCCGATTATCGACGAAGCCAAGGAGACTTACGAGGGGAAGGCGGTTTTTGCCAAAATCGACGTTGATGAAAGCAAAAGCATCGCGCTCCAAAACAAGGTCATGAGCATTCCGACGCTGTTTTTCTTTAAGGATGGCGTGGTTGCGGACCGCGTCAGCGGCGTTATCGACAAGGGGACGCTTTACGCAAAACTCGACGCCCTTGTTTGATTGGCTTTCAGCTTGCGGAAGCGCTTTGCCGACAAGCGATACGGCGCGGGACGCGGGCGCGGCTTTTGGAGAGCCTGCTGTTTTGCGCCCTTCGCTGCTGCTTCATAGCTGCTGCGGCCCATGCAGCACCGCCGTCTGTGAGCGGCTTGCGCCCGGTTTCCGTATCACGGTCTACTTTTGCAATTCCAACATCGACGATGAAGCGGAGTACAAAAGGCGGCTCGAGGCGGAGCAAAAATTTGTCAGACAATACAACGCGTCCGGAAAAATGATTGAGCCGCTCGGCCTTGTCTGCGCGCCGTATGCGCCGAAGGCTTTTTTGCGGCTTGCCAGGGGGCTTGAGGGCTGCGCGGAAGGCGGCGCGCGCTGCCGTGCCTGCATTGCGGACCGGCTCGAAAAGACGGCGGCTTTTGCCGCGCTGAACGGCTATGGGGCATTTTCGACGACGCTGTCCGTCAGCCGCCACAAAAACTATGAAATGATCCGCGGGATCGGCAAGGCGCTTGCCCTGCGGTACAGGCTTGCGTTTGAGGGCGCCGACTTCAAAAAAGGCGGCGGCGAACAGCGCTCGATCGAGCTTTCAAAAGCCTATGGGCTCTATCGCCAAAATTACTGCGGCTGCCGCTTTTCAAAAGCGGAAGCCGAGGCCCGCGCGGGCGGCGGCGAAAGAAACGTGGCCGAATGAAATACGCAGACGTCGTCATCGACACCAAAAGCGACAATGTTGACAATTTTTTCACCTACGGCGTTGGCGCTTTCGCGGATGTCTTTGTCGGCGCGCGCGTAAAAGTGCCGTTCGGCAAGGGCGCGGCAAGGATGCAGGGCTACGTCTTTGCGCTGCGCGGCGAGATGCCGCCGGAGCTTAAAGGCAAACGCATTTTGAACATCGCCGAAGTGGACGAAGCCCTGTCGCTGCCGGCGGACGCCATCGAAGTGTGTGGCTGGATGCGCGCACGGTACTATTGCCGCTTTATCGAGGCGGCGCAATGCTTTGCGCCGGCAGGCAAGCCGCGCAAACGCGAGACAAACAGTGAGACAAAAGGGGACGGTTCATCTGTCTTGCAAAGCAAGACAGATGAACCGTCCCCTTTTGTCTCAGATGAACCGTCCCCTTTTGTCTCATCCCCTTTTGTCCCCGAAAACGCCGCCGTCTTTGCGAGCGAAGCGAAGCAATCCATAGCGGCATTTTCCAAATCGGACATTCGTACCCCCGCGCCGCCGCTGACGCAGGAGCAAAAACGCGCGGTCGCCGCCGTCCTGCCCGCGCTCGAGGCAAAACGCGCCGAGATTTTCCTCCTGCATGGCGTGACGGGAAGCGGCAAGACGGAGGTCTATCTCGCGGCTGCGGAAAAGACGCTGGCGCTCGGGCGCAAGGCCATCATGCTCGTGCCGGAGATCAGCCTGACGCACCAGACCGTACAGCGTTTTGTCGAGCGGTTTGGCAGGGCGCGCGTCGCGATCCTCCACAGCAAGCTGACGCAGATCGAGCGTTATGAGGAGTGGATGCGCATCAAAAACGGCGAGGTCGATATCGCGGTCGGTGCGCGGTCGGCGGTCTTTGCGCCTTTTTCGGACATCGGGCTGATCGTCGTGGACGAGGAGCACGAGACCACGTACAAATCGGACATGAGCCCCAAATACGACACGGTCGAGGTAGCGGTCAAACGGGCTGCCGCCGCGGGCGCGTCCGTACTGCTCGGCAGCGCGACGCCGTCCGTCGTATCCTCGTACCGCGCCGAGCAAGGGCTGTACAAAAAACTGCTGCTCACAAAACGTTACAATACGACGCCGCTGCCGCTGCTGATTGTGGCGGATATGCGCGATGAGCTGTTCAAAGGCAACAAGAGCATCTTCAGCGAGGAGCTCTACCGCTCCGTGAATGAAACGCTTGCAGGCGGAAAACAGGCCATGCTGTTCCTGAACCGCAGGGGCTGGTCCTCTTTCGTGTCGTGCCCGTCCTGCGGCTATGTCATGAAATGCGAACGCTGCAATATTTCACTGACCTACCACAAGGCGGAAAACCGCGCCGTCTGCCATTATTGCGGGCTTTCGCGCATGGTGCCGGATACCTGCCCGTCCTGCGGCAAACCCGGCCTGCGCTTTTTCGGGCTTGGCACGGAGCAGGTCGAGGCGCTGGCAAAGGAGGCTTTCCCGCAAGCGTCCGTCGCCCGCCTCGATGCGGACAACGCGCGCAAACGGGGGAGCGGCGAAAAAATCCTGACAGCTTTCGGCGCGGGGCGTATCGACATCCTCGTCGGGACGCAGATGATCGCGAAAGGGCTCGATTTCGCGGGCGTCGCCCTCGTCGGCATCGTCGCCGCCGACATCAGCCTGAACATCCCGGACTTCAAGTCGCCCGAGCGCACCTTCCAGCTCATCACGCAGGTCGCGGGCAGGGCGGGCAGGCGCGAGGAACGCGGGCGCGTCGTCGTGCAGACCTATATCCCGGAAAATTACGCGATAGAGGCCGCGGTCGACCACGATTACGAGGGGTTTTACCGCTCGGAGCTCTTTTTTCGGCAGACCCTGCTGTACCCGCCGTTTTCCGACGTAGTCCAGATCACCTCTTTCTCTGCGGATGAGGGAAAATCGCGGGAAGGCGCCGAACGTGTGCGGGATGGCCTGTGCGCCATATCGGGCCTGCTCATGGCCGAGCATATTCTCGGACCCCGCCCCGCGCCCATCGCGATGGCCGGCAGCGATTTTCGTTACCATCTGTATGTGAAAGCGGAAACGAAGAAGCGCCGCCGGCTCGAGCGCGCGCTCGCGCAATTGAAACAAAAAATCAATACAGACCCGGCCGTGGATTATCGTATAATAATTGATGTGAATCCGTACTCGCTCATGTAGGGCGTGGGTTCGGGCGTAGATATGGAAGGAATGATATGGCGCTTAGAAAAGTTCTCATCGAGGGCGACCCCCTGCTGCACAAGGCATCGCGTGAGGTTTTGGAAATCACGGATCGTATCCGCGCGCTCGTCGGCGATATGTGGGAGACCATGTATGCCGCGAATGGCGTCGGCCTGGCGGCGCCCCAAGTAGGCGTGCTGCGCCGCGTCGTCGTGATCGACGCCACGAAGCCGGAAGGCGATCCGGAGGACGAGCCGACTGGGCTGGCTGACCCGCCCCCCCGTGCCGGCGGAGATGCCGCGCCCGCGCCGGAGATCATCAAATACGTCCTCATCAATCCTGAAATCATAGAAGTTTCGGAAGAAACCGTGTCGGCGAAAGAAGGCTGTCTTTCCGTGCCCGGTATGGTCGGCATCGTCGAAAGGCCGGCGCGCGTGAAGGTGCGCGCGCTTGACATGTCGGGCGAGCCTTTCGAGATAGAGGGCGAAGGGCTGCTGGCGAAGGCCCTGTCGCACGAGATCGACCACCTGGACGGCATCCTGTATACGGACATCGCAGAGTCGGTTGAAGAGGTCAATGCGGAGTGAACATCCCAAAGCTGCGCATCGTGTTCATGGGGACGTCGTCTTTCGCCGTGCCCGCGCTTGAGGCGCTGCATCTTGCAGGGGAAACGATCGCTGCCGTCGTCACCCAGCCTGACCGCGCGCGCGGCCGCGGCGGCAAGACGTCGCCGACGCCTGTCGGCGGGTTCGCGGAGGAAAACGGCATGCTTTTGCTGAAACCCGAACGCCTGAAAGACAACGGTGATTTTGCGCGCGCGCTCACGGAAGCCGCGCCCGACTTGATTGTCGTGGCATCCTATGGTAAACTTTTGCCAAAGGCGTTGCTTGATTTTCCGCCGCTCGGCTGCGTCAATATACACGCTTCGCTTCTGCCCGAATACCGCGGCGCGGCTCCCATACAGAGAGCCTTGCTTGACGGGAAAAAAGAAACAGGCGTCACCTTGATGTATATGGGCGAAGGGCTTGACGCCGGCGACATGATTGCGGCTGCCAGGACGGAAACCGCCGACATGAATGCCGGCATGCTGACGGACAGGCTTGCCCGGCTCGGCGCGGGGCTTCTGCTCGAAAACATGCAGGCAATCGCGGACGGCACGGCGCCGAGGGTTCGCCAGGATGCCGCGAAGGCGACATACGCGGAAAAGATCGGGAAAGCCGAAGGCCATATCGATCCCGCCGCGCCTACGGACGAGGCGGTGCGCAGGGTGCGGGCGATGAACCCGGCGCCCGGCGCGTATCTGCTTCGGGGCGGGGCCCGGATCGGCGTCACGAAGGCGCGGGCGGTGGGCACGGGCGATGACGGTATGGAAGCCTCTCGGGCAGCGTACGAAACGGCGGCGCCGGGGACGGTGCTGTCCGTATCCAATATGGGAATATCCGTCCGCACGGGCGACGGCGTCTTGCTCATCGAGGAGCTGCAGATGCCGGGCAAAAGAGCCATGGCCGTGGCGGACTATCTCAAAGGCAACGCGTTTGGCGCGGACGGGCCTTTGTCATAACAGGGAGAGGAATGGACATCGCCAGAAGAGCCGCATATCTTGCATTGAAGGACGTCGATGAAAACAGGGCGTACTCCAATTTCGCGGTCAACGGGGTTATCAAAAAACTGAACCCCGACAGGCCGGCATTTCTTCGCGAACTCGTCTACGGGACGCTGAAAAAGCAGATGTATTTGGATTACGTGATCGGCAATTTTGTCAAGACGCCGATCAAAAAGCTGCCCAGTTCCGATCGCATCCTGTTGCGCCTTGGCATCTATCAGATTTCATCGCTTGATTCCGTGCCGGACTACGCGGCGGTTTCCGAGACGGTGGAACTTGCGAAGTTCTATGCGAGGGGGCGCGAAAATTTCATCAACGGGGTGCTGCGCCAGTATATCAGGGACAGGGATTACGTCACGTTGCCGTCGCGCGAGGAGGATGAGACGCGCTACCTTTCGATCAAATACAGCTTTGCGCCATGGATCGTCGAAATGTGGCTGAAGCAGTTTGAATCGGCCGAACGCGTCGAGCAACTGCTGGACGCGCTGAACCAAAGGCCGCGATTCTGCATCCGCGCCAACACCTTGAAGACGGAGCCGGCGGGGCTGAAGGCGCGGCTCGAAGGCCAAGGGTTTTCGGTGGAGGCCGATGAGGACTTTCCCGACCTTTTCTTCATTGATGGCGAAAAACCGCTGAGCACCAATTTGTACAAATCGGGCCTTTTTTCCGTGCAGGACAAGGGCTCGCGCATCGCGGCGGAGAGCCTCGGCGCATTGCCCGGAGATACGGTCGTGGACGTCTGCGCCGCGCCGGGCGGCAAAACGATGGCGATCGCGGAGTCGATGAAAAATTTCGGAAAGATTTCCGCGACGGACATTTACAAGCGCAAGGTCGATCTCATCGAAGCGGAGGCGGCTCGGCTCGGCGTCAAAATCGTCACGGCGTGGAGCTGGGACGGCCGCGTCATCGACAGCGAACTCGCGGACGCGGCGGACAGAGTGCTCGTCGACGCCCCTTGCTCGGGGCTTGGCACCGTGCGCCGCAAACCGGAGATCAAATACAAAGAATTCGACGAAGCGATGCAAAGTTTGCCGCAGATGCAGCTCGACATCCTGAAAGCGTCGGCGCATTATGTGAAGCCCGGCGGCATCCTCGTTTATTCGACGTGCACGATTTCAAAACGCGAAAACGAAGACGTTGTGGACGCGTTCCTGCGCGCAAACAGGGAGTTTGAAATGCTCGACATGATACAGCTCATGCCAACGACCGGCAAGACCGACGGTTTTTTCGTCTGCAAGATGAAAAGGGCCGGCGGTTTTTTCGGGGAATGAATCGAGGTGCGCATGGCGTCATTCGGATTTAGAACCGATACGGGCAGGCAACGCGAGGGCAATGAGGACGCGCTGCTGCTGCTTCCGTCGCGCGGGATTTACGCGGTCGCGGACGGCGTCGGCGGCCACAATTCCGGAGAGGTGGCGAGCCGCAAGGCTATGGCGGGAATCGAAAATTTTCTCGCCGCGAATCCTATGTCGGGCGCGGACGATCTCCAAGGGAAATACCGCGAAAACTGGCTGAAAGGATATTTTCTCAGGTGCCTGCAAAAGGTGAACGCGGAGATTCTCCGGGAGGCAGCTTCCGACCCTGTCATGGACCGTATGGCGACGACCGTCGTGCTCGGCTTTCTCGACATGGAATCGCTCTATGTGGTGAACGTGGGCGACAGCCGCGCCTATATCCTGCGCGACGGTGAGCTCACGCAGCTCACGGAAGACCATTCTTACGTCAACAAATTGATCAATGCTGGTACGCTGACCAAGAGCGAGGCGCGCATGCATCCGCAAAAAAATATCATCACGAAGGCGCTCGGTTCCGCAAAGCATACCGAGCCGGACTTTTATCGTTTTGATCTTCACCAAGGCGACCGCGTTATGCTGTGTACCGATGGCTTGCATGGCGAGTTGACGGATGATGAGATCGCTGAAACATTGAGACACAAAGAGGATTTGAATGGAATCTGCAGGCTTCTTGTCGATGCCGCCAACGAAAAAGGCGGGCATGACAATATTACAGTGGTTTGCGTCGACAGCAAATGAAGCGCCGGCTGGCCGGCGCTTCCAATGAATGAGCGGGAGGTGGCTATGGGTACATTGGTATTGGCGGGACGTTACGAAATATTGGAGAAGATCGGCGATGGCGGCATGGCTGTCGTGTACAAGGCGCGCGACAAGCAGCTCAACCGTTTTGTGGCGATCAAGATTCTGAAAAAAGAATTTATCACGGATCAGACTTTTGTGGAAAATTTCATCCGGGAGGCGAAGGCGGCGGCGAGCCTGCTGCATCCCAATATCGTGACAATCTACGATGCCGGCAAGGATCGTGACATTTATTATATCGTGATGGAATATGTTGAGGGGCGCGCGCTGTCCGAGGTCATCGCGGCGGAGGCGCCGCTCGACTACAAGCGCTGCATCCGGACTGCCAAGCAGGTCGCGTCGGCCCTTTCGCTCGCGCACCGCAACAACATCATCCACCGCGACGTCAAGCCGCACAACATTTTGATCACGTCGGACGGCACCGCGAAGATCACGGACTTTGGCATTGCGAAGGCCGTGTCTGACGGGACCATCATCAACGACAGCGGCGTCATCATGGGCTCGGTCCACTATTTTTCGCCCGAACAGAGCCGGGGCCAGTATGTCGACGAAAAGTCGGACATCTATTCGCTCGGCATCGTGCTGTACGAGATGATTACGGGACGCGTGCCTTTTGACGCGGACAATCCGGTCACGATCGCCGTCATGCACATGAACGACACGATCATCCCGCCGTCGCGCATCGCCCGCGGCGTGCCGCCGGGGCTCGACCAGATCGTCATGAAGGCGACGGCAAAATTTCAAAGCGACCGCTTTGGCAACATCGACGAGATGTACAAGGCGCTCGACAATGTCAATTTCATCACGGGCATCATCGACGATCCCGTGATTGCCGGGTTTGTGAAGCCGGCAAATATGGCCGATGAGGCGCCGGGCGGCGGTTACAGCGTACGCACCGAGCCGGAGGAAGAAGCGCCCCCGGACGGGCCGCTTGATGATTGCGCCGGCGGCTTGGACGACGATGAGCCCGACTACCGGACGCGCAGAGACGCGCGGGACGAAGCTCGCACGGGCGATGACGACAATGATGATGATGACGAGGATGAAGAACGCGAGAAAAAACCCGGATTTTTCGCTGCGCTTTTCGGAGGCGGAAGCGCCGGGGAAAAGGGCTCGGCAACAGACGGTGGCAAAAGCCGGGGCAAACTTGACAACAAGCAGAAAATCGTAATAATAGCGGTCGTGGTCGTGATTGCAATCATTTTGAGTTTCCCGCTGTCAAAGGTCATCGGGGGCTTTTTTGCGGCCGAGATGGTAGAGGTACCCGATGTCGTTGGCCTGTATGTGGAAAATGCAACAGATATCTTAAAGGCGGGCGGTTTTTCGGTCGAGATCGAAACTGTGGCATTGCCGCCTGTTGCACCGCTTGCGGATACGCCGGACGCGGACGCGGACTCCTTTGCCCCTGAATCGGCCGAAACGCCCGCTTTCAAGGAGGGCCAGGTCATGGAACAGGATCCGGAAGGCGGCACAATGGCGAAAGAAGGCAAAAAAGTCAAGCTCAAGGTCGCAGGCGCGCCGCAGGAAAGCTCTGCGGGAGACAGCGGGGAGCTTTCGACGGAAATCAAGGAAGTCCCCGACCTCGTTGGCAAGTCCAAGGCGAGCGCGGAATACGCGATTGGCGTTGCGGGCTTCCGCATCGGCATTGTGAGTTATGAAAGCAGTGAACTGCCTGTCGACCAGGTCATCGCGCAGTCGCCGAAGAAAGGCGAGCAAGCGCCGGGCAACAGCCCGATTAACATTGTTGTGAGTACGGGGCCAAAAGAGCTGACGACGTCTGTACCGTCGCTTGTCGGCAAGACAGAGGCCGAAGCAAATACGGCTCTGTCAAATGCCAAACTGAAACCCGGCACCGTTACGTATCAGGCAAGCGATACTGTTCCGAGAGGATATATTATTTCCCAGAATCCTGCACAGGGGACTACAGTGAAAGAGGGTTCGGCTGTAAACATAGCCGTTAGCACCGGGAAGGATGTCGTTGTGCCGAGCCTTATAGGCTTGGATGAAAACCAGGCGAAAGCGGCGCTTGAAGCGGTCGGGCTTGTCTACGCAAATGGCGGAGAGGAGGAAGCCCCGGCGGCGCAAGTCGGCAAGGTCGTCAGCCAGAGCTCGGCCGCCGGCACCAAGCTCACGCAGGGGTCAATGGTCACCGTGACGATTGGCAAACCAGCTATTGTGGCGACATTTACAGTTACTTTCGTCAACTGGGATGGCGCTACGCTCAAGACCGAACAGGTTGCTTCCGGTGGATATGCGACGGCTCCGGGAAATCCTTCAAGATCCGGATATACGTTTACCGGTTGGGACAAGACGTTTTCAAGCGTGACCTCAGACCTTACCGTGACGGCGACTTATGCATCGAATCCGCAGGTTCCGAGCGTAGTGGGCCAGGATGTGACTGTTGCTTCAGCTGCAATTAACGCGGCCGGGCTCGTATCGAATCCGGTTCAAATCCCCAATGATGGCACGCATGCGCCCGGTGAAGTAGCAAGCACCGACCCGGTTGGCGGCACGAGCGTGGCGCCGGGCTCGACAGTGACAATATCCTATTACGCGTAGTGTTATGGTTTGGCGGCGATTCGTATGAGGCGGCTTTCTTGACAGATTCCCAATCAGTGGGCGGGCAGATCGTAAAGGCGCTGGCCGGCTACTACTATGTCGATACGGGCGAGGCGGTCTACCAATGCCGGGCGCGCGGGATTTTCAAAAAGGACGGCGTGACGCCCTTGGCCGGCGACCGTGTCCGCATTGTGGTACAGGACGCGGAGGAAGGCGTCGTGGATGAAATCCTGCCGCGCAAAAATGCTTTCATCCGTCCGCCTGTCGCCAATATCGATCTGTTCGCGGTGACGGTCGCGGCCGCCGCGCCCGAGACGAGCCTTGAGCTCACGGACCGCTTTCTTGCGATGGCGGAGGCGGCGGAAGCGGACGCCTGCGTCTGCATCAACAAGGACGACCTGTCGCCGGCTGCGGCAAAGCGGATTGAGGGCGTCTACCAAGATATTTACCCGGCCGTGGTGCTTTCGGCCGCGACCGGAGAAGGCGTCGGGGAGCTTCGGGCGCTGGTCGCGGGCAGGAGCGTGGCATTTGCGGGCGCTTCTGGCGTCGGCAAGACGAGCCTCATCGCGCTGCTTGCGGACGAGGGGGCGCTCAAGACCGGGGATGTCAGCGCGAGGACGGGGCGCGGCCGGCACACGACGAGGCATGTCGAAATCTTCACGCTGGCGGACGGCACAAAGATTTACGACACGCCGGGCTTCACGTCTTTTGAGGCGACGGTGGCGGCGGATCTTTCGGACTTTTCGGCAGCCGAGCTGTTTCCGGAGTTTCGGGGCTATCTCGGGGCTTGCAGGTACCGGGACTGCCTGCATGAAAACGAACCGGACTGCGCGGTCAGGGAGGCGCTCGCCTCCGGGGCCGTGAAGCGCTCGCGCTACGCGTCGTATTTGAAGCTGCTCGCGGAGATGAAGGACGCGGAAAACAATTATTGAGGGCAGAGGATGAAGAACATGACGATGACAGGCAAAGCAACGCTGGCGCCCTCGATCTTGACAGCCGACTTTTCAAAACTCGGCGAGGCTGTCACGATGTTTGAACGGCACCCCTCCGTCGGCTATATCCATTTCGACGTGATGGACGGGGATTTCGTCCCCAATATTTCTTTCGGCGCGCCCGTCGTCCGCTCGCTCGCGGGCAAGACGAAGCTGCCTTTCGACGTCCATTTGATGGTCACGGAACCGGCCCGCTATGTGCGGGACTTCGTGACGGAAAATACGGAATACATCGTCGTGCATCAGGAGGCTGCCTTGCATCTCGACCGTACGCTGCGCCTGATCAAATCGCTCGGCGTGAAGTGCGGCGCGGCGCTCAATCCGGCGACGCCGGAAGAATCGCTCGAATACGTGTTGGAACTTGTCGATCAGGTGCTTGTGATGAGCGTCAACCCCGGCTTTGGCGGGCAGCAATTCATCCCATCGTCTATCGAAAAGATTTGCCGCCTTGCGGATATGCGCACGGCGCGCGGGCTTGATTTCAAAATCGCCGCAGACGGCGGGGTGAACAGGGGCAATATTAAGGATGTCGTGAACGCGGGCGCCGATATTGTCGTCGCGGGATCGTCTGTCATGAACGCGGAAGACCCCGAAAAAGAGCTCGCGTTTTACGACGGGCTGCTTTGCGGCGCCGAGGATGCAGGACGGGGCAAAAGCGCCGAGGGCGCTGAAAGGATCGGAGGGATACACAAATGATGGAGTCGCCGGGCCGTATCGCTTTTGCAATCGGCAGTTTCGACGTGATGTGGTATGGCATTTTGGTCGCGCTCGGCATCGTGTGCGGCTTCTTGGTTGTCCACTACCGTGCGCCGAAGTACCACAACATCTCGCCCGACCGCACCTTCAACCTCCTGATCATCATCCTCATCACGGCGCTTGTCGGCACGCGCGCCTACTATGTAATATTTGAATGGGAATATTACGCTGCAAACCCGGGCCAGATTCTCAACTTCCGGGCCGGCGGCCTCGCGATTCACGGCGGCCTTATCTTTGGCTGCCTTATGGCGCTGCTGCTTTCCCGCCTCTGGCATGAAAAGTTTTTCAACATCGTAGACGTCTTTTTCGTCGGCATTCCGCTCGGCCAGGCGATTGGCCGTTGGGGCAACTTTTTCAACTCCGAAGCGCACGGCGTCCACACGGATTTGCCGTGGTCTGTCATCGTGAACGGCGACGCCGTGCATCCGACCTTTCTCTACGAATCGATCTGGTGCTTCATTCTCGTCCTGATTTTGTGGAAGGTCGACAACAAGCGAAAATTTGCGGGGCAGACATTTTTGCTGTATTGTATCCTCTACTCGATCGAGCGCTATTTTGTCGAAGGTCTGCGGACGGACAGCCTCATAGCGCATTTCCCGTGGGGGGACTATCGCCAGGCGCAAGCGCTCTCGATCATCGTCATCATCTGCGCCGCCATCGTATATATTTTGCTGTACAGGAAAAGCAAAAGAGCCGGGTTTCCGGAGGTCAATGCTGCCTACCAAAGCGAAGCGCCCGTCGGCTCAAACGCAATCTTGCCGGATGGCGCGCCACCGGATTACGAGCCAAGGCCCGAAACGGCAGATGAACATGAGGAAGCCAAGGAGAAGGAAAGCGAATGAAACTCGGTATTGTAGGCCTGCCCAATGTCGGCAAAAGCACGTTGTTCAATGCGATTACAAAGGCGGGCGCGGAGGCGGCCAACTATCCTTTTTGCACGATTGAGCCCAATGTCGGCACCGTGGCCGTGCCGGACGAACGGCTGCGCGTGCTGACGGAGCTTTACGACGCGGACCGCACGGTTTATACGACGATTGAGTTTTACGACATCGCGGGGCTTGTGAAAGGCGCCTCAAAGGGCGAGGGGCTTGGCAACAAGTTTCTCGGGCATATCCGCGAGGTGGCGGCCATCGTGCACGTCGTGCGCTGTTTTGACGACGACGGCATCGTGCATATAGGTGGTGCGCCGGATCCCGCGCGCGATATCGAAACGATCGGCATGGAGCTCATCTTTTCCGATCTGGACGCGATCGAGCGCAGGATCGACAAGACGCGCAAGGCGCTGAAAGGCGACAAGGCGCTTGAAAAGGAGCTGTCGCTGCTTCAGCGCGTACAGGAGGCGCTGCTTTCCGGCGTGTCCGCCCGCGCGATGGAGCTGGGAGAAGACGAGCGCGCTTATGTATCTTCCCTCGATCTGCTCACGGGAAAGCCTGTCATCTACGCGGCAAACATCGCCGAGTCGGAGGCGGGCTCGGAATCCGAAAACGATTACGTGAAAGCCGTGCGCCGGATCGCGGAAAACGAGGGCGCGGATGTCGTCGTGCTCGCGGCCAAGGTCGAGGCAGAGCTCGCGGAGCTTGGCGACGAGGACCGCCAAGCCTTTCTCGAAGAGCTCGGCATCGGCGAGTCGGGCTTGGGCAAGCTTGTCCGCGCTTCCTATCATCTGCTCGACCTCATCTCGTTCCTGACGGCGGGCAAGCCCGAGGTGCGGGCATGGACAATCAATCGCGGCACGAAAGCGCCGCAGGCGGCGGGCAAGATACATACGGATTTTGAGCGCGGCTTTATCCGCGCCGAGACGATTGCCTATGAAAAGCTCATCGAGTGCGGCGGGCTGGCGCGGGCGCGCGAAAAAGGCTTGGTGCGTTCGGAGGGCAAGGACTATATCGTGAGCGACGGCGACGTCATCCACTTCCTGTTTAATGTTTGACGCCCTTGGGAGGGCGTCTTTTCCGCACGCCTGAATTAATCAGCGCCTCCTTAAAGCGATTGTGCCAATGACAACGCTTTCGCGATCCACGTTGCCGCGCCATCCAAACGATAACGCTCAAAGCCCGCTTTTATAAGGATGCCGCGAATCTCTTCCTGCGTGATGCCGAGATTGACGAGCGCCGCGATGTCCGTGTCCTTTGCGATTTCAAGCATTGCGTCGTAGTACGTCCCCGTCGGGCCGAATGCCGTCGCGTAGAGCGCCGGGTCTGCCACCGCCTTCCCCACAAAATCCTCCCGGTCTTCATAGAACAGGCTGCGCCCATTGTCGAATAACGGATAGAATGTTTCGCCATCCCTTGCCACTTTGATGGCGATGTTGGAGAGGTGCCGGTCATCCTGCCGTGTCACGAAATCCAGCACAATCATCCGCACGATATCGTTTTTGTATTGTGGGCGGATATCGATGAGGTTGCGGTATTCGTTGTCAGAGCGCGGGCCGTCAAACAGCCTGCGGAAATGCACGATATATTCTTGCGAGAAATCGTAGAGAAACTCCGAAAAAACCGTGTCCGCATCCACACGATACGCAGGGCAGCACAGAACGCCCATCCGCAACGCGAGCAGATACACCGCGACCTCGGACTCCGCATCCGTCGCAAGCGGGCTGATGCGATTCTTGTAAATCCCGTACCTGCCTTGATACACGCCATAACGCTTGACGTTGAACCCCTCCGGCGATTCCACACTGCCGCCTGCCAAATCGGCGTGTTTCAGGAACACGGATGAAAATACACCCGACATCGCTTCTTCGTAACGTTCGCTTTCGCTGTCCGCGATCCAGATCATATCCTTCGGGTGCATCCCACGCGTCACGGCGGCGATGCGCATCACGTCATATTCCGAGAGCCCGCAACGAAACAGGATCCGCTCGATGTCGCGCCGATCCCGGCTGACGATGCGTTCTGACAGAAAGGCGGCAAACTCATCCGCCAGCCATTCCGTTTTGCCTTTCGTATAGATGCGAACTGTCGTGTTGTAGCTAGGCTGCGAAAACCGCACAGAATCATCCGGGCCGACTATCCCGATCACGTCGTTATTCCATTTCAAATACCGGGTTTTGCCATACAAGCTTCTAACCATCTTTTGCCACCTCTGACCGCATAGCAAATCATTCGTAGCTATAGCTGCGGGGGAGGCGCTGCCCGAAGCGGCAGACGGCCTCGTAGGCGTTTGTGCCGGAATTTGCCGCGATTTCCTCGGCGGGAATGCTGTTTCCGCCTTGTTCTCCCATAATCACGGCCTCGTCGTATTCGCTGACGCCGGGCACGTCTGTCACGTCGGCCATGCATTGGTCCATGCAGATCGTGCCGACGATGGGTGCGTAACGGCCGCGCACGAGGACGCGCGCCTTGCCTGTCGCGGCGCGCGGCAGGCCGTCGCCATAGCCGAGCGGCAGCGTCGCGATGAGGCTCTCGCGCTTTGTGGCAAAACGCCTGCCATAGCTGACAGAAAAACCGGGCGGCGTTTTTTTCAGATATACGATATCCGCTTTGACGGCCATGGCGGGCTTTAGGGGCAGGATGTTTTTGTCCATCGTTTCCGACGGATAGACGCCATAGAGCGCGATGCCGGGGCGTATGATGTCCAAGTGGGACTCGGGCAGCGCCATGATTGCGGCGCTGTTGGCCATCGTGCGCTTTCCTGTATCTACGCCGGCTTCGCGCAGTTTGGCATCGAAAGCGCCAAAGGTTTTGAGCTGGGCGCGCGCAAAAGACAGATCGGGCTCGTCCGCCGTCGCAAAGTGCGAGAGGACGCCGGCCATGCTGACGCCGGGCAGCGTACCGAGCAGGGCGAGGTCGCCGAAAGCTTCCGGCGTTGGCATAAACCCGAGCCTGCCCATGCCGGTTTCGAGCGCCGCGAAGAACAGAATGTCTTGCTTTGCGCCGTTGCGGACCGCCATGTCGGAAAGCAGCTTTGCGTCCGTATATGTCGTGACAACGGGGATGAGGTTCAAATCAAGGACGTCTTTTGTGTTGCCGCGCGGAACCGCGGACAGCAGCACGACCTTGGTGCGGATGCCGACGCTCCGGAGCGCGACGGCCTCCTCGACCGTGGCGACGCCGAGGTGCTCGGCGCCTGCGCGGACAAACTCCCACGCGACTTTCACGATGCCGTGGCCGTAGGCGTCCGCTTTGACGCAGGCAATCGCCTCGCTTTCCGGCGCAAGCCGGCGTATCGCCAAATAATTGCCCCTGATGTTGCCGAGCGATATCTCCGCCCAAGCGGCTCTGCGCGCTTCATTAAACATACCCTCAGTATACCATATCGCTCGTGGCGCGTACCGCCGTCATGGCGCATTTGCTGCTTTGCCCTAGGCTCTTTCCCCTATCTTGTGCATATAGGGTGTATGAACGAAGGTTCTCTACAATATCCTGTGTAATATTCCCTTAGTCAAGCTGTAATATATAAAAAATCCAATTTTGTGGGGAATGAGATCAAAATTATTGCTTTTTTTGTTTGATATGTGGGAATTTGTGGAGTATAGTAGAAAAAATACCGGGGAAAGTATTTCAGAGGCGGGAATCGCGGGATTGAAAACCAAGGCAGAAAGCTAAAAATGTTTACAGGCAATTATTTCAATACCATAGACGCGAAAGGCAGGGTTTTCATTCCGACGAAACTCCGCTTCAGTCTCGGCGAGCGGGTTTGGCTTGTCAAAGGGGTGGATGCCTGTCTTTATATCCTGACAGAGGGCGCGTGGCGGGAATTTACGGCTGAATACATCACAAAGCTGACACTAAAGGACGCAAAGGCGCGCAAACTGCAGCGCTTTTTCCTGGGAAATTCGCGTGAGGTTGAGATTGACAAGCAGGGCCGCGTCAATCTCCCGCAAGACCATATCGAGTACGCGGCCATTGAAAAAGACGTCGTGTTCGTGGGATGCGGCGAGCGCATCGAATTGTGGGGCGCGGAATCATTCGGAAAAGAAATGGACCCGAAGGCTTTCGACCCCGACGAGCTCATGCGTGGCGCTGCCGGTATCACGGATGAGGAGTAACGCCGAGGGCAGCCCACAGACGAAATACTGCCATACATCCGTGCTGCCGCGCGAGACGATAGACGGGCTTGGATTGGCTGAAGGCGGGATATGCTGCGACGGGACGCTCGGCGGCGGCGGGCACGCGGCGCTGATTTGCGAAAAGATTGGCGGCAGCGGGACTTTGATCGGTATCGACAGGGACGGCGAAGCGATTGCCGCGGCGCGGAAGCGGCTGGAGCAGTACCCCTGCAAGAAGCTGTTTTCGCAGGCGAACTTTGAAAACATCAGGGCGGTGCTTGCAAAGGCACGTATCCCCGCCATAAACGGCGCGGCGCTCGATCTCGGCGTTTCGTCAAGGCAGCTTGACGAAGCAGGGCGCGGGTTTTCCTATATGAACGACGGCCCGCTCGATATGCGCATGGACGGCAGCGCGGAAAACGCCGGCCCGAGCGCGGCGGACGTCATAAACGAGTACGACGAGAAGGAGCTTTGCCGCATCATCCGCGATTACGGCGAGGAGCGTTGGGCAAAGCGCATCGCTTCGTTCATTGTGGACGAGCGAAGGCGCGGGAGGATCGAAAGCACGGGCGAGCTGACGGAGATCATCAAGCGCGCGATCCCCGCAGCCGCAAGGCGCGATGGGCCGCACCCGGCAAAACGGACGTTTCAGGCGATTCGGATTGAAGTGAACGATGAGCTTGGCGCGCTTGAGCGGAGCCTCGGGGCCTTCATAGACGTTCTGAAACCGGGCGGCAGGCTGGCGGTCATCACGTTCCACTCGCTGGAGGACAGGATCGTCAAAGAGTCTTTCCGAAAACGCGAGGCGCCGTGCGAATGCCCGAAAGGGATACCGGTCTGCGTGTGCGGAAAGACGGCGGACGCAAGACGGGTCACAAGGAAGCCGATTCTGCCGACGGAGGGGGAAATGGAAAGCAATCCGAGGGCGCGAAGCGCGAAGCTGCGTATTTTGGAGAAACTTTGAATAGATTAGGGAGAGAAAAATGGCAAGCGCAAACGCGGAATTGAATCAAAGAAGGCGGAGAGCGGACGCGTACGCGGCGCCGGGGCGAAGGGCCGGGGCCCGCCCGGCGTATCAGCCGTATACTGCGTACCGTACGCCACAACGCGCGACGCAGCAGGATGAGGCCGATTATCATCCTGCGATACAGCTGAAGACGCTGACGCCAAGCGAGATCCGCGCGATCGTCCTTGTCGTATTTGTCGTCACGGCGGTCGCGATCGGCGTGATCGCGCTTGCGGCGCAGGCGGCCGTCACGCAAAAAGAAATCAACGATTTAAAAAAGGACATCACGCAGGTTGGCGACGATATCGCGAATATAAAAATCGAGATCGAACAGGCGCAAAATATGCAAAGCATTAAAGGCAGGGCGCAAAGTGAACTCGGCATGAGTGAGCCGATGTTCGACCAGTATGTTTATGTGAGCGACCTTCCTGAAGCACAGGCCGATTTTTCCAGGTATATAAAAGAGAGGGCGTATGGTGGAGAGCGAACGCAGGCAACGGAATCGGAGCCGGAGTCGGAACAGTAAGGCGGCAGCGGGCGTCTTCAGCATTCAAAAGCGGCTTCTCGTCGCTTTTGTCATTATTCTTGCATCCTTCACGGCACTGACGTTTCGCATTGGCTGGATACAGATTGTCGCCGCCGACCAATACGCGACCAAGGCGACGGAGTACCAGATCAAAGACGAACGCATCACGCCGACGCGCGGGGCCATCCTCGACCGCAATATGAACGAGCTTGCCGTAAGCACAGTCAGCTATCGCGTCTGGGTACGGCTCACACCCGCTACGGAGGCGGAGGCCGCGCTGCAGGATCCCGCGAAGCTCGAAACGCAAAAGCAGTCGGCGGCCGCGCTCGTCGCGGCGCAGACGGGGGAAAGCGCGGAAAACATCCTTGCAAAACTTGATACGGACCAACCGCTCGTGCGCATCGCAAGCGGTTTGGCAAAACCGCAAATCGAAGCAATCCGTGAGGGGATCAACGACGAGGACATCACGATACTTGAAATCGAGGAACAAAGCACCCGCAAATACCCGTTGGGGACTTTGGCCTCAAAAGTCATCGGAAGCGTCAACTACGATGGCCTTGGCCAGGGCGGCGTCGAAATGCAGTACAACCAATATCTTTCCGGCATTGCGGGAAGGAAGATCGCGCGCACCGACATGGCAGGCGACGCGATTACGGGCGGCGAGAAAGCGTTTTATGAGAGCCAGGACGGCTTGAATGTCGTGACAACGATCGACGAGTCGATCCAATACTATGTCGAGGACGCGCTTTCGCGCGGGCTTGAGCGCACACAGGCCGACCGCATGATGGCTGTCGTCTACGATCCCAAGACGGGCGATGTGCTTGCGATGGCCGACACCGACCCCTATGACCCCAACGACCCCGGGCGGCCGATGTCGGATGAGGAGCGCGCCGAATTTGGGGCGATGGGCGCCGAAGACCAGGCGGCCTATCTTTCGAAGATGTGGCGCAACCCCTGCATCTCGGATGTCTATGACCCGGGCTCGCCGTTCAAGACCATCACGGTCTCGTCGGCGCTCGAGGACGGGGCCGTCACGCCCGAATCATGGTTTAACTGTGCGGGGGCGCTGCAGGTCTATGACCGCAATATCCGCTGTTGGGTCTATCCCGGCGCGCATGGCGGGCAGACGGTGCGTGAGGCCGTCGGAAACTCATGCAACCCCGTCATGATACAGATCGTGCAAACGCTCGGCTATGACCGGTTTTACAATTACCTTGAACTTTTTGGCATTACGGAGAAGTCCGGGATCGATCTGCCCGGCGAGGAAGGCCCGCTCATGCAGGATGCCGAGACAGCGGGGCCCGTCGGCCTCGCAACGATGGCCTTTGGCCAAGGCCTGTCGGTGACGCCGATTCAGATGGCCGGCGCCATCGGCGCGATCGCAAACGATGGCAAACTCATGGTGCCGCGCGTCGTCAAGGGCCTTGCCGACAACGACGGAAATATGGTGGAAGAGTTTGCGCCCAAAATCAAGCGGCAGGTCATCTCGGAGAACACCGCTGCCGAAGTGCGCGAGATCATGAATTATGTTTCGGAATACCAAACGGCGGCGGCGGCCAAAATCAGCGGTTACAACATCGGAATCAAGACCGGGACGACGCAAAAGCTCGTGAACGGCGAATATTCCGAAAGCGCCGCCATCGGCTCCATGGTTATCGTGGCGCCGATAGAGGATCCGCAATTTGTCGCGCTCGTGCTTTGCGACACGCCCCGCGTCGGCTACTACGGCATCGGGACGGCCGGCCCTGTCGTCAATGAGATCGCGACCGAGCTGCTGCGCTATCTGAACATACAGCCGGACTATTCGGAAGAAGAGATTGCAAAACTCAACAGCCAAAAATCCGAAGTCGCGGACTATACGGGTTGGACGCTTGCGGACGCAAAAGCCTCGCTTGAACGGCTCGGCCTCAAATCAAACATCGGCGTATTCAAGAGCGATGCGCCGCAAGAGGGTGACGGAGCGGCAGGGGAGGCTGGCGCGGGCGCGGCGGCCCCGGACACGGATACAGATACAGATGGTCTGGATACTGGCCTCGATGCAGACGAAAACGATTTTCTCATAAACGGGCTGGAGAAAGATCTCAAGGTTGTGGATCAGTATCCGAAGCCCGGCATGAGGGTCCAGAAAGACGGCACCGTCTTTTTGTATTGGGAGTAAGTGTGCATCATGATGTGTTTTCAGAATGATTCATGGCGAAATTTGCGCGGCCGCATACCGACCGCAGGTTGGTAAAGCGATGGCGAGATTTTCCGTGGGCGAGATCGCGGAGGCCGTGGGGGGCGCTTTCGCGCACGGCGCGGCGCTTGCCGATACGGCAGTCTCCGGCATCTCGACGGATACGAGAACGCTTGCGCGCGGCGCGGCTTTTTTTGCGTTGGCTGGCGAAAACCACGACGCACATGACCATCTCGCCGAAGCGGTGGGCAAGGGCGCAGGCCTGCTCGTTGTTTCAGATGCCTCAAAAGCGCCGGCGGGTTTTGCGGGCGCGGTGCTGAAAGTCGGCGATACGCTGCGCGCTTACCAAGAGCTTGCTGCGTACTGCCGGAAGCGTTTGAATCCGCTTGTGATCGCGGTCACGGGCAGTGTCGGCAAAACGACGCTGAAGGATATGATCGCCTGCATCCTCTCGGCATCCTATCGTGTCGTTTCCACAGAAGGCAACCTGAACAACCAGATTGGCCTGCCGCGTACGATTCTTGGCGCGGATGAGGGCACAGAGATTCTCGTGCTCGAAATGGGCATGGCGCGGGCCGGAGAGATCGAAAGGCTTGCGGAGATTGCGCGGCCCGGAATCGCAGCGATTACGAATATCGGCGTATCCCACAGAGAAAACTTTGACTCGGGAGACGGCATCCTATACGCAAAATATGAGATTGCCGCGTTTCTCGGCGCGGGCGACGCGCTTGTGATCGACGCGGCAAACAGCGAGGCGCTGTCCCAGCTCTCAGGCCGCAGCAGCCGGGAAAAAGGCTATGCGGTTTTGCGTGTGGCGCAGGCCGGGACGGAGGCTGCGAAGTCGGCGGACTATGCCGTATCGGACGTGCGGTTTGGGGATGGGTGCGACATTGCGCTGTTTGAGATCGAGGATGCGGCATCCGGCGGAAAGACAGCGTTTTCCATTCCGGCGTCCGGCGCCTATGTGGGTGTCACGGCGGCGCTTGCGGCGGCGGTGTGCGCGCGCACGGGCGTTTCGCTCCAGGCCTCGGCGCGCGCGCTGAAAAATCTGGCGCGTACGCCGCACCGTCTTGAAACGATCCGAAAAGGCGGCATCCTCGTGATCGACGACACATACAACGCGAGCCCCGACAGCGCGAAAAGCGGGCTCGAATTCCTTGGGATCGTCCCGGCCGAAAGGCGTATCGCGGCGCTCGCGGATATGAATGAGCTCGGCGGCGAATCCGAAATTTTGCACCGGGAAGTCGGCGCGGCGGCTGCGGCGGCCGGTACGGATATTCTCTTTGCATACGGCGAAAAAGCGCGCGCAATCGCGGCGGGGGCTGCCGGCGCGCCCGGCATTGCGGAGATATACAGCTATGGCGCGGATGAAAAGGCGGCGCTCGTCACGCACTTGCGGGAAATCGTCCGCCCCGGCGACGCGGTTTATATCAAGGGCTCGCGCAGCATGAAGATGGAAGAAGCCGTGCGCGCGCTTACGGAGGACGCCAAGTGGCATATCTGAATGCGGAAACAAATCTTGCCCTCAGCCTTGCCATCCCTTTTGCTGTTTCGCTTGTCTGCACCGCGCTTGTGACGGCCCGGCTCATACCTTGGCTGAAACGCGTGAAAAGCACACAGGAGATTTATGAACTGGCGCCCGAGGAACACCGCCGGAAAAGCGGTACGCCGACGATGGGCGGCATCGCCATCCTTTGCGGCACGGCAGCCGGCTGCGTCGCCGCGATGATTTGCCTCGGCTTTTCATCGTCTTTGCTCTTCATGCTCGGCATCACGCTCGTTTTTGGCGGCGTGGGGATGCTCGACGATTTGAAGAAAATCACGAAACGCCAAAACCTCGGCCTCCGCGCGCGCCAAAAACTGGCGCTTCAAATCGTGATCGCGCTGGCTTGCGCAATCTACTATGTCGTCGTCGCGGATATGGGGACTTACATCATCCTGCCTTTTGCCTGGAAGGCCGTCAATATCGGGCCGTGGATGTTTGCGTATATCGCATTTGTCATCGTGGCCGCAGTCAACGCGGTCAACCTGACGGACGGGCTCGATGGCCTCGCGTCGAGCGTCAGCTTTGTCGTCTCGGTATTTTTCCCGATCTTCGCGCTGCTCGGTTTTTCGCTCAGCCTTTTGAAAAACGGCGAGCTTGCAATCGTTGCGATTAGCCGCAATATGACGGATACGATGATTTTTCCGGCGCTTGCGGGCGCCTGCATCGGTTTTCTGGTTTACAATCGCTATCCGGCAAAGATTTTCATGGGCGATACCGGTTCGCTCGCCATCGGCGGCGGCATCGCCGTCGGCGCGATTTTTGCGCATATGGAGCTCCTGCTTCCGATTGCGGGGGTTGTTTTCGTGATTGAGGCGCTTTCGGATATAATACAGGTAGGCAGCTACAAGCTCAGAAACGGGAAGCGCGTCTTCAAAATGGCGCCGCTGCACCACCATTTTGAGCTGTCCGGCTGGCATGAAAAAAAAGTTGTGACCGTGTTTGCAACGATAACGATTGCGCTTTGTGCGGTTTGCGCGTTTGCGCTCATAATACAATCGACGCTTGCGGGCGCTGCGGCAGGATGACGGAGGCATATGCACGAATTTAAGGGAAAAAGAATATTGATCGCGGGGCTCGGCAAGTCGGGCGTTGCGGCCTTTGACGCGCTCGTGCGCACGGGGGCGCTGCCCGCCGTTTTCGACGACCGCGATATTGAGGCGGATGCCCCCGGATTTTTTGAAAAGCTGAAAGCTGTCGGCGTGGACTGTTATTTGAACGGAAACCCCGTCCCGGACGAGGCTTGGGATTTTGTCATTCCGAGCCCCGGTGTGCCGCTGTGGCTGCCCTTTATCGAAAGCGCGGCAGGGCGCGGCGCCGCAGTCATAGGCGAGCTTGAACTGGCTTATCTGCTCGGGCACGGCAGCTATGTGGCAATCACTGGCACGAACGGCAAGACGACGACGACGACATTGGTAGGCGAGATTTTTGCGAACGCGGGGAGGAATGCCGTTGTGGTTGGCAACATCGGCACGGCGGCCTTGACGAAAGCGCAGGACGCCGATGGCGAAACATGGCTCATCACAGAGGTTTCGAGCTTTCAGCTTGAAACGACGGAACGCTTCCGCCCGCGCATCGCGGCTTTTCTCAATTTCACGCCGGACCATATGGACCGTCACAAATCGATGGAAAACTACGCAGCCGCCAAGGCGAAGATTTTCGCAAATCAGGAAGCGGGCGACGTTTTGGTCTACAACGCGGACGATGAACGGGC
>JAITMX010000194.1 GCA_031290775.1 Eubacteriales Family XIII. Incertae Sedis bacterium
GCACGGAGCCGAGCACGTAGCGATAGCCGTCGGTCGTCACCGCGACTTCGACCGCCTCGGAGATCGCCGTGCCGAGCGAGCCGGAATTGCCCGGGTCCTCTTCGAGGATGGCGCGGCCGACATTTGTCGTGGCCGACGGGCTCGCGATGACCTTCGCGTCAAACGTCTCCATGACGGCCTTGCGGAAAGGCTTTTGCTCATAGCTGACCTTGACCATGTAGACGATGAGGTCGAGCCCGAAATAACACGTGGCCTCGGCGAGGGCGGTGCCCCACTGGCCCGCGCCCGTTTCCGTCGTGACGCCTTTCAAGCCTTCTGCTTTTGCGTAATAAGCCTGCGCGACGGCCGAGTTGAGTTTGTGGCTGCCGCTCGTGTTGTTGCCTTCAAATTTGTAATAAATCTTTGCCGGCGTGCCGAGCGCTTTTTCGAGATCGTATGCCCTGCAAAGCGGCGCGGGGCGATAGACCTTGTAAATCTCAAGGACTTCGCCGGGGATATCGACCCAACGCGTCACATCGTCAAGCTCCTGATGCGCGAGTTCCTTGCAAAATACCGGGTAAATGTGCTCTTCCTGCGCGACTGTCCCGTCGGGAAGCAGCATCGGGTCGGGCAGCTCTTTCATGTCCGCCCGGATGTTGTACCATTGTTTCGGAATCTCGTTTTCCGAGAGATATAGCCTGTGGGGTACTTTTGCACTCATTTTTCCATCCTCCTCTTGTCAGTGGCGTACCGGAACGAAAAAGCTTCTGTCCAGTGTTTGTTGCAATGCCAAGACAAGATAAATCATACCGCTCGGGCCGCGACATGTCAAATATCCGCATTACGATATCCTCAATATCCTCAATACAGCCGTTACAGTTCACACCCCAACCGTCATTGCGAGCGAAGTGAAGCAATCCAGCGGATAACGGATTGCTTCGCTTCGCTCGCAATGACGGCGGGAGCGTGAACCATAATGGATAATTTTTATTTTATAACCATATATTGACATTAATTGAATTTAGTAGTAATGTTGGTATCGCAAGGGCGTTGTTCGGGATGCAGCAATGTTTCCCGGAGGCGGTCTACTCCACACCTGATACAGCGGCGTACACGCGCAACCTTTCGGACGCGCGTTATGAAACCGCAGGAAGGGGGTGGTGCCAATGACGGCTACCGAAGCAATTATGCTGATGTCAGCCACGATCGCGCTCATCGCGCTGATCGAGAAAGTCCGAGGCAAAAAGTAGCCGCCTGATGTCGAAGTCAGACGGCTTTCCTCATATTTAGGAGTAGTCGCCTACAACAAGCAACGCTCTTGCCCTTATTATAGCAAGTGGAAAGATGTTGTCAATACGATATCTTCAATACCGCAAAATGGATAATTTTTATTTTATAACCATATATTGACATTACTTGAATTTAGTAGTAGTGTTGATGTCGCAAGGGCGTTGTTCGGGAAACAGCAATGTTTCCCGGAGGCGGTCTACTCCACACCTGATACAGCGGCGTACACGCGCAGCCTTTCGGACGCGCGCCATGAAACTGCGGGAAGGGGGCGGTGCCAATGACGGCTACCGAAGCAATTTTGCTGATGTCAGCCACGATCGCGCTCATCGCGCTGATTGAGAAAGTCCGAGGCAAAAAGTAGCCGCCTGATGTCGAAGTCAGACGGCTGATACCTATATTTAGGAGTAGTCGCCTACAACAAGCAACGCTCTTGCCCTTATTATAGCAAGTGGAGAGATGTTGTCAATACGGATTTTGAACGGAATTTTGAACAAGGAGAGGTGTCTTATGAAAAAAATGTTTTCGGCCTACGCAATGGGTTTGGCTTCGGATTCAAAAAAGCAGAAACGGCTCATCATTTCAGCCGTGGTGTTCCTTGTCGTGTTTGTCTCTTTGGCCAAGTTTGCGCAAAACGCGGAGGCGGGCAAAGGGGATGTGATCCTGCGCGGCGGGGCCGAAACGGCGGCGCAGGGCGGCAGCGCGGCAGCGGCGGAGGGGGACGCCGCCAGTATTGCGCAGGGAAGCGAAGGGCTGCCAACGGACGGGGCCGCAGATTCCGGCATCGCTGCGGGCGGGGCGCAAGGAAGCGGCAGCGTGTCTGCGGGCGGGGCCGCGGAGTCGGCAGCGGCAGCCGACGGGCAGGCGGCGGCGGTCTTTGTCGATGTGAACGGCGCGGTGCAAAGCCCCGGCGTGATCGCGCTTCCGGCGGGCAGCAGGGTCAACGACGCGATCATCGCCGCCGGCGGCCTGACGGACAACGCGGACGTGACGATGCTAAACCGGGCATCCGTGCTTGCGGACGGCGACCGCGTATATGTGGCGAGCGCGGACGAAGTGCAGGCGGGCGCTGTGCCGCCGAGCGCCGGCATGATCGGCGCCGGCTCGTCTGCCGGCTCGTCGGGAAGCGCCGCCGCGTCCGGCGCAGGGAGCGTCGCCGCACCCGCCGTCCCCGGTTTGGTCAATATCAACACGGCGGATTCGGACACGCTGCAAACCCTGAACGGCGTCGGCCCCGCGACGGCGCAAAAGATTCTCGATTACCGAAACGCGAACGGCGGTTTTGGGCGCGTCGAAGACCTCATGAACGTCAGCGGCATCGGCCAAAAGACATTCGACAAACTAAAAGCCAACATCACCGTATGAACAGTTGCACCCTGCGGAATAATGGCTGGGCAACCGCAGCTTGGCCTTTCCTCGTGTATTGCCGCGTCATCGGCAAAACGGCCTTCATCACGCATATCGTACACGGACGGCAGGATCAAGAGGCGGCGTTGCGGCAATAGTCGCGTGGCTCGCTTTTCGCATCTTTTACCAACCTTTGGTCGGTATGCGACTGCGCAAACTTCGGCATGAATGATTCTTGCATCACAGAATTATTCACACTTGCCCTGCATTTCTCAATAAAAAACACCCCAGCAGGTTCGCGATCCCTGCCGGGTTTTTATGTGCTTTTTTGTAAAGTAAAGTGGCGAAACAAAAATGTTTGAGCACAGGGTTTTTTGTGCTATAATCCATACAGATATATTTTTAGGACAATGTTCCGGAATACTTTTTTTTTAACTGCTCGGAGGTGTAATTTATGAACTTGATCAAGAAAAAAACAGTTGATTTGCTCCTTGATTATATGTCAAAGGATCCGATCAAAAATCTCCCGAAGATGATTGACCTCGCCGAAACGCTTGACCGCAAAGGGATGCATTCGGGCCAGATCAGGACTTTCCGCGATACCATCATCAATCCCGACAGCGTATGGAGCGCTTTTGTCCAAAAACTGTTCGCCGAAGTCGACTCCAAGTGCATCAAGAAGCTCGTCGAGTGCTTTTTCGTCAACAGCTCGCTCGACAACGAAGAGCGCGAGCGTATCAAGGAAAAGTACGACATCAACATTCCGTGGGCGATTCTGCTTGATCCCACAAGTGCTTGCAACTACACGTGTACAGGTTGTTGGGCGGCTCAGTACGGCGGCAAAAACAGCCTGTCATACGAAACGATTGACAGCATCATCACGCAGGGCAAAGCGCTTGATATCCACTTCTACATCTACAGCGGCGGCGAGCCCCTTGTGCGCAAGGCCGACCTCATCAAGCTGGCCGAAAAGCATCAGGACTGCTATTTCTTTGCTTTCACAAACGGCAGCCTTGTCGACGACGACTTTGCCAAGGATATGCTCCGCGTCGCAAACTTCACACTCGGTTTTTCGATTGAAGGCGACGAGGAGGACACGGACTTCCGCCGCGGCAAGGGCGCGTACCAGACGGTCATCGACAATATGAAGCTCCTGCGCTCGTACAAACTGCCTTACGGCATGTCGACTTGCTACACAAGCAAGAATACCTATGATGTCGGATCTGACGAGTTTTATGACACAATGGTCGAGCTCGGCTGCCGCTTTGCGTGGAACTTTACCTATATGCCCATCGGCGCCGATGCGGTGCCGGAGCTCATGGCTACAGATGAACAGCGCAAATGGATGCACCGGCGCATCCGCGAGATCCGCGATACGAAGCCGATTTTTGCGATGGACTTCTGGAACGACGGCGAGTACACCTGCGGCTGCATCGCGGGCGGGCGCCGTTATTTCCACATCAACGCGGCCGGCGACGTCGAGCCTTGCGCGTTCGTGCATTACAGCAATGTCAACATCCACGACGTCACGCTGCTTGAAGCGTTGCAGTCCCCGATTTTCAAGGCTTACAAAGAAAATCAGCCATTCAACAAAAACTATATGCGTCCCTGCCCGGTACTCGACAATCCCGAGATGATCGAGAAAATGGTAGTGGAGAGCGGTGCGCACAGCACGGATTTCCTGAAGCCCGAGCCGGTCGAGGATCTCACGGCGCGCACAAAGGATGTTGCGCAGAAGTGGGCCGAGACTTCCGATCCGATTTGGGAAGAATACATCAAGGTGCGCCCGGAAAAGGCGAAGGTCGTTAAGTAGCTTCGTAGTTGCAAATACTCAGATAATCGCAATATGTGCAGGCGGTGACATTGTCGCTGCCTGCTTTTTGTTTGGGCCTTGCGGGGGCGTTTCCGTGCGAAAGGCCTACCGCGATCTCCGTCAGTATTTCATCGACGCGGCCTTGGAGCGCGGCAAATTCCGCGTGCGTCATGGTCTTTTCGCCGGGTGCCGGGGATGCGTCTTCGAGGGTGGCGCCGTCGCTGCGGTATTCCTTGAGAACCGCCTCGCGGATTTCGTCTTCCGTGTGCGGCGCCTTCGAAGCCGAAAGATTGATATGCGGTTCAAAGACGCGAAAATAGGAAATGCCGGCCGGCTCATAGGCGCTCCTGGCTGCTTTCAGATAAAGCATGAGCTGAAGCTGCCAGCCGCTGTTGATGTTTTCCGTGTTGAATTTTTCCGCGCCCGATTTGTAATCAAGCACCTTGGCGCGTCCGCCGGGCAGGATGTCAAGACGGTCGATCCTGCCGGCAATCTTTATGTCGCCTGCCCGAACCGCTTCAAATTCGCCGCCCCGCCCAAACTCTGTTTCGAAGGCCATCCGCTCAATGCCGCTGTCTTTGGCGCGTTCGGCCAGCGCCCGGCAGACATCTTTGACGATAGACGCGAGGCGCCCGCGCCGATAAACCGCCGCCGGGTCATCCGCGTCAAACAAGAGGGCGCCTTCCTCTGAGACACGGGTTGCGGGATGGCCGGCGGGGGCGGTGTCGGTGCCGGGAAAATCCCCGATCTCGTTGCCAAGCGCCATGAAGATTCCGTCCACTATCGCGTCCGTATCGATGCGCGAGGCCGTGTTCCATGAGCTGCCGGCGGTGGCAGGCGCGCCATTTTCGCTCATCCTTTCGCCGAAGCGCTTCAGCGCTTCATGATAGATGTCGCCCATGCCGCGGCTGTCAAGCTCGTGCTTGCGGAGCTCCCGGAGTTTCAGCCCTCTGTCCATGAGAAACAAAAACGGGCAGCGGCTGTATTTTTCGATCGCGGTCGGCGAGAGCATGGTCGGAACCAGATCGCGCATAAGGCTCGGCCCGAGTGTATAGGAACCTGTTTCAAATCTTGTTTTGGCCGGGCCGGCAGGGCGCGGATCCGTGCAGACGGCACTGTCCTTTTCAAGCGGGACATCCGGAAAAAGGGCGCGCAGCCTGCCGAAGACGCGCGAGGGTTTTGTTTCCTGTTTGCCGTCCGCGGTAAAGGCTGTGTAACCGACATAGAGCAGGCGGGAGGGCTTTGACAAGTTTTTGTAGATTGCGAGCTGCTCCTCTTCGTGAAGGTTTCCGTCGCGCCTGAATGCCGTGATCCCGAGCTCTTCGAGGCTTTGTTTTTCGCTGTCGTCGAGCAGGCCGTCCTCCTCAGAGAACATCGGCAGCTCTCCGTCGTTTGCGCCGAGCACAAACATCGCTTTCACGCGGCCCGTGCGCGTACGCTGCATCGTCCCGACCGTGACGCTGTCGGAGACGGCGGGCAGGACGCCCATCATGACGGAGGCAAAACCGACGCGCAGGATTGTCGCGTATTCGTCGGCGCTCGTCACCAAATCGCCAAGCGTGGCCTCGATCTGCCCAAAGATGTCTTGGGCTACGTCCCGGACGCCGCGCATATGCGCCGCGTATTCGAGAAAGCCGCTTGCTTCAAGCCGGTCGGCATAGGTTTCGGTTTTTTCACGCAAGCCGGCGTCTTCCTCCAGAAATTTTCTCAGGCCCTCCGTCCTCGCGCGCGCGGTTTTCGCGGATGATTTTGTGCCGGCGGGATTGGAGCCGGAGCCTGTGCCGCCCGTGCCGCCGCCTGTGCCGCCCGTGCCGAAAAGGTCCGCGAAACGGGCAATCCTGCTGCCGATATATTTCACGGTGTCAGCGATTCGCGCGAAGCTTTCCGCGTCTATGGCACCGGCGCCGCGCTTGAGCGGCCTGTGCCACGCGTTCCCGCGCAGGCCGTAACGCGCGATGTAGTTTTCGAGCTCCTCCGCGTCCGCTTCCGATACGTCCGTCAGGCCTGTGCCGATCCAGCGCAGGACGTCCTCCGCGCGTTTGCCCCGTGAAATGATTTCGGGCAGGGCGGTGATATAGGCGAGCACGGGATTGTAGCCGGCGTCATGCCGTTTGTCGAGGAAGGTTTCAATCCCGTAGGCGCCGAAGACGCGTTTGATCGCGGGCGCGCGCCGTTCCTGGTCGTTGCAGAGGACAAGGATGTCGCGGTAACGGAGGCCCTCCGTGCGGATGAGGCGGGCGATGGTCTGCGCCGCCGCTTCGGCTTCGGTGTAATAGTTGCGTGAGGCGACGAAGCGCAGTGCTGGGGGGGAGGCCTTGGCGGCGCAGGGGCTGGCGGGCGAAGCTTCTGCGCACGGCGCTTCCTGCGGGGGGATCTCCGGCGGCGATGCCGCCCGGGGCGGCGCTTCCGGCGCGGGGGCATAGGGGCGCACGGGGCCGGCAAAGAGGGCTTGCTCGATGTGCGCGATCTCTTGGGGTTTGGCGTCCCCGGGGAGGTAGGCGCAATCTATGCCCCGCGCGGCCGCGTCCTTTGCGACGGACTGGGCCTGTGCGCCCGCGCCCGCCCGCGCGGCGGCATCCGCGAGCGCGGCCGCCATGCCGTTGGTCAGCGCGAAAAACGCGTTGTCCGGCTCAGCCGCCAACAGGACGTTCACCTCTGCGGAGCGCACGGCCATCGCCGCGATCGCCTCCAGATTGAGCGGCGAAAAATAGTCAAAGCCCACGATCCAGACCACCGCGCCTTTCAGGAGTTTCGAGCCGGGAATCTTTGCGGCGAAACGCCGCGTGATATCCGTGCTGTCGGGCAAGGCCTCCGCGAGCGTCTTTTCATATTCCGCGTAGACCTTTGCGAGATCGCGCAATTTCTTGCCAAGCAGCGCGCCGCCCGCCTTTTCGTTCTCCGCGTTTTCGGCACAGCCCAAAAGGCCCTCGGGCGTCACCAAGTGCGACTTGAGGCTCATAATGGCTTCGCTGAGCTGCTCGATGAAGGCCGTCGAATTTTCGAGGTTGCGGTACAGCTCAAGGCCGTTTTTGTTTCGGTACAAAAGCCGCGCGAGCAGCATATATTTGCCGTAACGGTCGATATGGTCTGTATTTTCCCCCGACTCCGCAAGCGCCTTGCCCGCGAGCCGGTTCATCGAAAGCACGACGGGGTTGATAAAAGCATCCACGTCCATATACGCAAACGCGGCGCGTTCGGTCTCGAGCGTGAACTGGTCTGGGACAATCAGAAAAATCCGCCGCCGCCGCTGCGCGGCCTCATCCTCCGCCCTGATCCGCTCAAACAGATAGCGCTGTTTGTCGATATCCTCCCTGCCCGTGTAAACGTTCAACATAAAATGGATTTTACCATAAAAAATACACAAATGGGGGACGGTTCGAAACCGCTGAAAAAGCCGTCATTGCGAGCAGGGGCCGAGTGGGGGGACAACTATTCAAGGGTATGCGAAAAATTGCTTTTTTTTGTGCAAAAAATCAACTTTCTGTATGGACGAGGACGATAAAGGCCCCGAAAACCGGTAAAATATATCATTTACGCTTGTTTTTTCCAGTTT
>JAITMX010000013.1 GCA_031290775.1 Eubacteriales Family XIII. Incertae Sedis bacterium
TCCGCCTGACTGCGTTGCAAAGCCTCGCCGTACTACCAGTACGGCTACGTTTTGCGCCTTGTCAGCCGAAAAAAATCCTGCGCCAAATTTGTCCACTTTATTTTTCACCACTTCCTAAAAAAGGAGCGGGTATCCGCTCCTTTTGCTGACGATGGCCTTTTCTTTCGCCTTGCTAAAAATTGTATAACGAGCCGAGCCCGATTGCGGTGCCGACCACTATGGCAATGATTGCAACAATTGCAACGATCGCGCCGATGATGAGGCCGATCAGGCTGAGCACAAATCCGACAGTGGTTTTATACTCGTTTTTCGACTTTCTGGCGAGAATGACGCCGACGATGCCGAGGATCAAACCGCCAAAGCCTGTCGAGAACGCGAGTATTAATGCGATGATGCCAACGACAAGCGACGGCACATGGAGCGGTTTCTCTGCCGCGTAGGCGTACTGCGGCGGCGCTTGGTACTGCGGCGGCGCCTGGTACTGCGGGGGAGGGGCCTGTTCGAATGCCGGCGCCGGTTCGACGACCGGCGATGCCTGGTATTGCGGCGGTGCCGCCTCGTAAACAGGCGTCGGCTCGGATGCCGCCTCGTAAACAGGCGTCGGCTCGGATGCCGCCTCATAAACGGGCGCCGGCTCATAAACGGGCGTCGGCTCGGGCGCCGCCTCATAAACGGGCGCCGGCTCGTAAACAGGCGCCGCCTCGGGCGCCGCCTCATAAACGGGCGCCGGCTCTTCGGGCGCTTGCTCGTAAGCAGGCGTCGGCGCCGGCTCGTAAACAGGCGCTGCCGCCTCTGCCGCTTCCGCAGGCTCGGGCGCTGCTTCGGGTTCCTGCGGAGTTTGATCAAATTCGCTCATAATAGTCCTCCTGTTGCCAATAAAAAATAAAAAACAATAAAACCGAAATATTGCCATAAGTATATCGCAAGATTATTCGAAAATCAATTTTGATTTATATATTTGCGCGCAACAGAGAGTTTTCGATGTGTTTTTGCATCGCAAACGCGCCCGCTTCGGGGTCATTTGCCTTGAAGGCTTTGAAGACTGCGGTGTGTTCTTTCAGTATGACGGGGAGATCGGTTTCGCGGTAGGGAAGCACACGCGCGCTATAGCGGATGTAGTCCTGGATACGCGACAAGCTCTCGGCGAGGATGCGGTTGTGCGAAGCGGCTACAATGCGTCTGTGAAAACCCGCGTTGATCGAGCGCATGCGTTTCGCATCGCATCGCCCGGTATAGAAACGCATAAAGTCGAGGCTTTCCTCGACGGCTTCCATTTCCGCGTTGGCCCGGCGTTCAATCGCCCAGCGTACGGCTTGCATTTCGCTTTGCATGCGCAATGTGTAAAGATCCCTGAGATCGTCCTGCGTCAACCCAATGACAAAGGCGCCGCGGTTTGGGATCATGTCGATGAGGCCTTCGGTTTCGAGATTTTTCAGGGCTTCGCGCACCGGCGTCCTGGATACGCCGAAGCGCTCGCAAAGCATTTGCTCCGTGAGTTTATCGCCCGCCCTCATACGCTCTGTCAGTATCTCGATGCGAAGTTTGCCGGCGAGGTCGGTGCTGAGCAATCGTGCATTATCCGCCATAGTTTTTATTTCACCGCGCTTTCTGCCGGATCGCGTTGATCTTGCCGCCGGCGAGGACCATCTCTTTTTCGGGCGCGTTCAGCGTATTCAGGAAACGGTAAACCGCGCCGTCCCCGTCCCTCGCAAGGATGACATCCTGCTCGATTTGCGCACGGGCGCCTTCGATCGCCAACGTGGCGCCGAGCCGCAGTTTTTCGTAGTCCGCGTGGTTTTCAAATACGAGCGGCAGGATGCCGCTGTTGATGAGATTGGCGCGGTGGATGCGCGCAAAGGACTTGGCGAGCACGGCGCGCACGCCGAGGTAAAGCGGCACAAGCGCCGCGTGCTCCCTCGACGAGCCCTGCCCGTAATTGTCGCCGCCGACGATCACGCTGCCTTTTTGCGCGCCTGCCTGCGCCGCCTTCGCGCGCGCGGAGAAGCCGGCGTCGATCTTTTCAAAACAGTAATTTGCGAGGAAGGGGATGTTGCTGCGGTAGGGCAGCAGGCGGCTGTCCGACGGCATGATGTCGTCCGTCGTGATGTTGTCGCCGGCCACGAGCGCGACTTCGGCCGTGACCGTGTCCGGCAGCGCCTCGCCGCGCGGGAAGGGCTTGATGTTGGGCCCCATGACAACCTCTCTGTTTTCTCCGGCACTTGGCTGATAGACCACGAAGCTGTCATTGCGTTCAAAGGTTTCGGCTTTGATCTCCGGCAGCGGGAAGCCGATTGCGCTTTCCGCGAACGCAAAGCCGTCCATCAGCCCGCCAAACACGGCGCTGAGCGCTGCCGTCTCCGGGCTGACCAAGTAGACGTCCGCGTCATTCGTGCCGCTGCGCCCCTTGAAATTGCGGTTGAACGTGCGCAGCGAAACCGCGCCGGATTTTGGGGACTGGCCCATGCCGATACAGGGGCCGCAGGCGTTTTCGAGGATGCGCGCGCCCGCGTCGATGAGGTCTGCCAAAGCGCCGTTCGACGCCAATTTGGACAGGATGCTCGCCGAGCCCGGCGAGATGACAAGGCTCACGTCCGGATGCACTTTTCGGCCTTTCAGAATCGCGGCCACTTTCATAAGGTCCGTATAAGAGGAATTTGTGCAGCTGCCGATGGCGACCTGGTCTACCTTGATATGCCCGATATTTTTTACAAAGTCCACATTGTCCGGGCTGTGCGGCATGGCCGCGAGCGGTTCCAGCGCCGATAGGTCAACCTTGAGGGTTTCATCGTAAACGGCGCCCTCGTCCGCCGCGAGCGGAATCCAAGCATCCTCGCGGCCCTGCCGGGAGAGATAGGCGCGCGTGTTTTCATCGGATGGAAAGACGGATGTCGTCGCGCCGTGCTCCGCGCCCATATTTGTGATGGTCGCGCGGTCCGTGACCGAGAGCGCCTGTACGCCGTCTCCGAAATACTCGACGATCTTGCCCACGCCGCCCTTGACGGAAATCTCTTTCAGAATATGCAAGATGACGTCCTTTGCCGAAACCCAAGGGCGCAGGGCGCCGACCAACTCTATGCCGAGCACCCTCGGCACCGTCATGTCGTAAGCGCCGTGCGCCATCGCGACCGCGACGTCGAGGCCGCCGGCGCCGATGGCGATCATGCCGAGGCCGCCGCAGGTGGGCGTATGGCTGTCGGAGCCGAGCAATGTCTTGCCGGGCGCGCCGTAATTTTCGAGCTGGAGCTGGTGGCAGATGCCGCCGCCCGGTTTGGAAAACAAGATGCCGTGCCGCGCGGCAACGCTCTCGATGAAGGCATGGTCGTCGGCGTTTTCAAAGCCGGTCTGCAGGGTGTTGTGATCGATGTAGGCGACGGAAAGCTCAGTCTTTGCCTTGCCGACGCCCATCGCTTCGAGCTGCAGGTAGACCATGGTGCCCGTGCTGTCCTGCGTGAGCGTCTGGTCGATTTTGATCGTGACCGCAGCGCCGGGTTCAAGGCTTCCTTCGAGCAAATGTGTTTTCAAAATTTTGTACGCAAGTGTGTCAGCCATGTTTTCCTCCGCAATGATTCAAGTGCTATTGCATACAAGTATACAATAGTACAATTCAGCGCGCAAATTTTCTTCAAACCGCAGTCCGGGAATAAAATTTTTTTATGCAACTTTTGTAACTTTGCAATTTTGTAACTTTTTGGTAACTGCTCAGACACCATGCTATTGCAAGCCAATTGCCCGTCATTGCGAGGGAGCTCAGCGACCGCGGCAATCCATTATCCGCTGGATTGCTTCGCTTCGCTCGCAATGACGAAGCAAGTCTGAGCTGTTACACTTTTTGTAACTTTTAGATGGCAGGATGGTTTTCGGGATTGAACAGGCCGTTTTGATGGTATATACTACACAAGACGCATAGTTTGGTTTTTTATTGTGAAGAAAAGAAAAGGGGAACGGGCAAATGGCAAATATTTTTAAGAGAGACGCAACAATCCATGAGTTTGATTGGGAAAACTTGGGAGATATCAAAGCCGGGCGCGAAGACCTCGGCGAGGATATGCCGGTGCTTGTCTACAGGCTCATGCAGTTTACGATGCTTGACATCCTTACAAAAGATTTCGGCCCTGACAAAGCCAACGAGTATTTCAGGCGCGCGGGTTTCCTTGCCGGTTCCGAATTTGCAAAACACGTGCTCGACCTCTCCGTTGATTTCAACGCTTTCCTGGCGGATCTGACGAAGGCGCTCGCCGACAACAAGATTGGCATTTTGCGCATGGAGGCAATCGACCCCGACACGGGCAATCTTGTGTTGACGGTCGGGCAGGATCTTGATTGCAGCGGCCTGCCCATCACAAATGAAACCGTGTGCAATTATGACGAAGGGTTTATCTCCGGGATTTTGAACGCCTATACAGGAAAAAAATATGATGTCCGCGAAATAGACTGTTGGGCGAGTGGCGACCGGGTATGCAGATTCAATGTGAGTGTTGAATAGGTTTGTCCAACAAGGATCTTGAAATCTATTACACATATCTTCGCGATGTCCTGTACTATCCGAAGCGGGCGAAGATTGTGCCCGAAGATTTTTCAGACGAGGGGCATCGTGAGTTTGCGGAGGCCATGTTGTCGTTTGGCGGCATGGTCATCGAGATGCGTGAGCTCGCCGGCAGTTTGTCGCGCGGCGAGCTCGACGTATCTTTGCCGTCGTCCGACAACGAGCTTGCCGCGCCGCTCAAGGCGCTGCATTCAACACTCAAACATCTGACATGGCAGACCAAGCAGGTTGCCGGCGGCGATTACGATCAACAGGTTGGTTTCATGGGCGAATTTTCCGTCGCGTTCAACGAGATGGTTGCGCAGCTTGCGGAGCGCAGGCGCGAGATGGAGGCGGAAGTCGTCAGCAGCAAGCAGCGCACGGACGAGCTTGCCAAAGCCAACAGCATCTTTGAGGTGATCACAAGCAGCATGGCGGAGTGGATCGTCATGGTGGACCGCGTCTCGGGCGAGCATCTTTTCGCAAACCATCAGGCGAAAAGCATGCTTGCGAGCGATACGTTTGAGCAGCAGCTCTACGACATCCTTGTTGAATACTCCGCTTCGATGCTGATCGACGATGAGCCCAGAAAAGAAGAGTTTATGCTGATCAGCGATGTCGCGGCACAGTATTTTGAGATGATGCTGTATCCGATCAAGTGGTACGAACATGAGGCTGTCGCCTGTGTGCTCACGGATGTCACGGCAAACAAAGAGGAGTACAACCGGCTCGAAGAAGTTGCTTACAAAGATGTCATGACCGGCGTCTTCAACCGTCTGTACGGCATGAGGATGCTCGAACAGTGGACTGATGAAAAGACAGCCTTCCGGCTCGTCTTTGTGGATATGGACATGCTCAAATATGTCAACGACGTATTTGGCCACAATGAGGGCGACACCTACATCAAAGCCGTGGCGGAGCTCCTGCAGGAGGTTTCTAGCACGGCCGTTGTATGCCGGCTCGGCGGCGACGAATTCATGGTGCTCATCCAGGATCGCGATGTGCGCGGCCGCGATATGGCGGAAGTGTTTGAGGGCTTGCGCGAAAAGCTTGCGCAATCGTCCGTCGTCGGCGAAAACGGCGAACTCATGTACAACCGCAGCATCAGTTTTGGGATTATTGCGGTCGGCGAAAACAACGTACTCACGACAAGCAGCATCCTTGAGACTGCCGATGAGCGCATGTATGAGTACAAAAAGGCCCACAAAAAAGAGAGAAGGGTTTAGGGAAGAGCAGCTTGATCGAGGGCAATCAGCCCTTTTGATATTTTCGCTGTAATAATTTCGCAGCCCGTTTCCGTGATGATGACGGTGTCTTCGATACGCACGCCGCCCCAGCTTTCAATGTAGATTCCCGGTTCGATCGTCACTGCCATGCCGGCCTCAAGCATGGTTTCGGATTCTTTGCCGATGCGCGGATCCTCATGCACTTCCGTGCCGATGCCGTGCCCCGTCGTATGGACGAAATATTCGCCGAAACCCGCGTCCTCGATGATGCTGCGGCAGACGCGGTCGAGCGCGGCGCAGCGCAGGCCGGCGTGTGCAGCGGCGATGCCGGCAAGCTGGGCTTTGAGCACGGCGTCATAGATGAGCGCTTGTTTTTCCGTCGCTTTCCCGAGCAGGAAAGTGCGTGTCATATCGCTGGCGTACCCCTCTATGGTCACGCCAAAGTCGATCGTGACGAAGTCGCCGCTTGCAAGCGCCCGGCCCGACGGCACGGCGTGCGGCTGCGCCCCGTTTTGGCCCGACGCGATGATGGGCGGAAAGGAGAGGCCGCCGAAGCCGGGCGCCTCCCTCGCGTATTCCTCCATTTTCCCCGCGATAAAGCGCTCGGTGGCACCGGCGCGGATGAGCGGAAGCGCGTGCGCGAAGACCGCCTGGGCAACCTCCGCCGCGCGCTTCAGTATATTGATTTCTTCCGGCGTTTTGATGATTGCCACTTGCTTGCGCCCGCTCTGGCTGCTTGCCGATTCAGGATCAGAGATTGCCGATGTCCGGCGTCGTCAGCTTGATGGGCTTGCAGGCCACAAATTTGCCCGCGCCTTTGGCGCCGGTGAATTTGCCATTTTTGACGACGAGCCTGCCTCGGCTCCATGTCTGCTCGGGATAGCCCTTCACCGTGACGCCTTCCCAGATCGTATGGTCCGTGGCGCCGTGCATCTGTTTGTTTGAGATCGTGGCTTTCGCCTTTGGGTCGTAGACGACGATGTCCGCGTCAAGGCCGGCCGCGATGGCGCCTTTCTTGTGCGCGAGCCCAAAGATCTTTGCGACATTCGTCGCGCAGACGCCGACGGCTTTGCTGAACGAGATACGGCCCTTGCCCGCTTCGGAAAGCATGTACGGATACATATTTTCGATACCGGCGCAGCCATTGGGAATTTTGCGGAAATCTTTTGCGCCCCATTTCTTCTCGCTTTTCAGGAAGGGGCAGTGGTCCGTCGCGACCGTCTGGATGTCGCCGCGCGTGAGCCCGTCCCACAGGGCTTGCTGCGACGCCTTGCCCTTTATGGGCGGCGAGCAGACGAAGTTGATTCCGTCGGGGCGTTTGTAAACGTCGCTCGTGAAATTGAGATACTGCGGGCAGGTCTCGGCAAAGATCGGGTAGCCCTCGTCCCGCGCCGCAGTCACGGCGTCCACGCCCTGCTTGTTGGCGAGGTGCACGATGTACAGCGCCGCGCCCGTGCTCTTTGCCCACTGGATCGCGCGCACGTCGGCTTCCCCCTCGACAAATTCGGGCCGCGACAGATAGTGGTACCAGGCGGAGGTCTTTTTCTCGGAGGCATACTTGTTTGACAGATAGTTCACGAGCTCGTTGTTTTCCGCGTGGACAGCGATGAGGGCGCCGATGGACTTGCTGTGGTCAAGCACTTCATAAAACACGCCGTCCGTGACGCCAAAATCGTAGACCATAAAAACTTTGAAGCTCGGCACGCCCATTTTCACGGCGTCTTCCATCGTATAGAGCAGCCCGCCCGCGACGTCCTTGACGGCTATATGAAAGCTATAGTCCACGACCGCCTGCGGCGCCGCGATGGCATCCCTCCGCCTGATGGCGTCCGGGAATGTCTCGCCAAAATCTTGGAGAATGAAATCGAAGACTGTCGTCGTGCCCCCGGCCGCGGCGGAGCGCGTGCCGGTCTCGTAATCGTCCGTCGAAATCGTGCCGCCAAAGGGCATCGCCAGATGCGTGTGCGCGTCGATCGCGCCGGGCAAAATGAGTTTGCCTTTGCAGTCTACAACCTCTGTGGCGGGATCGGGTTTGATGTTAAGGCCGATTTGCGAGATTTTTTCGCCTGTGACAGCAACATCGGCCTTGAAGATGGCGGAGTCTGTGACGACCGAGCCGTTTTTAAAAAGAATATCGATAATCATTTTGCCTCTCCTTCCGGGCAACAAAAAATAGCGCCCCTATTAAGGAGTAGTATATCACTTCCCGAAAAGAGCGGCGAGGGCGGTTTTGATTTCCGGCTCGCCGGCTATGCTGCGGCAGGCGTATTCGGCCGCGTAGACGGCTTCGGCGCGCACGGCGGGGAAGGCGATGTAATCGCGCACGCCTGTGAAACGCGTCGCTTCGCGCAGGTTGACGCCCGGGTTTAGTTTGTTGAAAACGTAGACGGCCGGGACGCCGGCGGCTTCGGCGGCGCGCATGGTTTCGGCGGCGCCCGCGCCGGCGAGCAGGCGGGAGGGTAGGGGGTCAATGATGCAGACGATACGGTCGAGATCCGCGAGGATGGCTGTCAGGATGGCACGGCCCGTTTGGTTGTCGCCGGTGGCGGAGAGAAAGCCCTGTGCCGAAATGTCGCAGACGCAGACATCGGCGGGGACATTGTTGGCGAGACGGTGAAGAACGGATGAAATGGGATCGGGGCAGGGCTCGCTGGGGGCGCGAAGCGCCCAGTTGACGCCGCCATCGAGGTTGAGCGCGCCCGAAAGCGGCTTTCCCTCCGCCGCGAGCTTGTAGAATGAAACAAAGTCCCTGCCGGCAAAACGCCGGTCTATGCCGATTTTGTCATAGGGGCTGCCGGCGGGCGCGCCGGCTCTGGGGTCAAGCTCAAGCAGGCAGACACGGACGGCGGCTTTCGTTTTGCCGGCCATGCCGCGCTCCCGTTTGGCCGGCAGTGCGGCGAGGTATTCCGCTGCGGCGAAAGCAAGCGTCGTGGCGCCCGCGCCGGCGGCCAGCCCGACGAAGCCGATTTTTTCGCGGCCATACGCTGCCGCAGATGCGGCGGCATCCAACGGCTCCCGTGTGTGCCGCCGCGCGACGCCTGCCTCCGGCTTGCCGCCCGTATCGTTTTTTTGGGCCGAAAACCCGAACATTTTTGCCAATCCCCTTGATATGCCGCAAATCCTTGTTCCATGTCCGCAATCCCCTCCCTTTTGCAAGGGATTGTTGCCGTCCTGCGGTGTCCGGACGCCTTTCGGCGGGCAGGCCGGGTACAAGAGACAGTATATAAGTAAAATTTTGTATTGTCAACCAAAATATTACATATAATATAATGATATCCAAATGAGCGGCCAAATCAAAAACCGCTGCTCGCGCAACGGCTTCCGGTGGTCGTGAAAAGATTTTGATTGTTGGCTATGCTGTAAACTCTGCCTCGTACAGCAGGTCGCCATCCTGCGCGTAATACTCGATGATGACGCTCGCGCCATCAACGCCCGCCGCTTGAAGCCCTTGGGCTGTTGCTTCTAAAGCAGCGGCCGATATCGCGATGTTTGTGCCGAGCTCCGCCGCCGCAGCATCCTTGTCGACTTCAGTCGTATAGGTGTACAAATAGGCGAGCGAGTTTCCGCGCACCTCTATTTCGACCTCTATGTTGCCGCCGAGCGCTTCCTCCATTGCGTCAATCTGGCCACGCAATTCCTCGACCATTGCCTCCAAAGCGACGTTTGCACCCGAAGCTGCTCCGGCATCCTGGCTTGCTTCGGGCCCCGATGACGCGGGCGTCGATCCGGCGTCTCCGGCGTCTCCGGCGTCTCCTGCATCTTTGTCCTTTGAGCCGCAGGCGGCAAACGACAAACACAGCATCAAGAGCAACGCCAATACAATTACGAATTTTTTCATGCTTTTCTCCTTACTTTTTGCGGCAACTTTTTCCCGCTGCAAACAATACAGCCTGAAAGATGATACCGTAAATACTGCGGTGATGCAAGTGTAACAAGAGCGTAATGCGGCAAAGTGTTTATTTATGAGCATTTCACAGGTATAATAAAAAGCAAAACCGCATATCATTCGGGAACCGGAAAAGTGAAAGCAGGCCGGCGGAGATTCAAATATTATATGATTGAGTATAAGAATGTCAGCAAAAAGTACGGGAAGAACATCGGCGTGGCAGACATCAATGTCCGCATTGACGACGGCGAGTTTGTCTTTCTTGTCGGGCCGTCGGGTGCGGGCAAATCGACTTTCGTGAAGCTCCTGCTCAAAATGATCGACGCAGACAAGGGCTCAATCATGTACAACGGCTACGACGTCGCCAAGCTGACGCCGCGTATGGTGCCGAGGCATCGCCGCAGCATGGGCATCGTCTTTCAGGATTTCAGCCTGCTTCCGAAAAAGACCGTGTTTGAAAATGTCGCGTTTGCGATGGAGATTGTCCAGCGTCCATACCGGACGATCCAGCGGCAGGTGCCGCAGGTCCTCGAGCTCGTCGGCATCAGCGCCGAAGCCAACAAATACCCGACCGAGATCTCGATCGGCGAGCAGCAGCGCGTCGCGATTGCGCGCGCCATCATGAACAATCCCGACGTCCTCATCGCGGACGAGCCGACGGGCAATCTCGACCCGGATACGGGTTGGGAGATCATGCGCCTGCTCGAGCAGGTCAACCGGCGCGGCACGACCGTCCTCATGGTCACGCACAGCCGCGAGATCGTCAACGCGATGAACAAGCGCGTCGTCGCCATCAAGGACGGGCGTCTCGTGCGCGACGAGCTCGGCGGTTTTTACCACCCCGAAGAAGACGACGACCCCTCGCCTGCGCAGGCAAAAACAGAAGGTGCGCTTCCGCTATGACCAGCCTGAAAGCGACGCTGCGGCAGGCGTTTTCGCAGATCAACCGCAACAAGATGATGACGACGGCCTCCCTGTTTTCGATTACGGCGATTTTGCTCGTGCTCGGCATCTTCTTCGTTGTGATCGTGAACATCAACAGCATGTCGCAGGACATCAAAAGGGATTTTGACCAGATCCAAGTCAACCTGTACGACTCGGTGACGGCGGAGCAGAGCGCCGATATGATGAACCAAATCAATGCCATGCAGGGCGTCGCGGACGTTGCGTACCAGACGCGCGAAACCGCGCTTGAAAACTGGAAGGAAAAATGGGGCGAAAACGCCGACCTGCTCGACCGTATGCCGACCAATCCGTTGCCAAATGCCATTTTGATCAATCTGACGGACATCGCGTACGCAAAAACAATCGTTGCTGCGGTGTCGAAAATAAACGGTATCGAAAACATCAGTTATTCACAGGATACGGTCGACAAGCTGTTGCGGCTGACTCGCATGATACAGATCGTTTCACTCGTTGTGATCATTGTGCTCGTCGCGATCTCAATCACGGTCGTTTCCAACACGATCAAGCTGACCGTGCTCGCGCGCGAACGCGAGATCGTCATCATGCGCTACATCGGCGCGACAAACTGGTTTATCCGCGGGCCCTTTCTGCTCGAGGGCATCGTGATCGGCGTCATCGCCGCTGTCATAAGCGCGGCGGCGATCGGATTTTTGTATTATTATGCAGTGGGGCATCTTGGCGTGGATTTTGCGCTGCTTATGCCGACAGGCTTTGTGCCGCTGCCATTTTTGATCGAAAACCTGTTCATCATATTTGTGGCTCTCGGCGTCAGCATTGGCGCCTGCGGCTCGATCATTTCGATGCGCAGATTCCTCGGGCGCTGAGGCAGGGCGAAGCGGAGGCATGAACGGGCTTGGCATACGGAAACAGGAAAACCGGCAAAAGGAGACGGAAAGTGATGAAAAAGACGCATCTTGCAAAGAACGGAAGAAACAAAAGCGCAAAGCACATCGTTTTCGTGCTTGCGGCCTTGCTTGTGTTCTCCGCCTGTCCTGCGATGCCGGGCGTTTATGCCGAGATCGAAAATACCGACAGCGCCGAAAATACCGACAGCGCCGCATCGGAAAAAGCCAAAGCAGCCGATTTGCGCGACAACCTCGCGGATGTCAAGGCTGAGCTTGACCAGGCGAAAAGCAAGTACCAGCAGGCGGTCGACGAACTGAAAGCGCTGGAAAGCAAGATCGTGTCATTGGAGGCGCAGATCCAATCCACGGAGGAAGAGATCGCGTTCACGCAAGGCCAGATTTCCGAATACGACGCGCAGATTTTCGAGCTCGGCGCACAGATCGTAGCGCTTGATCTGGAAATAACCGACCAAAACAGCTCGCTGAACAAGCGGTTGCGCGTCATGTACGAAACCGACGATGAAAGCATGCTCGTCGTACTGCTCGGCTCCGAGAGTTTTGTCGATTTCATGTCCAATATGGAAATGGTGCGCCGGATACACGAAAGCGACAAAGCGTTCCTTGAAGAGCTCAAGGCAAAACTCGACGACATTGAAAAAAAGAGGGCCGAGGTTCAAGAAATAGAGGAGATGCTGACAGCGCAAAAGATCGCGCTGCAGGAGAAAAAGGATCTTTTGGACGCCGACAAGGCGGAGCTTGCATCGGCGCAAGGCCGTGTGCAGGCGATCCGGGACGCAGCGCTTGAAGATGTCGAAGCCCTCGAAAAAGAGTCGAAGGCCATCGAAAGCGAGCTTGCCAACCTGACGAGTTCCTGGGGGGATTACGGTGGCGGCGCTATGGCTTGGCCCGTGACGGGAACAGTCACATCGGAGTACGGTATGCGCGTCAATCCCGTGACGCATGTTTATGTTTTGCACGCCGGTATCGACATCGGCGTGCCGACGGGTACGCCTGTCCACGCGGCGGCGGACGGCATTGTTTATGCCGCGCGCTGGAACGGCGCTTATGGCAACTGCGTAATCCTCGACAATGGTTCCGGCATTACGACGCTTTACGCGCACAATTCGGCTTTTGCCGTTTCGTCCGGGCAGACGGTGAGCCGCGGCGATGTCATTGCGTACGCCGGGTCGACGGGCAACAGCACGGGGCCGCATTGCCACTTTGAGGTCCGCGTGAACGGCACGCCGGAAAATCCGCGCGGTTGGCTTGGGTAGAATACGGCATCGCGCGCCACACGGGCAATCTTCTGAATTTGCAAGCGGATGAAATCGTAAAAAAAATACTAACGGTTCGCGGCATACTCGGTGACGAGGCTGTCCGCGAATTTCTGTCGGACAGGCCAAAACTGGCACATGACCCGCAGCTGCTCCCGGGTATGGAAGCGGGCGTGGATTTTTTGATCGCGGCGCTTATGGCCGGGAAACGGATCTGCGTCTACGGCGACTATGATGTGGACGGGGTTTGCGGAACGGCGCTGCTCGTTTTGTTTTTGCGCCATGCCGCGAACGTGTACGGCGGCGGATCCGCGATTTCCTTTTATATACCGTCGCGCATTGAGGAAGGGTATGGCCTTAACAAGGCGGCGCTGCGCGCAATCAAGGACGAGGGCGGGGACGCCGTTGTGACGGTCGACTGCGGCAGCGTCAGCGCCGAAGAGGCGGCGTACGCGCGCGAGATCGGGCTGGACATCCTCATCACGGATCATCACGCACCCGATCCCGCCAATTTGCCGGACTGCGCCTGTATCAACCCGAAACTGCGCACGGCGGACGGAGGCGGCTATCCTTTCGAAAAGATATGCGGCGCGGCCGTCGCGTTCAAACTCTGCGGCGCGCTGCAGGGCAGAATGGGGGACAGGGGCAAACGGGCGGTTTTGCATGGGCTCGTCGATCTCGTCTGCGTTGCGACGATCTCGGATGTGATGCCGCTGATCGATGAAAACCGTACCTTTGTGAAGTATGGGCTTTCGCTGCTGCGAAAGGGTTCGCGCCCGGCGCTGAAAGCGCTGGCCTCCGTCGCGGGGATCAAAGCGGGGAGCCTGACGTCGCGTGACGTGGCCTTTGGGCTCGCGCCGCGCATCAACGCGCTCGGCCGCATCGGCGACGCTTCTCTGGGCGTTGAGTTTTTTCTGGCAGAGGACGAGGAGCGGATCTGCCAGATCGCGCTTCTTATGGATGCATGCAACATCGAGCGCCGGCAGATACAGGACGCTTGCTTTGATGAGTGCATGAGCCTTTTTGAAGCCGATCAGAAGCCTGCCGGAAATCCGCAGAGCCTTTTTTTGCTGCTCAAACCCAAAAACGCGCACGAGGGCGTGTCGGGCATCGTCGCGGGCAAGGTGCGCGAGGAGACGGGCCTTCCTTGCGCCGTGCTCGCGGCGAGCGGTGATAGGGCAGGGGGCGGCCCCCCGGCGTTTTTGAAGGGCAGCGTACGGAGCGCCGGCCGGCTTGATGTCATCGCGTTGCTCAGGAGGCACGCGGGGATTTTCGAGCGACTCGGCGGGCACGCGGCGGCGGCGGGTTTTCTCATCAAGGCCGAAAACGAGGCCGCGCTGCGCGAGGCGCTCTCGCGCGATTTGGCAGAGCTGCTTGACAGCGAGCCAAATCTGCTGGCGGAAGAGGAAGGCGCCGAGCTTGAGATCGAGGCGGCGGATATCTCGCCCGCGCTTGCGGATGCGGCCCTGGCGCTCGCGCCGTTTGGAAACGGCAATCAAAAACCGCTTCTGCTCTTCCGCGTCCGCGCGGACGCGATCGCGGGGATACGCTTCATGGGGGCGGAAAGGCGGCACTTGCGTTTCAAAGCCGCAGGCATACCCTGCGTTTTTTTCGGCGGCGCAAAGACGGTTTTTCCGGGTACAGGGCTGGTCGGTATCGTCGGATGCCCCGAAATCAACGAATGGAACGGATCACGCAATATTCAGTTTGCCGTGCGGCATGTTTTTGCGGTATAATACCCGATTGTATGGGAGACTTGAAACAAGGACATCTGTTTGTGATTTCCGGGCCGTCGGGTACGGGCAAAGGCGCGATTTGCGCCGGCTTGATCGCGGGTACGAAAATGATGCTCTCGGTCTCCATGACAACGCGCCCTCCGAGGGAGCACGAGGAGGAAGGCAAGAGTTATTATTTCACAGATAAGGCATGTTTTCGTGAGGCCGTCGCCGAGGGCGGGTTTTTCGAATATGCCGAGGTATACGGAGAGTATTACGGTACGCCCAAAGCGCCCGTGCTTGCGCAGCTCGAAAAGGGAAACGACGTGATTCTTGAAATCGAGATGCAGGGCGCGGCGCAGGTAAAGCAAAGCATGCCGGATGCGGTGCTCGTGTTCATTCTGCCGCCGTCGCAGGAAGAGTTGAGGAAGCGCATAGAGGGAAGGGGCGCCGATACGCCCGAACGCATCGCGCTCCGGCTCGGGCAGGCGGAGGGTGAAATCGAACAGCTCGAACGATATGATTATTCCGTGGTCAATGACGATTTGGGCGGCGCCATCAGAGATGTTCATGCCATCATCCGGGCAGAGCGGCTCATGGGCGCCGGGCGCGGGGCAAAATTCATGTCGCCGGAAGACATGGCCGCAATCAGGCGGGCAGGGAGGCTGAGAGTCGGGCAGGGCGCACGGAAAATCATAGAAAGCTATCAGGCAGGCAATATTAAAAAGCAATGAGAAAACGAAAGAGCAGGAGGGAAAAATGCTACTTTATCCGCCAATCGACGAAATCAAACTAAAAGCAGACAGCCGCTATACGCTGGTTGTCATGGCCGCAAAACGCGCACGCGACCTCGTCGCGCGCAAGCCCGCGCTTGTGGATATCGACAATAATGTGCCGATTTCGATCGCCGCAGAAGAGATTATGAAAGACGAGATCACGTATAGGCGTCCGGTACGGGAGCCGTCCGTGGCGGTTTCCGCACCGGATGCCGAGACTGCCGAGGCGTAGCCGCGCCGCACCGAAATTGAGGCTGTATCACCTAAGCAAAGAAGGCCTTTCGGCGTTTGCGAAAGGCGGGGAAGCAACGGATGCCGGGCGATTTTTCTCAGCGTCGCTGATCGAATATCTGGCGGCGGAGGGGGGGGGCGTACCGTCTGCCCTGAAAAGCGGCGAAGCGCCGGCTGTCCGGAAAGGGCCGCACGGCAAGCCGTATTTCAGCGACCGGGCGCTCGAAGGCGTCTTTTTTTCCCTTTCTCATACGCGCGGCCATGCGGCTGTCGCTTTTGCCGGGGAAGAAATAGGGCTTGATTGCGAAAACATCGCGGCGCGTCCATTGACGGCCTCGCGTTGCGGCCGCATCGCGCGAAGGTGTTTTTTGGAAGACGAGCTATCCTATGTATTTGGCGGCTGCGGCGATGGCAGGGACGACGGGGATGAAGACGGCAACGATGCAAAATTGCGTTTTTTTGAAATATGGACGGCGAAAGAGGCGTATATGAAATACACGGGAAACGGTTTTTCCGAAGGGTTTCGCACATTTTCCGCGCTGGCGCCGCCGCCGGGCATCCGGATCGAAAGGCGCCGGCTCGCGGGGGCGGAACACATCGTGTACGCGGTTTGCGCGGCGGGTGCGGCCATTGCTGATGGTGAAAGCGATGGGTGAAGCGGAACGTGCCTATGAGAAGGCGCTTGCTTTTCTTGAAAAACGCGATCGCACTGAGTGGGAAATGGCAAATCGCCTCGCGAAGGCGGGCTACGGCGGGGAAACCATAGAGCGTACGATAGAACGCCTGCGCGAGGCGGGGTTTGTGGACGACGCGGACTACGCGGCGCGGTATTTGGACGTGCTTGTGGCAAAAGGGCGCGGCAGCCTGCGTATCCGTGAGGAGATGCGGCGCAAGGGACTGCCCGACGGGCTCGTGCGCGATACGATAGAGGCCGGCATCGGCGACGAGCGCGCGCGGGCGCTTGCGGCGGCGCAAAAGGCGCTCGCAAGCGTGCCGGAGGGGACGGACCCGCAGAAGGCCATGGCAAGGGTGAGCCGCAAGCTTTTATCGCTGGGCTTTTCATATAGCGTCATCGGAGAGCTGATGCCTGCTGTGCGAAGCGGATTGCGCGATGAAGAGAGGGAAGTGTAAATGAGGTTGGCAAATGAGGTTGGCAAATGATGTTTAAGAATCTGGACGGCAGGCCGATTGCGGTGGTGCAGGGCGAGCAGGCGGACGCTTGGGAGCGCGGCGGGCTATTGAAGAAATGCGTGGACGGGCGCGGGGATCGCCCGAGCTTTATTTTTTACGAAGGGCCGCCGACGGCCAACGGCAAGCCTGGCATCCATCATGTCATCGCGCGCACGCTCAAGGACAGCGTCAACCGTTATTGGTCGATGAAGGGCTACCGGGTGCCGCGCAAGGCTGGTTGGGACACGCACGGGCTGCCCGTCGAGATCGAAGTCGAGAAGGCGCTCGGCTTTTTCACGAAAAATGACATCGAGGAATACGGCATCGCCGCCTTCAACGAAAAATGCCGCGAGTCTGTGTTCAAATACGAGGGCATGTGGCGCGAGATGAGCCGGCGCATGGCTTTCCTCGCGGATATGGACCATCCCTATATCACGCTCGACAACGACTATATCGAGACCGGCTGGTGGATTCTGAAAAAGTTTTTTGACGCGGGGCTGATTTACGAGGGGCACAAGATTTTGCCTTACTGCCCGCGTTGCGGGACGGGGCTGGCGAGCCACGAGGTGTCGCTCGGCTACAAACTCGTGAAGGCGAACACCGTCACCGTGATGTTCAAAAGGCGGGATGCGGACGAGTATTTCCTCGCGTGGACGACGACGCCGTGGACGCTGGCGAGCAACGTGGCGCTGACGGTCGGGCCGGACATCGTCTATGTCAAGGCGCGGCTGAACGCGGCGGCGGCCGGCGGAGCGGATGGAGCGGATGGCGCGGCCGGCTATGGGGGCGAGCTTGTGGGGCGCGTCGTCTGGTGCGCGAAGGCGCTTGCGGACAAGGCGCTCGGAGCGGGGAAGTATGAGGTCATTGAGGAAGCCAAGGGCATCGCGCTTGAGGGCGTGGGCTACGAACAGCTCATGCCTTTTGTCGATGTCTATGCCGCGCCCGGCGCAAAACCCGGCGCGAAGGCGTTTTATGTGACGGTTGCCGACTATGCGACGGACGAGGACGGGACGGGCATCGTGCACACGGCGCCCGCTTTCGGCGAGGACGACTACAATACGGGCCGGCGCTATGGGCTGCCAACGCCAAACCCCGTCGATGAAGAGGGCAAGTACACGGCGACGCCGTGGCAGGGCCGCTTTGTCATGGAGGAAGGGCTTGACGTCGAGATCATCAAATGGCTCGCGGCCGAGGGGAAGCTCTTTTCGCGCGAGAAGGTCGAGCACAATTACCCGTTCTGCTGGCGCTGCGACACGCCGCTCATTTATTACAGCAAGCCGAGCTGGTATATCGAGATGACGAAGCTCAAAGAACAGCTTGTCGGTAATAATAATTTCGTAAACTGGTACCCGGACTTTGTCGGCGAGAAGCGCTTTGGGAATTGGATTGAAAATGTCAACGACTGGGCCATTTCGCGGACGCGCTACTGGGGGACGCCCATCCCCGTCTGGCGCTGCGGGTCCTGCGGCGAACTCGCCTGTGTGGGATCGCGGGACGAACTGCGCGCACGGGCCGTGGAGGATATCGCGCTGCGGGACGACGGGCGCGGCGGGCAGACGCCGGACATCGAGCTGCACCGGCCCTATGTGGACGGCATCCATCTCAAGTGCGAAAAATGCGGCGGGACGATGAACCGCATCCCCGAGGTCATGGACTGCTGGTTTGACAGCGGCTCAATGCCGTACGCGCAGCAGCACTATCCCTTTGAGCACAAGGATGAATTTTACAAGGAGCTTTTCCCGGCCGATTTTATCTGCGAGGGCATCGACCAGACGCGCGGCTGGTTTTATTCGCTCATGGCGATCTCGGCTTTCATCGAGAAAGACCGCCCGGCGCGGGTGGGCGACAGGGCCTATGGCGACGCGGGCAGGGCAAGCTACCGCAACGTGCTCGTCAATGACCTGATTCTCGACAAGGACGGCAAAAAGATGAGCAAGTCCAAGGGCAACACGGTCGATCCGTTCATGCTCTTCGACAAGTACGGCGCGGACGCGACGCGCTGGTACCTGCTCTACACCTCGCCGGCTTGGTCGCCGACGAAGTTTGACGAGGAAGCCCTCATCGAGGTCGCGGGCAAGTTTTTCGGAACGCTGCGCAATGTGTATCAGTTTTTTGCGCTCTACGCGAATTTGGACGGCGTGGCGCCGGCGCGCGCCGTATCCGCGGCGGGCAGGCCGGAGGCGGATCGCTGGCTGCTGTCGCGGCTGGCGGGCCTTGTGGGGGACGTGCGGCGCGAGATGGACGCTTACGACCATATGCGGACGGTGCGCAAGATCCAAAACTTTGTCGTTGAGGATTTTTCAAACTGGTATATCCGGCGCTGCCGCCGCCGCTTTTGGGCGGCGGGCAGCGGCGCGGACGCAGCCGCCATGGCGGACAAGCAGTCCGTCTACGATACGGCGTACGAGGCGCTCCTGACGGTAGCGGGGCTGTTGGCGCCTTTCGCGCCTTTCCTCGCGGACGAAATCTACCAAAACCTGACGGGCGCGGAGCGCGGCGATACGGCGGGAAGCGTGCATCTGAGCGATTTTCCGTGCGCAAGGGAGGCGGATATCGACCCCGCGCTCGAGGAGCGCATGGATCTCGTCCGTGTCTTTGTGAGCCTCGGCAGGGGCGTACGCGAAAAAGAGCGCCTGAAGGTGCGGCAGCCGCTCGCGCGCGTTTTGATCGACGGCGCCCTGGAGCCGCTCGTCGGCGGCATGGCGGAGCTTGTGATGGATGAGCTCAATGTCAAAGAGGTGGTATTTTTGAAGGACGCCGCGGGCTATATGGACTACGAGATCAAGCCCGATTTCAAGGCGGCCGGGCCCGTGTTCGGAAAAAATATGAAGGACTTCGCGGCGGCGTTGGCTTCGATGCCGGCTTCCGAGACGGCTGCGCTCGCGGCGGCGTTTTCGGGCGGCGGCGGAGCGGGCAGCGGTGCAGGGATAGGCGGCGGAGCGGCGGGCGGCACGGCCGGCGATGGGCCGGATGCCGGCCATGCGGAGGCGCGGGCCGTGCTTGTGAATGTCGGCGGGCGCGACATCGCTGTGACGCCGGGCCTCGTCGTGATCCGCGTGAGCGCAAAGGAGGGCTACGCGGTGGCGATGGAGGGCGGCCTCTTTGTAATCGTCGATACGACGCTTTCGGCGGCGCTCGTGCAGGAGGGCCTTGCGCGTGAATTTGTCAGCAAGGTGCAGCAGCTGCGCAAGCAGAAAGGCCTCGAGATGATGGACCGCATCGCGATTGCCTTTGAGGGCGATGAGGAAACCGCGGAGGCCGTGGGCGCGTGGCGGGACTACATCGCGGGCGAGACGCTCGCGGACGATGTGGCGCGCGCGGGCGCGGGGGCGGGCGCGGAGACCTGCGATTTGAATGGGCACAAGGCAAAGATTGATTTGCGCAAGGTGTGATGTTCGCGACGATTCAGGGCCGCGCGGCAAAGGCCGCCTTGCAGGCGCCCCAACATCGATTGGGCAATACACTGGATTCCCGCATTGCAGTCACTTTTATGAAATCAGAGATTTCAGAAAGTGTTGTATAAGGTCTTCTTGCAAATTCCTTGCGGAATTTGAGAAGCACCATTATCGCGGGAATGACAAGGTTTTTCCACACGCTTCTGCCACTGCGGGGCACAGGCGCGTGCAATGGAAAAACGGACAGCAGAGGTGATCCGAAATCCAGATGCCTATATTAACACTGGATTCCGGATCAAGCCCGGAATGACAGTGGTAACGTGGTATACTGAGGGGAAGCGTTTCAGAGGAGAAGAATATGCCTTACGATACTTATACAAACCCGCTCACGGAGCGTTATGCGAGCAAGGAGATGAGCCGCCTCTTTTCGCCGCGCGTCAAGTTTGAGACATGGCGGCGGCTTTGGGTTGCGCTCGCGGAAGCGGAGAAGGAACTCGGCCTGCCCATCACGGACGAGCAGATCGCGGAGCTCAGGATTTACGAGCACGACGTCAATTTCAAGGTCGCGGAGGCGCGCGAAAAAGTTGTGCGGCACGATGTGATGGCGCACGTCTACGCGTACGGCAAGCAGGCGAAGGGCGCGGCGCCCATCATCCATCTCGGGGCGACGAGCGCCTATGTCGGCGACAATACGGACATCCTCGTCATGCGCGAGGCGCTTGGTCTGGTTCGGGCAAAGCTTTTGGGGCTCTTGCGAGATTTGTCAAAATTTTCCATTAAATACAAGGATGTGCCAACGCTCGGCTTCACGCATTTCCAGCCGGCGCAGCTCACGACGGTCGGAAAACGCGCGGCGCTGTGGCTTCAGGATTTTTATTATGATTATTTGGACATCGCTTTCATCGCGGATACGCTCCCGCTGCTCGGCGTCAAGGGCACGACGGGCACGCAGGCGAGCTTTTTGGAGCTTTTCGACGGCGACGCGAAGAAGGTCCAGCGGCTCGAAAAGCTTGTCGCGAAAAAAATCGGCGGGGGCAGGGCGCTGCCCGTTGTCGCGGTGGCGGGCCAGACTTATACGAGAAAGCTTGACTACAGGGTGCTGTCGGTGCTGTCGGGCGTCGCGCAGTCGGCCTCCAAGATGGCGACGGATATCCGGCTGCTCCAGCATTTGAAGGAGATTGAGGAGCCGTTTGAGGAGAAGCAGATTGGCTCGTCGGCGATGGCGTACAAGCGCAACCCGATGCGCTCGGAGCGCGTTTGCTCGCTGGCCCGCCAGTTGATGGGCGCGCCCGGGGTCGCGGCGGCGACGGAAGCGGCGCAGTGGTTTGAGCGGACGCTTGACGACTCGGCGTGCCGGCGCATCGTCATCCCGGAGAGCTTCATGGCCGCCGACGCAATCCTTGACATCCTGCGCAATGTGGGCGCGGGCCTCGTGGTGCACGAAAAGGCGATCCGCGCGCACGTGATGGCGGAGCTTCCGTTTATGGCGACGGAAAATATTCTCATGGAAGCGGTCAAGAAGGGCGGCGACCGGCAGGAGCTGCACGAGCGCATACGCGTCCATTCGCAGGCGGCGGCGGTCGAGGTGAAGGACAAGGGGCTGCCCAACGACTTGCTTTCGCGCATTGCGGCGGATCCGGCCTTTGGGCTCACGCAGGGCGAGATCGCGGGCTTGCTGGACTCAAAGCTCTACACGGGTTTGAGCGCGGCGCAGGTGGAGGAGTTTGTGGGGGCGTATATCAAGCCCGTCACGCGCGGGCCGCGCGGCGCGGCGAAGCCTGCGGAGCTGAAGGTGTAGGAACAGATGAAAGAAGTAGACACCATCGCGGTCAGCGAATTAAAGTTGCTTTCCGAGCGGATGTATGAGCCGCTTGTGAAAGCTGTTGTGGATATAGGGGCGCGCCGCTTGGTCGTTGACGCGGGATTGCATGCGGACGAAGAATTGTATTTGCTGGAAAACGGTTCCGTGCAGGCGAATCTGTGGGGGGTCAACTTGTGGCCGGAGGAATACGGGACGGATGATTTTGTGGAATTTGATTCCATGATCAATATCAGGCCCCGACAAAACAATCGCTCGCGTGGTGTTGATGACGAAACAATCAGGAAAGCAATTCGCGAAATCGTTGCCGAAAAGGTGTCCGGGGCATGAAGTATGATTTCGGGATCGAACGCGAAAAGTGGGCGGCGCTTTCGTTTGAGGAGCAGATGGGCAATATCGGCTCCGAGGTGGGCCGCGCAATCATTGCGCACAGAAAGGGCATGCGGACGCGGGAAGACCGCGCGATCGACAGGGCGCTCGATTTGTTTGCGGCAGAGGCAGACGTGTTGGTCGGGACGCCGTTTGCGTACCGGCTGAAGGAGGCTCTTCGCGCCCGGGATGAGTTTTTGCGGTTGTTTTTTGACGGCACGTTTGAGAAAGACGCGGATCGGATTGAGCGGTATTTTATGTGGTTTGCGTTTATTGCGCGGACGGCAGCATAGGAAGCGGTGAGAGGGCCTTATGAGCAAAGCTGCGGATATTTTGAATAAGAGCCGGAAGGTTGTTTTGAAGATCGGCAGCAATGTGCTGGCCGGGGAAAACGGCGTTTTGGACCGGGCGCGCGTGGCGGATATCGCGGCGCAGACGCTTGCGCTTTTGGGCGCGGGCAAGCGCGCCATCATCGTGAGCTCGGGCGCGGGCGTCAGCGGCGCGGCGGCGATCGGGCGGCTCAATCGCAAGAACGATATCAATTTCAAACAGGCGCTTTGCGCGGTCGGGCAGGTTGAGCTGATGATGGAATACAAAAAGCACTTTATGGCGGGCGGCCGGTCGGTCGGGCAGATGCTGCTCACGACCGAAAACTTTTCGGACGATCAGAGCATGCTGAATATCCGCAACACGCTCTTCACGCTGATCGACGAGGACGTCATCCCCATTATCAATGAAAACGACAGCGTCAGCACGCGCGAGTTTTCGTTTGGCGACAACGACAATCTGGCGGCGCTGACCGCCAATCTTTGGAATGCGGATTTGCTTGTAATCATGAGCGACGTGGATGGCGTGTTTGACAGCAGCCCAAAGGAAAATCCGGACGCAAAGCTGGTTGAGGAGGTCCGTGACCCGGACGCGCTCGCGGGGCAGATTGTGACGGGCGGCGTCAGCAGTTTCGGGACGGGCGGCATGGACAGCAAAATCGAAGCGGCGAAGACGGTCGGCAAATACGGGATACCGATGCTGCTCGTGAATGGCAAGCGGGCGAATGTGCTCGCGGACGTGGCCGTCGGCGGTCTGAGCACGGTGTTCCTGCCGTGATTTTGGCGTTTGGGAATAAATTGCCGGGACAATCGAATGGGGCAATATTACAGGAGGTCTGAATGAGGATTGGTTTTGTGGGCGCAGGCAATATGGGCGGCGCGATCGTGCGGGGCTACGCGCAGAGCAGGGCGATGATGTCGGACAAGCCCGACGCCCTTTTTGTTTATGACAGCGACGCGGAAAAGGCCGCGGCGCTCGCGAAGCCGGGTTGGCCGATCAACGCGGCGGGCAGCCTTGCGCAGCTTGTCGGGCTTTGCGACGCGATAGTGCTCTGTGTGAAGCCGAATGCAATCGACGAGGTGCTGGATCTGCTCGCGGCGCTCGGCGCCGGGGCGGGGAAAGTGGGCGGATTTGGTGCTGGGGCGGAGGCACAGGAAGCGCAAGCGCAAACGCAAGAATCGGATGCCCCGCCGTTTGCGCCCGATGCGAACGGCAAGCTCATCATCTCGATCGCGGCGGGCATCAGCATCCCGCATATTCTCGAAAAGCTCGGCGCGCGCACGAGGGTTGTGCGTGTGATGCCCAATACGCCCGCGATGGTCGGGGAAGGCATGAGCGCTTTGTCCGCGCCCCCCGGCCTGCCGGAAGGGGACAGCGCCGCAGCCGAGAAACTCTTTGGCGCTGTGGGTAGAGCCGTCTGGGTGCCTGAAGAACTTATGGATATCGTGACGGGGATTAGCGGCAGCAGCCCCGCCTACGCGTATTTGTATATGGAGGGTCTCATTCAGTCGGGTGTCGGGGGGGGGCTTTCCAAAGAGGCCGCTACGATCCTCGCGGCGCAGTCGACGCTCGGTGCGGCAAAGATGGTGCTCGAAAACCTCGGCGAGACAGAGCCCGCGCAGCTTTGCGCCAATGTCTGCAGCCCCGGCGGGACGACGCTCGAAGCCGTCAAGGCGCTCGAAGCGGCGGGCTTCACCGGCACGGTCAAAAAAGCCGCGCTCGCGAGCGCCGCGAAATCAAAGCTCATGACACGATAGGTCTGCCTCGGCAGGGATAATATTGTTCAACGTGTATAGATAAACCCGGCGTCCATATCCTTTGCAAGCGGCGCGGTTTTGTCCTTGCCCGAGAGCACGAGGCCCGCGCCGCCCGCGTAGCCCGGGAAATAGGCGCCCCAGTCCACGCCGATATCGGGATCGTCGTAGCGCACGCCGCCGTCGGCCGCCGCGTCGTAAAAGTTGTCGGCTTTGTAGCAAAACTCCACATCGTCCGCCAAGGTCAGAAAGGCGTGGCCGAAGCCGCGCGGGATCATGAACTGGCGCTTGTTTTCGGCGGTCAGGATCGTAGCCTCCCATTTGAGCCAGGTGGGGCTGCCGCGCCTGAGGTCGACGGCGACGTCGAGCACCGCGCCCTGCCCGCACCAGACGAGTTTTGCCTGCGCGGCGTCCGCGCGTTGGAAGTGTATGCCGCGCAGCGTGCCTTTCGCTGCGGAAAACGAGCGGTTGTCCTGTATGAATTTGTACGTGAGCCCGGCCGCGAAGTAGTCGCGTTCGGAATACGATTCGTAAAACCAGCCGCGGTGGTCGCCGAATACGGCCGGCTCCACGATGAGAACGCCCTCAAGGGATGTTTCGATGATGTTAATCTTGCCCATGCCGCATTTTCCTTTCACGGTTTCGGATTTCAATTTCTCTTTGGATTATAACACGCGATCATATTCGGGTGTGTATTGCCGCACTTCTTCGGCAAAAAGCCTCACAATGCTACCAGTATCCACAGCAAATCCGCACGCCTGAATGAATCGGCATTTCCTCAAAGGGCGGCGATGAACCCGGCAAGGCGCTCTGTATTGCCGCCGGGCGGCACTTCGAGGTATTTTGCGGCAAAAGCGTCGAGCGCACTGTAGTCGTAGCCTTCGCCGTTCGCAAAATCACCGCCCTCAAAATCGGAGAGGAGGCGCTCCGCCAGCGCTTTCGCGTCCGCAAAGGCGTACTTGCCTGTTGCCTCATCCCGCAGATCCACATTGAGGCCGCGCTTTGCGGCGTATTCGTCCATGTCGTAGATATAGTAATAGCTTGCCACGCCCGCCGCCGCCGCCTCGACCGCGACGCCCGAATAATCGGTGACGATGGCATCCGCCGCCGCATACCAGTCGCTGAGCGGAAAGTCCGTATCGCGTAAAGAACACAAAGGGGACGTTCTTTTTTGTGTCATGACATCTCCGCCCGAACACAAAGGGGACGTTCTTTTTTGTGTCATGACGTCTCCGCCCGCGCCGTTTTTGACCGCATCAAGCGGATGCAGTTTCACCACCAAATATGGACACAAAAAAGAACGTCCCCTTTGTGTTCCTTCGGAGGCCTGCCGCAGCGCCTCTGCAAGCCCGGCCGCATCCACGCCCGCCCCATCGCGGAATGTCGGCGCGTAGACAATAGCCAAACGCCCATCGAGTTGCGGGTAGCGCAAGGCGATTGCCGTGCGCGCGCGCGTCCGCTCTTCCGTCTCCGCCCTGCCGCCCCCAGGGCGACGCATCTTTCCGGCGCGGTCGATCATTGGCAACCCGTATTTCACGAAAGCGCTTTCCGGATATCCGAAAGCCTCGGCAAAGAAAGGCCGCGTCGCGTCCGCAGGGCAAAGGATGTAGTCGTAGCCTTGGTGCATATTGAGGATCATGGCGGTTTTTCCGGAATAGCCTGCGGGCGTGTCGATGATCTGCATGCTGAATTTTTTGATGGCATCGGGCGCGTGCCACATCTGCACAATCTTGCGCCTGCCGCGTTTTTTCGGAATGCTGATTGCGGGGCAGTAGGCATCGATCACGACGGTTTTCGCCGCCGCGATATTTCTCATCATGGAAAACAATTTGCCGGCAAAGGAAAGCGCCCCCGCAAAGCTGCGGCGCATCAGGCCCGCCTGCACGACGACATCGGGCGCATCCGGCAGAGCCCGGAGCGCATCCGCCAACTCTGCCATATCCTGCGTCGGCTCATCATCTTGGCACGAAATCAGCAGGATCGTATCACGTCGTTTTGTAAATAGCTCCGCCAATGCGCTCATCACGCGTACTATTGTCACGGCGGCTCTCAGCGCAAAATCTTTCATGCCTATATATTATCACGTAATATGATAAAGGTGCTCATAGAAACCGCCGCATGAGCCCGGCGCCTACATCCGTGAGCCGGTACCGCACCACAAGACCGCCGCCCGAGAGCCCGCAGCCCGTTTCCTCGAGGATCCCGTTTTCCTTGGCCGTCATCAGCGCCTCGATCACGGCAGGCCGCCGAAAAGCGCGGTGGCTTCCGTATTCCGGCGCGAGCGCCGTCATCACCGCGTCCGCGTCGCCGTCCGCATGCCTGCCAAAATACAGCAAAATCGCGTAATTAAGCGGTTGTTTCATTTTGTCCCTCCTCTTTTTGCCTCATGAGCGGCGCAAACGGGTTGACCGCAATCAGCAGGATGCCAAAGAACATCACGATCGCGCCGATCCAGGAGACAGGCGTAAGCATCCAGCCGTCTTCCTTGAAGAAAAGCCCCAGTACAATCCAGCAAAAGAACGGCCCCCAAAACGAGTACGCCCCATTGCATGCCATGCCGAGCGCCGCGCCGCACATCGAGTTTCCCTTGTACCAAAGGCTGTACGCAAAGACGGCGCAGAAACCGCTGACGGCAAAGTACATCATCGCGGGGCCGTCGGAAAACGCGCCAAAGACGACCGCCGGCGCAAGGCCGATGCTGCCCGAAAAGATGCTGATGATTGGCACGAGGATGATGAGATTGGACAGGCCCGACGTCGTCTGGCGTATCGTGATCCCAATCTCGCAATCGATGAGCGTCGTGCCAAAGCCGGCGATGCAGCCCTCGATGCCCCAGCCAAAAGCCGCGACGAGCGCGATGAGGCAGCCCGCAAACGTGCCGGCCGGCGCCTCGCCGCCAAAAGAGGCGCTGCCGATGAGGATGCTCGCGCCCACGCAGACAAAGACGCCCGTCAGCATGCGCGGCATCAAGGCCTGCTTGAAGATCAACCGCCCGAGGATGGCGCCGATGGCCGGGCAGAGCGCCGTGATCGGTATGATGATCGAGCCCGCCATCTGCAGCGCGACGATGTAGGCCGTGCTCGCGACCGGCCCGCCCGCAAGCGCGCAGAGGACCATGACGCGCCCCGGCTTCGTCGCGAGGCAGCGGAAAAAATCGCCGAGCTTGCCCTTGGCCGCCGCGATGATGATGCACCAAACCGCGCTCATGCTGTCATTGATGGCGCTTCCGAGCGCCCCGAGCAGCAAAATCCAGACGACCGCCTCGTGCGACCCGTACCAATCCGCCCAGACGCCCATCCCCATGCCCTTCGTGACAAACGCGGAATAGAGCCCGTAAAACATGCCCGAAAGCACGGCGACCGTGACGCCTTTCCTGAAAAATGATTTCTCCATCTGCCGTTTCAGCGCTGCCGCTCTATTCGCCAAGGTAGCCATCCTCTTTCAAAATGCGATAAAAATCCTTCATATACCGGTACATCACAAGCGGATAGTCCCCAAATTCCTCGCCAAAACCCTGCTTGTATTCGCACCAAAGCGCCCACAAAAACCCGGCGAGCGCCATATACAGGTAAAGCCGCGCCGTTTCGGCCCGCACCGGCGCCCGCCCGAGATAATACGAGAGCGCCAAATCCGCCCGCGCGCGCGGAAAGTACGAATAGATCGAAAACATCGCGACATCGATAATCGGGTCCGCCGCGCCGCTGTATTCCCAGTCGATGACGCGCGCGCCGCCGTCCGGAAGCCAAAGGATATTCGCGTAAATATAATCGATATGGCACAGAATCTCGGGGATTGCGAGACGCTCGCGAAAAGCCAAAAGCTCGTTCGCCTTCGCACGCACTTCCGCGTAATCGGAAAACCGGATTGCGCCCGCGCCCACCGCCAGGCCCTCATAAAAATCGATCATATGCGCGATGTCAAAACGGTGCTCCGCTTCAATTCCGGCGCCATGTATTTTTGCCAGCAATCCCATGGCCCGCGCAAGCTCGGCATTGTCTTCCGCGTCGCAGACATGCGCTTTCTCGTAAAATTTGCTGATTTTGACGCCTGTCTCGCTGTCAAAATACACGAGCTCGTCTGTGATATCCAGCGGCGCGACGAGTTCATAGCTGCGCTTTTCGCCGGCCCGGCTGAGCAGCTTTTCCGTACCTTTCCCCGGCAAGCGGAACACATACTCGCACCCGCCGACGGAAAACACAAAGCTCTGGTTCGTCATCCCCTCTTTCAGCGGCCGGATGCCCGTAATCCCGGCCTGGGGGACGCCGAAAGTCTCCGCGATCCGCCCCATTACCGCATTGTCCGTATCCCGCATATAGCTGTCGTCAAAGCGGCGCAGTTCCTCAAGGCTCTCAAACTCATGGATGTTGCCTGCGGACTGTTTGTTGATGAAAACCGCCAGCTCGCCCAAATGTTCCGCGAGGATGTTTTCCCAATAATAATCGTCCGTGCCCGGCGCCGTGTAAGCGTCCCTCACGAAACCCGCAAACTGTTTTGAAAACGCCGCCGTGAAGTATGCCGGCCCGTTCAGGATCCACGTATCCTCGCCCGAATTGTCGATGCGCGTGATACGGCCGCGCGCGCCGGTCGTCACGCCCCACTCCTTCGTCGGCCCGTCAAAATACGTGCAGCAAAGCCAGCTGTCCGGCTCCCATGCGTGAAAAATGCTTTCCACGATCCAGTCGTCCGCAACGAGCAGATAGGTATTGCGCAGGCGGTCCAGCGCATAGTACACACTGGCAAAATTGTTCTTTGCCCGGTATTCCGGATTGTAAACCAAACTGACGCCGTACTTGTCGATCAAATACTCAAATTTTTCCTTCAGGTATCCGACGACGAGCGTGACGTCCGTGA
>JAITMX010000048.1 GCA_031290775.1 Eubacteriales Family XIII. Incertae Sedis bacterium
GAAGGATAGCCGCCGTCCGCCGCAGGCTTGACCGCGCGGCGCGGCTCGCCCGGTTGGGCCAACCCGATAGGCAGGTCAATGGTACCTGCATGCGGCAGGTCGTCCTCAAGCCTTCCGCAAAGGACGGCCGTATAATATTTTTCAAAACCGCCCGCCGCGTGCTGCTTGGCGAGGCTGTCCTGCGCGTGGCTGTTTTTCCCGACGAGCAGCACGCCCGAAGTATCCATGTCGAGGCGGCTGATGAAACGCGGTTTGTAATTTTCGCCGCGTTCCCGCATATGCCATAGGATGGCGTTTGCCAGCGTGCCGTCCTTGTGCCCCTTTGTCGGATGCACGACGAGGCCGGGCTGTTTGTCTGCCACAAGCACGTCGTCGTCTTCATAGAGGACGGAGAGCGGGATATCCTGCGGCTCGATGTGGCTCGACTCTTCCGGGAAAACGAGCCGGATATCATCGCCCGCGCGCACGGTGTCGCGAAAACGCGCGGGGCGCCCGTTGATGAAAAGGCCGCCGCCCGCGGCGTCCTCCCCGTGCGCGATCGTCCGGAAGAGCCGCTGGGAAACGCCCCTTGCGCGCCGCAGCACACCGCGCGCCGTCATGCCTTCATCCTCGGCAGCAACCGTCACCGAAAAGCCGCCGCCCTCGCCTTTGCCTTCCCCGCCCATCGCGGCTACGGCGTCAGGAGTTTTTTCTTGACGGTACTCCAAAACTCGTAATTTTTGAAACGCAGCAGCGTGACGCTGTTTTCGGAAAGCCCGGCATCGATGCGGCAGACGTTTTCAAAGCGCGTCTCGTTGCCGTCGATGGCGACAAGCGTCTCGCGCGCCGCTTCCCTGTCGTCGTCCGCGCTGTCCGGGTCTGGGCGGATCGAAACGGCCAGGCCGGGAGGCAGCACGATCCCGCTCGTAAAGGAACGGTAAGCCGTCGTGTTGACGGGCGCGATCGGCGTGAGCTGCAAGAGCTCAAGCCTCGGGTCGACGATGCTGCCGCCGAGCGCGTAGTTGTAGGCGGTAGAGCCGGCCGGCGTGGAAACGACGACGCCGTCGCCGGAAAAGCTCTCGATGAAATTTTCCCCTATATAGATGTCAAAATGCGCGAGCCTTGAGTCGGCCGCTTTGACCACAAGCTCATTGAGGCCACGCAGCATATGCGTGCCGCCGCCATACGTGACGCTCCCAAAGACGGTGCGGCAGACCTGCTTTGTAAAAAGGCCGCGCAGGTAATTGTCGATAAACCCGTCGATATCAGCCTCGCTCAATTCCTGAAAGAAACCGAGGTGGCCCGTATTGACGCCGGCAAAGGGCACGTCCGGAAACCCAAAGCGCTCAAGCGTCCGCAAAAATGACCCGTCGCCGCCGACCACGACGATGAGCTCCGCGCCTTCTGCCTCGCCCAAAACCGGGCAAAGGCCCGCCGCGCGCAGTTTTTCCGCGAGCCGAAAGCAGATTCGCTCTGATTCGCCCCTGCCATAGTCAATGATGCTGATGCGCCGTTCGTGCATAATGTTTCCCCGCCTGCTTCCCGCCTGTTTCCCCGCCTACTTTCCCGCGAGCGCGCCGAAATCCTCCGAAAGCGCCGCGAACGCCTTCATCGCGTCCGCCACAGGCTCCGGCCGGCCCATATCGACGCCCGCGATTTTGAGCAGCTCGATCGGGTCGTCCGAATCGCCCGTCGTGAGGAAACGCATATAGTCCGCCACCGCGTCCGGGCCTCCCGCCAAAATACGCTCCGCGATGGCCGCCGCCGCCGAAAATCCCGTCGCGTATTTGTAGACATAAAACGCGCGGTAAAAATGCGGGATGCGCGACCATTCCGAGCGGATGAAATCGTCCTGCGCCACAGACGGCCCGTGGTACTTTTCGTTCAGCCCGCCGTAGAGCTCCGAAAGATATTCATTTGTCAGCGCCTCGCCGCGCTCGGCCGCCTCATGCGTGAGCTTTTCAAACTCGGCAAACATCGTCTGCCGGAAGAGCGTCGTGCGAAACTCCTCGAGATAAAAATTCAAATAATACGCGCGCTCCGCGTCCGTTTTCGCGGCGGCGAGCAAGTGGCGCACGAGCAGGTTTTCATTGACCGTCGATGCCACCTCCGCCGTAAAAATCGAATGGCTGCCGTAGGCAAAGGGCTGCGCGCGACGCGTGTAATAGCTGTGCATCGAATGGCCCATCTCGTGCACGAGCGTGAAAATGTCCTTGAGCTTGCCATGGTAATTCATCAGGATGAAAGGCTTGCTGTCATAGCATCCAAAGGAATACGCGCCGCTGCTCTTGCCCTCGTTTTCATAGACGTCGACCCAGCCCTCCCCGAGCGCGCCGCGCACGGCGACGGAGACATAGTCATCCCCCAGCGGCGCGAGCGCCGTTTTCATCATGCGGACGGCATCTTCAAACGGTATGTCCCGCTCGTCCGGCGGGCAAACGATGGGCACGTAGACATCGTACATCGCGAGCTTGCCGAGGCCGAGCGCGCGCCGCTTCACATCCAAATAACCATGCAGGGCGGGCAGGTTTTTGCCGACCGTCTCGATGAGGTTGACGTAGACGCCTTCGTTCACATTGTCGCCCGACAGCGCGGCCGCGAGCGAGGAGGGGTAGTGGCGGATACCCGCCGCAATCGCGTCGGTCTTTGTATTGGCGGAATAGGCCGCCGCGAGCGTGTTTTTTTGTTTTTGAAAAGCGGAGTAGAGCGCCTCATACGCGCCGCGCCGCACATCGCGGTTTTTCAACTCCATGAACTTGATGTAGTTTCCATGCGTCAGCTCAGCCTGCCCCCCGTCCTCGCCCATGATCTCGCCAAATTTCATATCGGCGTCGTTGATCATCGCAAAGATATCGTTTGTGGCGCCGAGGACTTCGGAAAGTTTGGCCAGCAGCTCCTCCTCCTTTTGCGAAAGTATGTGAGGCTTTTGCCGCATAAATTGGCGGATAACAAAATCGTAGCCCGCGAGTTCCGGGCAGGAAACGCGAAAAGCCGCGATCACCTCTTCCGTCATAGCCGTCATTTCCGGCTCGAAAAACGCCGTGCGCGCAGCGATCTGCGCCATGAGCGTATGCACCCGGTCCGCCATCGCCTGGTATTTTGCGTCCGTGTTGTCCTCATCGCGGCGCTGCCTTGCATAGACATAGACGCGTTCCGCGAGCCGCCAGATTTCATCGCGGTCCCTGAGCGCGCGCAAAAGCAGCCCGCCGCTCTCGCCGAGACGCCCGGCGTAATCCGCAAATGCGTCCGCGTCCGCAAGCGCCCTGCCATAGTCCTTGTCCCACTCCGCTTCATCCGGGTACATCGAGGCGATGTCCCATTTGTATTTGTCCGCGATTTCCGTTCGTTTTATTGCCAAAGCGTTTCCCTTTCATTATGGTAAAATAATAGTAGATTTCACGAAGCCATAGATTTCGGAAATCTGTGCATAAGGAGTATATCACAGGAGTGAGGTTTTTCGGAATGGACAATCGCCCAATCGGTTTTTTCGACTCGGGGCTCGGGGGGCTGACCTGCATCCCCTATCTGCTGAAGGCGCTGCCGCGCGAGCGCATCACCTACTTCGGCGATACGGCGCGCACGCCCTACGGCTCCAAGACAGCCGCGACCATCCGGAAATTTGCTTCCGAAATCGCGGACTTTCTCATCGAAAGCCAAGACGTCAAGATGGTCGCGATCGCGTGCAACACGGTCAGCGCCATCGCGCTCGATGATTTGAGGCAGCGCCACCCCAAGGTGCCGATCCTCGGCATCATCAGCCCGGCCGCGCACACGGCCGCGCGCGGCTGCGCGCCGGAAAACCGCATCGGCGTCATTGGCACAAAGGCGACGATCGCAAGCGGGGCCTATACAAAAAAAATCCTCGGGGAGAACCCCGCGCTCGATATCTATGGGCAAGCCTGCCCCGCTTTCGTGCCGCTCATTGAGGAGGGCATCATCCAAAACCACATCATGGATTTGACGATCCGGTATTATTTAGACCAATTCATAGATTACAACGAGATCGATACGCTCGTGCTCGGCTGCACGCACTATCCGCTCATTCGCAAAAACATTACAAAACTCTATCCGGGATTGCGCATCATCGACCCGTCCGAGGAGATACTCACGAGCATAGACGACGCGCTGACGCGCCGCGGCCTGCACGCGGAAGAGGCATCGGGCACGGCCCCGGAGGCAGAGCACGTTTTCTACGCGAGCGACCTCTCCGAAAACTTCGTGAATATGATCAACCTGATTTTTTCCGGTACAGGCTACCGAGTCGCTTTTAGAAATTTCGACCTTGAGGCGTATATAGAAAGAAAGAGGTGAACGCTATGGATTTTGAGGAATTGCTTGCACTGCTTGACATCGACGCGCCATCCGATCTTGTTTACTTTGAACAGTTTGCGGATCTGATGGAACAGCCGCGGGACATCCCGCCCGAGGCGCTGGCGAAGCTTATAGAAGGCATGGAAGCGGACGTGCTTTCGGAATTGACCGAAAGTTATTTCGAGGACATCCTGAAATTTGTGCCGGACGACGAGAGCGAGCTCTACACGCTCCTGTCAAACATCAGCACGACGCTCTCGGCGCTTGCGCAGAGCGCCGAGGACGATGCCGCGCAGACCTACGCGGAGGAGCTCTTCAAGTTCCGCGCGTGGTATCTGATTGACAGCCGCGTCATCTGCACGGAAAACAGCGATGGCACGGAGAAAGAAATCCCGCTCATGGAGGCGCTGACCAACTATCGCCTGCAAAACTTCACGCACGAGGACTACAGCTATGATTTTTCGGACGCGCGGGACTATCCGCTCGAAGAGTATATCGTGTCGCTTGGCAACCTGCTAGAAGACGACTACGGCGACGGCGATATCTACGGCGAGGACGAGGACTACCGCGACATGGATGAGGACGAGGAATAAAGGGGGCAGAGGGCAGAGGGCCCGTATTTCAGACATGACGATTCGGCATATCCCATTCGTTTGATTATTTCATCAATATATGCGGACATGAATTTCACCTTCCCATTTTGAAATAATGATAAATCATTATTTCAAAAACTCATACTCAAACAGCGTCGGCACAATTTCAGCGTTGTAATAAACCTTGGCAAGCTCTTTCAAACCGCTTAGCGCCGTGTGCAGCTCCACATTGTCATAGACGGTTTTTCCCGTTGTTTCGTCCGTGCATGATGTGTCGAGTTCTGCGTAAATCTGATAGACACCATACGTCAAGGCGGGGTTGTAGCCACCTGTGCGTTCGTTTGGTTTCGCCCGTTTCGCATACATCAAGACAGTTTCCCATTGCGCCATTAACGCTTTTTCGGCGGCGTTCATCGCCAAACCCGCTATATCGCCGCTTGCGAGAGTCTCACCGCTCGTGGTATCAAAACACAGCTCATTGCGATAAAACCGCCCATCGCTGCCCGTGAACGTCCTCATATGGTTCTGCATTTCAAGGCAGGTGAACAACAGGCTTTTAAGCAACCATTGCGAAAGTTTGCCGCTTGCGACATCGCGGGTAAAAGCCGCCGAGCCGTCCGCGCTTTTCATTATTCGAGCGCGCTCAGTCCAAGCCCGATTATATGTGATATAACGGCTTGCGCAGAACATAGGCAGCTTTTCAAGGTAGTTATCACGGCGCAGAAAGAACCCGTTGCCGTTATAAATACCTGCCGCTAATAAACAGGCGTGTAAGTCAGGATTATCAAAGCCGGGGCCATCAACAACCAAATAACCGAGTAAATTGCCATTGTAAACGGGTTTAATCCGTTTCTTAATACTGTGGACAGCTTCTAAGCCATCATGCGCGGTTAATACTCCGTCGGTTTCATCGTCCGAAAACGTGCGCTTGTCGTAGTATTCGCCGCTAAAACTCGTATAAATACGATTAACAGGCAACTGTTCGGGGTATTCGGTTAGAAAACCGTCCACAATGTCATAGCCTGTTAGCATCAATGTATCAGTCGCCGCGTCGTCCACGTTCGCC
>JAITMX010000077.1 GCA_031290775.1 Eubacteriales Family XIII. Incertae Sedis bacterium
ATCTCCGGGGCACGCCGTGATTCCCGCTACGGAAGCAACATTGACGATGCTGCCGCCGCCCTGTTTGATCATATGTGGAATGGCTGCCTTGCAGCAGTCAAAAATCCCATATAAATCCGTTTTGAAGATATTGTCCCGAAACGCATCCGTCGATTCATGGAAAGCGTAGCTGCCCTCTCCGTTGATCCCTGCGTTGTTCACAAGAATATCGACTTTTCCATAGGCCGCCACAGCCTTTTCCACAAGATTGAAACAATCCTCCGGCTTGCGCACATCCGTCGTGGCCCACAAGGCCTCAAGGCCCTGTGCGCGCATCTCCGCTTCCATATTCTCGCCGCGCCCGGACCGCCGCGCGCCCATAACAACCTTCGCGCCTTCTTTTGCGAAAAGCCACGCCGCCGCCTCGCCCATGCCGGATGTCGTACCTGTGATGACCGCTACCTTGCCGTCCAACTTTCCCATCTTACAAACCCTCCTCTATTTATTAACTATAAAACAATCAGCGTTTCCTTTACGGTTTTGCATGCATCCCGCCGTCTACGAAAAGCGATTGGCCCGTCGTCTGCCGCGCCAGATCGGAGCTGAGCCACATCACGGCTTCCACGACATCCTCCATCGCATTGAGCCTGCCCGTCGGGATGATATTTTTCATCGTCTCCTCTACGTCATCGCCGGACGCGATCGAATTGTCCATGAGCTGCGTGCCATACGTCGGCCCGGGGCAAACCGCGTTGACGCGAATCCCCTTTCCCGCGTTTTCATTGGAAGCAAGTTCCGTCAACGCCACGACACCGGCTTTTGTCGGCGCATAGGCATGGAATCCCGGCGGGAAGCGATAGCCTCCGGTGGAACCCGTATTCACGATCGAGCCGTATCCCTGCTTCTGCATCTGCGCAAGCTCATATTTGAGCAGCAAAAATGTCCCCGTGAGATTGATGTCGACGACCTTCTGCCAATCGGCGGCATCCGTTTCCGCAAGCGGCGTATACGGGATGCGGACTCCATCGGGGCCGATGCCCGCGCAGTTGAACGCAAAATCGATCTTCCCGAATTTTAATACGACATCGCCAATCAATTGCCTTACCTGTGCTTCGTCCGCAATATTGCAGATAAAAGATGCCGCAACTCCGCCGGCATCTGTGGCCGCACGCACTGCTGCAGGCGATGGGGCGATATCAACGGCTGCAACCGCCGCCCCGTTTTTTGCGAAACAGGCCGCCGCCGTGAGGCCGATCCCGCTTGCCGTACCGGTAATCAACGCGACTTTTCCCTCAAAATTGTATGCCATACCGTCTCCTTTCTATTGCTATCGCTTCGGCGGCCAATGAATGGCATTGCCGAAAACTGCCATCGCCGCTTCGCGCACAGCCTCGCTCACCGATGGATGCGGATGGACCGTCCGCACAAGATTGTCTGCAAGCCCCTCCATCCGCATCACGGCAGATGCTTCCGCAATCATATCCGTCACATGGGGGCCGATCATATGGACGCCCACGATCTCCCCAAACTGCCGATCCGCGATGATTTTGACCAGCCCGCCGCCGCCGTCGATCATAGCCTTGCCGTTTCCACCCAAATCAAAGCAGCCGACCGCATAATCAAGCCCCCTCGCCTTTGCCGCCTCTTCCGTCAGCCCGACTGCGGCGATCTCCGGCTGCGTATAGATACAGCTTGGGATTATCGCTGCGGGATAGTCATGCTTTCCGCCAAGGATGAATTCTACAGCCGCCTCCCCTTGTGCGCTCGCCGCGTGGGCAAGCATATTCAGGGCGTTGCAATCCCCGACCGCAAAAATATTTTTTGCGCTTGTTTCAAAATTTTCGTCGATGGCGATGGCGCCGCGCTCCGTTCGTATCCCGGCCTTTTCAAGGCCGAGGCCCTCCGTATAGGGTTTTCTTCCGACGGCCACGAGCACTATTTCCGATTCAATTTGTTTCAGGGCGCCTTCATATTCAATCTCCGCGCAGACGGTTTTTCCCTTGCCCTTTGCCACCCCTGCCAATTTTGCGCCCGTCAGGATGCTGACGCCGTTTTTCTCCAGGCCGCTGCGTGCCAGCGCCGCAATCTGTTTGTCAATCGGCGGCAGGATTTCCGGCATCATTTCTGCAATATGCACATTTGCGCCCAAGGAGGAAAAAATTGACGCGAATTCCACGCCGATTGCCCCGCCGCCGATGATCGTGATAGACGCCGGGATTTTCCCGAGGGAAAGCGCCTGTGTGCTGTCAACCACTTGGGGCAAATCCGCCCCCGGAAAATTCAATTGCACGGGGGCAGAGCCGCTCGCGATGATGATGGCATCCATACTTGGCAAGGCATTGCCGGAGGCAAGCACCGTCCGCCGGTCCGCAAAAACCGCTTTGCCGGCATGCACCTTCACCTTGTTCGCGGCAAGAAGCCCGCCAACCCCCTTTGCCAATCGGTCCGTCACTGCGCGCTTCTGCCCCTGCACTGCCGCCCAATCGAGCGAGACTTTTTCCGCACGGACGCCGGCCACGCTGCCGCCTATGATTTCTTTGTAAAAAAAGGCGGAATGCAGCAGCGCCTTCGTGGGAATGCAGCCGATGTTGAGGCAAGTCCCGCCAAGGCTCCCGCTTTCCGCAAGATGCACCTCTGCGCCCATTTGCGCGGCCTTGATTGCCGCAACATATCCGCCCGGCCCGCCCCCGATGACAAGTATTTTTTTCATGCCTGCCCCTCAAATACCGCCCGTGCGGGGTTTTCGAGATAGTTCAAAATCGCGGCAAGAAACTCTGCGGCGGGCGCTCCGTCAACCACCCGGTGATCGAAAGTAAGGGACAGTCCCGTCAGGGAACGGATGGCAATGGCGCCGTCTATGACGGCCGGCGTTTCTACCGTGCGGCAAATCCCGAGAATGGCCGACTCCGGCTGGTTGACGATCGGCGTGAAAAAATCGACAGAACCGTAAGCCCCGATGCTCGATATCGTAAAAGTGCCGCCCGTCGTCTCGCCCGGGCCAAGCGTATTTGCCCTTGCCCTCGCCGTCAAATCTTTGATCTCCCGGCTCACAGCGAAGAGGTCTTTCCGGCCCGCGTCTTTCACGACTGGGACGACAAGCCCCTTTCCCACAGCAACAGCAATCCCCAGATTGACCGTATCGGGGATCCTGATCTCGTCGCCGGCAAGCGTCGCATTCACAATCGGAAAATCCCGGAGCGCGCGCGCCACAATTTTTGCGAACAGATCCAATACGCCGATTTTCACATGGCCTTCTTCCAAATCCTTGTTGAGCTGCGCCCGGAGCGCCAAAAGCCCTGTCACATCCGTGCGCACATGGTGCGTCACCATGGGCGCCGTCTGCCAACTCCGGCGCATACTGTCGCCAATCGCTTTCCGCATGCCCGCGTAGGGAATGGAGGAAGCCGGCGCAGCTTGCGCATACAGGCCCGCCGCAGGGGCCGCTCCGTTCGCGTCCGCCGCCACAACATCTTCTTTCACAATCCGGCCGCCCGGCCCCGTGCCGGCCAACTGCGTATAGTCTATCCCCAAGCTCTTCGCCAAGGCCCGCGCCGCCGGGGATGCCTTGGCGCGTTTCCCGGCATCGGCGACTGCGGGGCTTTCGAAGGCCGCGCCGCCGCTAGGAAAGCTTGTCGTCACAGCCGCCGCAGAAGCCGCAATCCCCGCCGCTGCTTCCGGCGCTTCTTCCCCGGGCGCCCCGATATAGGCAAGCACGGCCGCAATCGGCAGGGACTGCCCAGTTTCCCCCACGATTTTGAGCAACGTGCCGTCCGTAGGCGCTTCGATGACATTTGTGAGCTTTTCCGTTTCAATCTCAAGAAGCCCGTCGCCCTTTTTTACCGCATCGCCTTCTTTTTTGTGCCATCCCACAATCAAGCCTTCCGTCATCGTCAGGCCGAGTTTTGGCATTACAAGCTCTGAAGCCATGTTCCGTTCCCTCCGGTTCCTAAGCAAACAGGCTTTTCACGGCCGCTGCAATCTTTTCTTCATTGGGCTGATAATGGCGCTCGAGCGCCGCGCTGAACGGCACCGGCGTGAACGGGGACCCGACGCGCTTGATCGGCGCATCCAAAAAGTCAAACGCCTCATCCGCAAGCCTCGCCGCAATCTCGCCCCCGAATCCGCCCGTTTCGACCGACTCGTGCGCGATGACGACCCTGCCCGTCTTTTCCACAGAAGCCAGGATGGTGTCGATATCCAAGGGGTACAGCGACACAAGATCGATCACCTCCGCGCCAATCCCGTCCTGCTCCAGCGCCGCCGCCGCATTCACGCATTTGTGAAGCATTTTCGACCAGGAAAGAACCGTCACGTCGCGCCCATCTGTTTTGATTTCGGCTTTTCCGAACGGAATGGCAAATGCGCCCTCCGGCACTTCCTCGCTGATTCCGTTGAGCCCCTTGTGCTCAAAGCACATGACAGGGTTGTTGTCGCGAATCGCCTGCGAGAGCAGCCCTTTCGCAAGGCGGGGGCCTGAGCTCGCGACGACCTTCAAGCCCGGCAGATGGGTGAACAGGGCTTCCAGGCACTGCGAATGCTGCGCCGCCGCGCCGATCTCGCCGCCGAGATTTGCGCGGATCACGAGCGGAATGCTCGTCTGCCCATTCAGCATATAGGACATCTTTGCCGCCTGGTTCAAAATCTCATCAAAGCAGCAGCCGAGAAAATCGCAGAAATCCAAGGACAGGACGGGCCGCAGACCCATGGCTGCCGCCCCCACGCCGAGGCTGACGATCTGCCCCTCGCTGATGGGCGTATCGAGCACCCTTTCCGCGCCAAACTCATCATACAGCCCGGCTGTCTGCCCAAAGGAACTGCCCATGAGCGCGACGTCTTCCCCCGCGACAAATACGTCGGGGTCCCTGAGCATCTCCTGCCGCTGCGCGTCCCGAATCGCGTCCACATAGGTCATCATTGCCATAAAAAATCTCCTTCCCCGCCTGCGGGCTCAGACCGCGTACACATTCTCAAACAGCGTTTCGGGCGCGGGGTCCGGGCTTTCCTCCGCAAAGGCGACGGCCGCCCGCACCACCTCGCGGACGCGCGCCTTCACCGCAGCCAGCTCCTCTGCACCCGCAATCTTTTCTTTGGTGAGCCGCGCTTCAAACCGTGAAATGGGGTCGATTTCTTCCGAGAGCCATTTTTTTTGCACCTTCGGATCCTTGTACAGCGCGGGGTCTCCGATATAATGCCCGTGGTGCCGCCACGTCAAGCACTCGATCAAAGTCGGCCCCTCCCCCTTTTTCGCGCGCTTTACCGCCCTGGCCGCAGCTTCTTTGACCGCGACCGGATCGTTGCCGTCCACCGTCACGCCCGGAATATTGTAGGCTGCGGCGCGCTCGGAAAGATTTTTGTTGTTCGTGGCGCGAGACGGCGGTGTCGACATGCCAAACCCGTTGTTCTCGCAGACAAATACGGCCGGCAGTTTCCACGCCGAAGCCATGTTGAGCGCCTCGTGAAATGTCCCCCTGTTTGCCCCGCCGTCGCCGAAAAACGCAACCGCGACCGCATCTTTTTTCTTGTAACGCAAGGCAAAGGCCACGCCGTTCGCAATCGGGATACAAGCCCCGACAATGCCGTTTGCCCCGATGATGCCGATGCCGATGTCCGCAATATGCATGGAGCCGCTCTTGCCCTGGCTGTATCCAGTATCCTTCCCGTACAGCTCCGCCATCATCTTGGGGATGTCCCCGCCTTTTGCGATGATATGGCCATGCCCCCGATGCGTGCTGCAAATGCAGTCCGCATCCGACAGTTCGCTGCAGACGCCGGCCGCAATAGCCTCTTCCCCGGAATACAGATGCAGGAAGCCGCCCAGCTTCCCTTCCAGCATCAG
>JAITMX010000080.1 GCA_031290775.1 Eubacteriales Family XIII. Incertae Sedis bacterium
GGCACTCTACCGTGGTCGTCTACCGTTGCGGACGTATCCCGGTCGCTTGCGACCGCTGGAACGTCCCATTCGAGGACGACAGCGCTTTAGCGCGTGGTCGTCTACCGTGGCACTCTACGTCTGACAGTCCTATCCCGATTTGCGCAAGCAAATCGATGGAAGGACGTCTGCCAGGAGTGCAGCGGCTTTGCCGCGTGGCACTCTACGGCTGACGGCTAGGGTGTGAACTGTAACAGAAGCAGGTCCGGCAATCTGTTTGGCAATCTGTTTGGCGTGACAACGCGAGGCAAATGGCATAGAATATTATTTGGTGCCGATTGGCATGCCTATCGCGCCGGGGGACGAAGCGCCAATTGGCGGCGGTCAAATTCGCCGGAATTTTTGCAAACTGATGATATGGCACAAATAACGAAAAAAGCGCTTGCCGCTTCTTTGAAAAATTTGCTGGCGCAGAAAACGCTCGACAAAATCACAGTGATTGACATCGTCAAGGACTGCGAAGTCAACCGCCAGACTTTTTATTACCATTTTCATGACATCTATGACCTTGTCGAATGGACTTTTTTGAATGAGGCGACCCGTGCGCTCGGCCCGGACAAAACCTATGAAACATGGCAGCAGGGATTTTTGAAAATCTTTGGCTATGCCCTTGAAAACAAGACGCTGATCAAGAACATCTACCACTCCGCGGGCCGGGGGCATTTGACGCAGTATCTGTACCGGGAAACCGGCCATCTGCTCATGGATGTCGTCCGGGGAAAAGCGGAGGGGCTGCCGGTGCGCGAGGATGAAATGGCATTCATCGCCGATTTTTACAAATACGCGTTTGCGGGAATTCTCCTAGAATGGATCCGGGACGGCATGATGCAGGAGCCGGCCGATGCGATCGAGAAGCTGAGTGTTTTGATCCAAGGCAACATGGAAGCGGCGCTCGAACGGTACAGCGCCGGGCGCTGACCGCCTCTGCCCTATTTTATCCCCATAACCGGATCCGAAGCTATACAATCGGGGCCAACTGTCCAAATCTATGGCATGGCGGCGGGATTGTCTGTTTTCCGCGCTTTGCAAACGATGTATTATCAAGTCAATGGCCGGCTGCGGCTGACGGGCTGTCAGTCTCCGCCTTGTGCCATGACATGGATAAATCATCCAATCGTTACATTACAATTTTCAGGATCAACAATATAACAGGAGGTAACACAATGTATTACAGCAATGGCAACTACGAAGCGTTCGCGCGGCCTATCAAACCGAAAGACGCGGACAAGAAATCGGCCTACATCATCGGCGCGGGGCTGGCCGCGTTGTCCGCAGCTTGTTTTTTGATCCGGGACGGGCAGATGAAAGGGGAGCGCATTCATATTCTCGAAGAGACAGAGCTTCCGGGCGGCGCCTGCGACGGGATTTTCGACAACGAGAAAGGGTTTGTCATCCGCGGCGGCCGTGAGATGGAAGACCATTTTGAATGCCTGTGGGATCTGTACCGTTCCATTCCCTCGCTGGAGATAGACGGGGCGTCGGTCCTCGACGAATTTTATTGGCTGAACAAATACGATCCCAATTACTCGCTGATGCGCGCGACCGTAAACCGCGGCGAGGACGCGGGCATGGGCGGAAAGTTTGCGCTTTCGGACAAGGCGCGCATGGAACTCGCGACGCTTTTTCTGGCCCAGGACAAAGATTTGTACGATAAAAAGATCTCGGATGTATTCACCGATGAAGTCTTCACGTCCAATTTCTGGCTCTACTGGCGCACCATGTTTGCCTTTGAAAATTGGCACAGCGCGTTGGAAATGAAACGCTACTTGCAACGCTTTGTCCACCATGTCGGTGGCCTGCCGGACTTCACGGCGCTCAAGTTCACGAAGCTCAATCAATATGAATCGCTCATCCTGCCCTTGCTTAGGCACTTGGAAGCGCAGGGTGTCGACTTTCACTTTGGCATACAGGCGACAAACGTTGTTTTTGACAAGGTGGATGGGAAAAAGACCGCCCGCAAGCTCCTCTTCCGGTGCGGCTCGGGGGCGGAAGCCATCGACTTGACCGAGGACGATCTCGTCTTTGTCACAAACGGAAGCTGTACGGAAAATTCCACGCGGGGCGACCATAGCCACGCGCCCGTGCTGAATACGGGCAGCGGGGGCTGTTGGGAACTGTGGCGCAACATCGCGGCGCAGGACGCGTCCTTTGGGCGGCCCGACAAATTCTGCATGGACATTGAGGCGACCAAATGGGAATCCGCTACCATCACTGTGACGGATTCGAAGATCATATCTTACATCGAAAAGATCTGCCAACGCGGCGCCTTTACAGGCAGGGTCGTCACAGGCGGCATCATCACCGTCAAAGATTCCGGCTGGCTTATGAGCTACACCATCAGCCGCCAGCCCCATTTCAAAAAGCAGCGGAAAGACCAATTGGTCGTTTGGGTCTACGGGCTGTTTTCGGACACGCCCGGCGACTTCGTCAAAAAACCCATTGTGGAATGCACGGGCGCCGAAATCGCGGCGGAATGGCTGTATCACATCGGTGTGCCAGAGAATGAAATCCAAGGGCTGGCGATGAACAGCACAAGCTGCATCCCCACCATGATGCCATATATCACGGCTTTCTTCATGCCGAGGGCGGCAGGCGACCGGCCTAAGATCGTGCCGGACGGCTGCGTCAATCTCGCTTTCATCGGGCAGTTTGCGGAAACGCCCCGCGATACCGTGTTCACGACGGAATACTCGGTGCGCACCGCGATGGAAGCTGTCTATACGCTCCTTGACATCGATCGCGGCGTGCCGGAGGTATTCGGCTCTTGCTACGATGTCCGCACCCTTGTAGATGCAAGTTTGCGGCTTTCGGACGGGGAAAAGGCGATCGATATGAAGTTGCCGCTCCACATCGAATTGGCCAAGAGAATTTTCCTGAAAAAAATCTCCGGGACGGTGATCGAAGAGTTGCTGAAAAAGATGGCCTGACCGCACGATCTGACAGCCGGATCTGACAACCGGGTATTGAGAACGGCGCCGTTTCGGGGCAATATATCGGAAAATGGCGCCTGGGCGTGGCGCTTCGGCAAGTTTGGGGGAAACTATGAGTATTAAAAAATTAGACAGCACGACCATCAAATTCATCGCAATTGTCCTGATGGTTTGCGACCATGCCCACCAAATGTTTGGGCCGGCCGGGGCGCCGCTGTGGCTGACATGGCTCGGGCGGCCTGTGTTTGTGCTGTTTCTTTTTGCCGCTGCGGAGGGCTTTCATTATACGCGCAGCAAGAAAAAATATTTGCTGCATATGTTTTGCGCTTCTGCCGCAATGACGGCAATCACTTTTGCAACACAGGCAATTTTGCCAAATGAAAAGGTCGTTCTGATGAATAACGCTTTTGCGACATTTTTGGTTGCGGGGATTTATATGCTGGCTTGGGACCGGTTTTTGTCCGCTGCCAAAGCGAAAAACGTCAAAAGGGCCATCACATCCGTACTGCTTGCCATGCTGCCGATTGTGGCCGCCCTGCCTTTTCTTTTCATCGCTTCGTATATCAGCAATTCGGCTGAGGGGATGACAGGGGCCGGGCGGGCCATGATGATGGCCACGATGGCGATTCCGAATGTCGTCACGATCGAGGGCGGTGTTGGCATGGCGCTCATCGGCCTTGTTTTCTATATCCTCCGCGAACGCAGGTGGGCGCAAATTGTGTTTTTGGCGGCGTTCAGCATTGTGATGCTGATTATAAACAAAGAACCAAACCTGCAATGGCTGATGATTGCCGCCGCCATCCCGATGCTGCTGTACAACGGCGAAAAAGGGCGCGGGATGAAAAGTTTCTTCTACATCTTCTATCCCGCGCACATTGTTGTTTTGTATGTCGCCGCCACGCTGATGGGGCCGTGAGATCTTGGCCGGCTGCACAAATTTGAGTACATTTTGATACACGGCGAATAGGCGAGGCGCTGCCCATCACAAAGCGCCGTCTTTGATCAATTCCAGCTTTTTCCCCCGGCGCAGCCGTTTGATCCGCGCTTCCCTTTTGAGCGCGTCGCCCTTCGCCGGGAAAGCCTCCGTATACACAAGCCAGACCGGCAGGCGCGACCTCGTATACTTTGCGCCCTTCCCGTCGTTATGCGTTTTGATCCGGGTCTCCACGTCATCCGTATAGCCCGTATACAGCGAGCCGTCGGAGCACACCGCGATGTATACGAAATATGTTTTGTCAGCCATTTGAGGATACCTCTGAAAACGCTTGCCATTTGCTATCGGTTTCATATTACGCCAGCGGATTCATCCCGTCAATTCGCGGGGGGTGTGAACTGTAACCGCTGCAAGGCTTCACATACCGCCGCATACCGCCGTGTGGTCCGCACTGTGTGTCCGCAAAAATTTGACATATGCGCACGGGTTGGGTACAATACTGTACAAATCGAATACAGATCAAACCTGTGATCGAGAGTAGTAGTTTCGGGGTACTGAACCACAGAGAGCCGCGGATGGTGGAATCGCGGCAAGAGGGAACGGAACGAATGGACTCGTAAAGGCAGAAGCGCGCGATGCCGAAAGAAGTCGCGCGGAATGAGCGGGCGCCGCAGCAGGCGTCAAGCGGGGTGGCACCGCAGAAGCAACGAAGCTTTTGTCCCGGCAGTATTGGCCGGTACGGGAGCTTTTTTTCGTTCCGCCGATAAACAAGAGCATGGCCGCCGGAAACGTATCGCGAAAGGGGCGAAATGGGAAACGAAAATATGGACATCAGGCCGTCAAGGGCCGAGGCCGCGAAAATCGGCGAGGGCTACAGGCGCGTGCCCGTCGCGGGGACGATGCCAACCTCGGGCCTCACGCCCGCGGAATGCTTCCTGAAATTCAAGCGCCTGTCAAAGCAGTGCTTCATCCTCGAAAGCCTTGAGGACGAAGCGGACACGGGCCGGTATACGTTTATCGGCTACGACCCGATTACGGAAATCACCTGCAAGGACGGCCTTGTGCGGATACGGGGCGGCGCTGACATCGAGATCAAAACAAACGATCCGGGCGCGCAGATCCGGAGCCTGATCGCCTCCAACAAAGCGCCGGCGGTCGCCGGGCTGCCGCCGTTCACGGGGGGGCTTGTCGGATACTTTGCTTACGATTACATCAAGTACGCGGAGCCTGTCATCGAGCTCGGCGAAGAGGATGTCGAAGATTTTCGCGATGTTGACCTCATGCTGTTCGACAAGGCCGTGGCTTTTGACCGGCTTGAAGCGACGATCTCGTTCATCGTAAACATCCGCATGGACGCTTTTGAGGAAAATTACAATCGCGCCCTGTCCGAGATCGAATCGATGCGGCGGATCGCAATGGGCGGCGAGAAAGCGGAGCCCGGAAAACTCCGGCTCACATCGCAGTGGCGCCCGCTTTTCGGGCATGGCAAGTTTGCGGGCATGGTGCGCGCGGCCAAGCGGCATATCTTTGAGGGCGATATCTTTCAGGCCGTGCTGTCCAACCGGCTCGAGTGCGACGCGGAAGGCAGCCTGTACGAGACCTACCGCCGCCTCAGCGAAATCAACCCGTCCCCCTATATGTTTTACTTTTCAAGCGACGACGTCGAGATCGCCGGCGCGGCGCCCGAGACGCTCGTGAAGCTGCGCGGGGACAGGCTCGAAACTTTCCCGCTGGCCGGGACGCGCGCGCGCGGCGGGACGCCCGCAGAGGACAAGGCGCTCGAAGCGGAGCTGCTTGCCGACCCGAAGGAATTGGCCGAGCACAATATGCTCGTAGACCTCGGCCGAAACGACATCGGCCGCATCAGCAAATTCGGAAGCGTGGGCGTCGATCAATATATGTCGATTGAGCGCTTTTCGCACGTGATGCACATCGGCTCAACGGTCTCGGGGACGATCCGCGACGACAAAGACGCCATCGATGCCATTGAGGCGCTCCTCCCCGCCGGCACGCTTTCGGGCGCGCCAAAGATCAGGGCTTGCCAGATCATCGGTGCGCTCGAAGGCAAGCGGCGCGGCATCTATGGCGGGGCGGTCGGTTATATCGGGCTGAACGGCGACATGGATACATGCATCGCGATCCGCATCGCGTACAAAAAGAATGGGCGTGTTTTCATCCGGTCGGGCGCCGGCATTGTCGCGGACAGCGTCCCCGAAAACGAATACGACGAATGCCGCCGCAAGCTGGCCGCGGTCGTCGAGGCGCTTGAGGGAGGAGGTGGAAGGGAATGATCCTGCTTGTGGACAATTATGACAGTTTTTCGTACAACCTGTATCAGCAAATCGGCACGGCGCTCGCGGGCCGGGACCGAATCCGCGTGGTCAGAAACGACGAGCTGACGGCGCAGCAGATTATCGCGCAAAGCCCGTCGCACATCGTGCTGTCGCCGGGCCCGGGCCGGCCGGAAGACGCCGGCGTCTGCATCGAGCTCATCAAATGGGCGGCGGGGCGAATCCCGATTTTTGGCGTATGCCTCGGCCACCAGGCGATCTGCGAGGCATTCGGCGCGACGATCTCCTATGCGAAGGAGCTCGTGCACGGAAAGGCGTCAAGCATCGAGCTTGACAGCTCCTGCCCGATCTTTGAAGGCCTGCCGAGTGCGATCCGGGCGGCCCGCTATCATTCGCTCGCGGCGATAGACGAAACCATCCCCGAGACGCTGGCCGCCGTCGCGCGCGCGGACGACGGCGAGGTCATGGCGGTGGCGCACCGGGACTATCCGATCTATGGCGTGCAATTTCACCCGGAATCGATCCTGACGCCGGACGGCGACAAGATTATGAACAATTTTTTACAAATCGCGGTCGCGTATTGAGGGGCAAATCATGATAAAAGAAGCGATACGGCAAGCGGCCGCGAGGCAGGATCTGGACTTTGAAATCGCGCGGCAGGTCATGGACGAGATCATGAGCGGCAAGGCGACGGACATCCAGATGGCGGCTTACCTGACGGCGATGAGCGTCAAGGGCGAAACGATCGATGAAATCACGGGCTCCGCCTCGGGCATGCGGCGGCACTGCATCCGCCTGCTGCACGATATGGAAGTGCTCGAAATCGTCGGCACGGGCGGCGACCATTCCAATTCGTTCAATATTTCGACGACCTCGGCAATCGTCGTATCTGCGGCGGGCATTCCCGTGGCAAAGCACGGCAACCGCGCGGCCACGAGCAAATCCGGCGCGGCGGACGTGTTTGAAGCGCTCGGCGCCAACATTTCCGTGCCGCCGGAAAAGAGCCTTGCGATGCTGAAAGAGATTGGGCTTTGTTTCCTTTTTGCGCAAAATTACCACATCGCGATGAAATATGTGGCGCCTGTCCGCAAGGAGCTCGGCATCCGCACGATTTTCAACATCCTCGGCCCGCTCGTCAACCCTGCCGGCGCGAATATGGAGCTGCTCGGCGTTTATGAGGAAGAACTCGTCGAGCCGATGGCGAAGGTCCTCGCGCTGCTCGGCGTGAAAAACGCCTATGTCGTGTATGGAAAGGACGGCCTCGACGAGATTTCCGTGAGCGCGGCGACGAGCGTGTGCGAGGTGAGGAACGGCTTTATCCGCGGTTTTGAAATCGATCCGGAGCAATTTGGCATGAAGCGGCACGACAAAGCGGCGCTTTTGGGCGGGACGCCCGCCGAGAACGCGGAGATCACGCGCGCCGTGCTGCGCGGCGAACAGGGGGCGCGGCGGGACGCGGTGCTTTTGAATTCGGCGGCGGCGATCCATGTCGGAAAGCCGGAGATTTCGCTTGCGGACGCCGTCGGCATCGCGGCGGCGGCGATCGACAGCGGGCGCGCGATGGAGCAGCTTGAGCGCTTTGCTTACTTGTCGAACGCGTAATGGTAAGGCAATGACGACGATATTGGACAAATTGGCGGAAAGCACACGGGCGCGCGTCGCGCGGGAAAAAGCGCGGGTGGGGCCGGAGGAAATGCGCGCGGCAGCGTTGGCCGTGGCTGCCACGAACGCAGGGGGACGGTCCTTTTGGGTTTCCCCGGCGGCGCGCTTTGAGGCGGCGCTCGCAAAACCCGGCATGAGTTTCATCTGCGAGGTGAAAAAGGCATCCCCCTCGAAAGGCGTAATCGCGGAGGATTTTCCTTATTTGGAAATCGCGCGCGCGTATGAGGCGGCCGGCGCGGACGTGGTCTCCGTGCTGACGGAGCCGGAGTATTTCCTCGGCAGCATAGACTATCTCAGGGAAATAGCGGCGGCTGTGCGGACGCCCATCCTGCGCAAGGATTTCATCATCGATACGTACCAGATTGACCAGGCGCGCGCGGCAGGCGCTTCGGCTGTGCTGCTCATCACCTCGCTGCTTGGGGACAAACTCGGCGCTTTCATAGCGGCCGCGCGCGCCGCCGGCCTCGGTGCGCTTGTGGAGATTCATGACGAATCGGAAGCCGTATGCGCCATAGAAGCCGGCGCGGCTGTCGTCGGCGTCAACAACCGCGACCTGAAAACCTTCGAGGTGGACGCCTCACGCAGCGCGCGCCTGCGCGGTTTGATCCCCGAGGGCATTCTTTTCGTCGCGGAGTCCGGCATCAGGACGGCTGACGATGTGCGCGAAGCCCTTGCCGCCCGTGCCGACGCGGTATTGGTCGGGGAGCATCTCATGCGCGCGGAAAACAAAGCGGCGGCGCTCAGCGCGTTGCGATCCAAGACAACAGGGGACGAGGCAAAAGGGGAGGCCGATGAAGATTAAAATCTGCGGGATTTTCCGTGTGGAGGACGCGGCGGCGGTCAACACGGCGCTGCCGGATTTCGCCGGTTTTGTATTTGTCCCGGAAAGCAGGCGCCGCGTCACGCCAGAAGCTGCGGCCGCGTTGCGAAAAAAAATCGACGCGCGCGTGATGACCGTCGGCGTCTTTAGAAATGCGCCGCCCCCTTTCGTCTCTGCCCTCGTCCGCGCGGGAACAATCGGCGCTGTACAGCTCCACGGCGATGAGGACGCGCCCTATACCAGTGCGCTCCGGGCCGAGCCCGGGATGGATGGCGCACCCATCATCAAAGCGATTTCTGTGACGGGGGCGGCAACCCATGGGGACGGTCCTTTTGGGTCGCGGCAAGCCGCGACCCAAAAGGACCGTCCCCATGGGTTGCTGTC
>JAITMX010000086.1 GCA_031290775.1 Eubacteriales Family XIII. Incertae Sedis bacterium
CTAACCCGATTCGCAAGGCGAATCGTTGGTAGGACGGCTGCCAGGGATTCAAGCGCTTCAGCGCTTAGAATCCTACGGCTTAGCCGCAATGCAAGCTACGGCTGGTCGTCTACCGTGGCGCCCTACGGCTTAGCTCCGTCGTACCACGTCTGCCAGTGGAGACAGACATTGTGTTCAAGACAGACAGGTCCGGCTCTACGGCTTAGCTCCGTCGTACCACGTCTGCCAGGCTTGCGCGGCTTGCCAGTCCTACCTCCGCTCACTTCGTTCGCCAATGGCGGAAAAAGCAAGCCCACCAAGAATCGCAGGGAAAGAAAAGATCAGGAATGTCATTTGTACAGGCAACTCGAATTCAAGCAAAATGCCCCAGAGAGCGGAACCGGCCACGGCGCCTATTCGCCCCCAACCCAAGCACAACCCCAAACCGGTACTGCGCACTTCCTCAGGATAATATCCCGAAACATAAGCATTTACGATATTTTGGACGCCATACGTGCAAGCGCCCGTCACCATCACGACCAAATGCAGGATGGCAAGAGGGAATGGGCCGGCAAAGGCGCAAATACTTATCGCGCCAATAAAATACAACACAATCAGCAATCGCCTTGCTTCCATCCCGCGTCTCGCCAGAAAAACAAACAAAATGGTTCCGGCTATGCTGCCGACATTCAGAAAAATCGGGAACCCCAAACTGGAATACAGGCTCTTTCCGCTTCGCAGCATCAGTTCAGGCAACCATGTGGCCAATCCAAAAATAAGAATCATGGTCATGAAACAGGCGATCCAAAACAGAAAATGATTGCGCCTTTTGCCCACATCCATCAATCGGACCCGTGACGGTCGCCATTCCAAAGGAAAACGCTTGACGGCCTTTAAAAATTTCGCAAAGCCGCAAGCAACCGTGAAACCACTCAACAGCATGATGCAAATAAGCAAAGTTTTTTTTCGATCCAACCTATCCGCCAATCTCCCAAACCCAATGGAGCCAATTGCTATGCCCAGCATGCCGGAGCTGCCGATCAATCCGGCTGAGGATGCGCTCAACCCCCATTCTGCGGAGATCGCGGGCAAGACCGAACCGTAAATGAACAAATCATATCCCTCGCCAATGGTAATAAAAAAACACAAAACAAAATGTGCCAACGGAAAACGTTCTTGTTCCATTGTCATTCTCTTTCTTTCAAGACCAATGCTGGCAAGATATGGCGCAAACGGCTTCGGAGCAGGGCATCGACGCCAAAGTAAGATGCGAAGACGATCCCTATGATGAGGGCGTAGCCCGGCAGCGGGATCGAAACATCGAAACCGAGGCTCACATTGGAGACCAAGACGGGATACATCCGGTCCACGATCATTTTTCCAAGCGGGATGGAGACGGCGGCTGTCAAGACAAGGATGTACAAATTGCTGCCCAAATACAATTTTCGGACCTCCCGCTCGGAATAGCCAAAGACTTTCATGAGAGAAATCGGAACGCTGCTTTTGTCGATGCCCATTTTCATCAGCAAAAACATGACCAGCATGAACAACAATACAGATGCGCCGAGAAGAATGACGATGAGGCTGCGCAGCATATCCATGAATATGTCCGCAATGCTTTGGATATCTTCTTTCATGCCGGCCGAATGTATGCGGCCGCTTTCAATATCCAAACTTTCCGAGGAAAACAGCGTGTTGTAATAGGCATCCTTCTCACCAAAAAGCGTACGCATGTTTTCGATCCCAAGAAAGACATAGAGTCCTGCGGCGTAAGGCGTGACGTCTTTCACGGTAAACGCGTAGCCCCTGTTTTCCACCTCATCGGCCAAAACGATTTTGTCCCCGATCTCCCAGCCGAATTTCTGTTGCGCGGAATCGGATATCGTGATCTCATTCAGCGCTTTCGGCAAGACTGCGTCAAAATAAGAATCCCCTTCTTCCAATCCCAAAACGGTCACTTCAATGTTTCCTCCTGTGAGCGGGAAATCGGCATCCAAATTCCGTATGAACCCTTTCGCTGCCCCTGCGGGCGCCTCTTCCGGAGGGAATTTCAAAATATATTGGTAGTTGTAACGGACATCGTCCGCGATATGCTGCTTCATATTGGAGATTGACGCCTGGATTGTAAAGCCAAGCAGCATCAAAAGAACCGACAGGAAAACTCCCGCGAAAAATGTCAAATGCCCCCGCAATTCCCGCGTCGTCTGACGCAGCCGAAAGCGCGTGACATAAGCGAGCTTGTCAAAATCCGCCCGCATTCCCATGTTGCCTGCCTGCTCCTTGCGGAGCAAACACAGGGGGGAAAGAGAGAGTTTCTTCCCGACAGCCAAGCAATTGACGCAAAATGCCAAAGCTGTCGGCAGGAAAATGCCATACGCAAGAATCGCAGGGGGAAAGATATATTCCAGTGCCGGATAGGAATACAAAGACAAGCTTTGAGAGGACAGGAACCGAACCAGGAAAAAGCCAAGGAATGTTCCCGAAACCCCGCCGGCCGCAGCGACAAATGAAGGAAGCGCCAAGTAATGTTTTAGCAGCGTGTTTTTTCTGTGCCCCAGCGCGAGAAGCGTTCCGATGGCGCGGCTTTCGCGGTCGATATTGTCCATCATGAAAATCGCCATGATATACGCGATCAAAAGGGACAGGAGCGCGCCGGTGATGATTGCCGAATTGCGGTTGATCAGCGCGTCCTCTTTGTAGTCGTGTATGCGCGGGTTTGCCTCCGCAGCTGCAAACTCCGCGAGGTTTTGGAAGCGGACAGCGCCCAATTCCCCCGCGACGCTGTCCACTTGCCCCTGCAATTCAAGCAGGCCTTCCTGCAGCTCCTGTGCGCCGCCTTGCAAGCCCGCGCCCTTCTCGTACATTACGGATGCGTTTTCTTTCAACAGGCCAAGCCCGCTCGCCAAAGACGCGGCGGCGGCGCTCAAATTCACAGCGCCGTCATAAGCCTGCCCCACGCCGTTGGTGTATGCGGCAAGGCCGTCATAAAATCCTTGGGCGTCTTGCAATTGTTTCAGCGCGTCCCATGCAGAGCGTTCTGCGGCAAGGCCGGCATCTGCCTTCATTTGCCCCGTGAGCAGCGCCAAATAGTTTTCACGCGTCAAAATCCCGTCCAAGCCGGCTTCCCTCAGCTTGTCGTTGGCGGCAAGGAGCACAGCGTCAAACATCTGCGAAGCGCCGTCCAAAAGAACGCCGCCGCCATCCTTCAATTCTCCGAGGCCGGTTTTCATCGCGGCGCTGCCGTTCGCGATGTCCCCTGTGTTTCCGGACAGCGTACCGAGATTCGCGCCGACATCGTTGACTCCGTCGACATACTGGTCAAGCCCAATGGAAAGAGCGCTGAAATTGTCGAGAGCGCCGAGCCACATGCCCACTTCCGGGGCAAGCCCCAAAGCCGGCGTGAGCGCCTGCGCGTAGTTGTCTTTCGTAAGGGGCGGCAGCCCCAGAAATCCCAACTGCTGGTTCGCGGCCGCAAGCAAAGCGCCAAAGACCTGCGTCCTGCCCGAAAGCAATGTTTGGCTGTTGCTGTTCAGGCCCTGCATCGCGCCAAGCAATTGATCCGTGTAAAAGCTCAGGCTCTCGGTTCCCTGCGCCAGGCCGTCCGCGCTGTCAAATGCGGCTTGCTGCGCCGCAGCGTAGCTTTTCATTCCTTCATAATAGTCCTTGGATTGATTGATTTGCGCCAACATTTGCTCAATGTCTTTTGCTGCCTGTGCGGACACGCCGCCGCTCGCGAGCAGGCGGTTCAGCTCAAACGCGTAATTTTCCCGGTCGAGGCCGAGAGCAAATCCGGTGCTTGCCAATTGGTTTTCCACGCTGTCGATCACGGCGTCAAAAATCCCGCCGGCCCCCTCTTCCAATTCGCCGGCGCTGTCCGCGAGTTCTTTCAGGCCGTCCCTGAGCGTTTTGGCGCCTTTGGAAATTTCCGCCGCGCCGCGCACGGCTTCATCCGTTCCGTTCGCGAATTCCTCCGCGCCTTCCGCAAAGGCGCCCGCAGCCGAATTCACGTCCGCGCTCCCTTGCACGAGCGCGTCAACGCCATCGACCAATTTGTTTTTCTCATTGTTGGCGCGGTCAAACAATTCAAGCAAGTACGCATTTTCAACAGCATCCCAGTCCACCGCAAATCCGGACAGGCGGCTTTTCAGATCCGAAACCGTCATGGAGCCGTTCAGCAGGAAACTGTATGAATATTCCTCGTCCGTTTTCAGCGACAGCGTTTCCACCAGATGCGTATATGTCTCTTGGGTGACGAAACCGACACCGAACAAGGCGCTGTTCGCCCCTATCGAGCCCACTGTCTTTTTCACATAATTATAGTCCGGCACACAGCCGGTTCCCGTCACGAGAAAATCCGCATCCCCGATTCCAAACGTTGACCCGCATTGAAAACGATGGGATTCCGCGAAATGCCCCTCCACGACGATTTCCCCGAAAGCGCTTGCGGCCCGCCCCCCCTGCACATTCAGCAGATTGACCCTCTCCCGGTTTTGGAAAATCCGCAGTACAGCGCCGTCTTCCAGCACACAATCAAGATAGAAACTCTTCTCGATTGTCACGCCCGCGTTTTCGAGTTCTGCCAGGCTCCGTTCGTCAAGCGGGACAAACGTGGAAAATTCCCCGTCCTCCACCAAATGGGAACTGTTGTTTCGCTCTACCGTATGAACGATGATTTCCGATGCTGCCGCAAACCCGACAACGATAGACATGCCAATCACAATCAGCAAGAACAGCGCCACGTAGCGGGACAGGCCCATCCGCAGCTCGCGTATTATACGCCGGCTCAGAATCCTATTCACCAATTCAAATCCTTTACGGGCAAGCGGGATTCATTCCCGCCCTGTTCGACTGCTTGCCCGTCCTTGATGACCAGCACCTGGTGCGCCATGCGGCGGAGCGCCTCATTGTGCGTGATCAGGAGGATCGTGGTGAGGAACTCCTGGTTCAAACGCTCCAGCAAAAGCAGTATCTCTTTTGAGTTTTTATAGTCAAGCGCGCCGGTCGGCTCGTCGCAGAGCAGCAATTGCGGGTTTTTTATCAAGGCCCGCGCGATCGAGCAGCGCTGTTGCTGGCCTCCGGACAGTTGGGCGGGGAATTTCTTTGTATGCGCTTTCAGATCCAAGACATCGAGCAGCATCTCCATGTCGAGAGGTTCCGGGTTCAGATATTCGCAAGTCTGTATATTTTCCCGCACGGTCAGGTTTGGGATCAAATTGTAAAATTGAAACACAAATCCCAATTTTTCTCTTCGATAGTTTATGAGATCCTCACTGCCCAAGTCCGTGACAGTCACGCCGTCTACCGAAATCGTGCCGGAATCCACCCGTTCCAGCCCGCCGATGACATTCAGCAATGTGGATTTCCCGGATCCGCTGGGGCCCATAATGACGCATATGCTCCCCTGCGCGATAGTTGTCGAGATGCCTTTCAGCACCTGCGCGTAAGTCTCGCCTTCCCCATAGCTCTTTTTGATACTATTGATTTCGACAAACATGAAAACCGCCTTTACCCCGCAATCACTTCGCGTACCAAAGCCTCCTGATTCTCCGAGATGACGGCGATGGTTTTTTGCATGGCTGCCCGCATTTCCAATAAATCATTTTTAATGAACACGTCATGGCAAACCGGGATTGCCCAACACGAAATTGTGCGCAACGGGCAGTACCGCCAGAAACACGCTTTCCCGGTTCAGGCGGCAACGGGCAGCCGTCATATGGTTGTCGTAGATATAATCCCCATGTGTGCGGGGGATCAGTTTGGGGGCGCCGGTCGTCCCTCCGGAGAGGAGCAACATGGCAATATCTTTGTAATCCGGGGTCTCATAGCCCCTCTCCCCTTTACAAGCAACCTCTCCGTGTTCGTTCATCAAGCAGTCTTCATAAAAAAACAATTCTACGCCTTGGCGTATTGCGGCCTCTTTGACCGCAAGGCTGCGTTTGTCATTCTGCCCGCCGCGATTCCCGATATATGCCCTCGGTTTGGCAATGCCGGATATTCCTTCTATCTCTTTTTGATTGTGGGACGGCAAGGCCATGACGGGGACAGCGCCTATTTCCCACAAGGCAAATAAAGCCTCCGCAAAGAAAATGGAGTTTCCAAGCTGCATGATGGCCCGGTCGCCTTTTCGCAAGCCTTCGCTCAGAAAAACGGATGCCAACTCCAAAGCGCAGTCCTTCAACCCTTCATAGCTTTGCGCCCTTCCTTCTTCCGCCAATGCAATACAAGCGCCATAGCTCTTTGCCCATTCTCTGAGTTTGTCCCCATATGTGACACACTGCCAACCCTCGCAGTTTTCCTGTACGCCATCCCAAACGTTTTTCAATTTCCTTTGCCTCTCCGGTTTCGCGAACCGCCGCCATCACGCAGATGCGCCGTTGCCTCTGCGGGCAATTGAAATAATTGAAGCTGCAGATTGGCGTCAGCAAACAAATGCAGATGCGCCGCATCGCAGGCAAAGGCAAAGAAGTGGCCGAATGCCTCGCGCACCAGCACAGGAATGATTTCCAAATGTTCAAACAGAAAATATATCTCTGTTGAGCCGTAGCATTCTATGATACGCAGGGAATCAAAGATTCGACAGCCCATTTGCAAATATTTGCCCAATGCCTCTTTTGCAGACCATGCCAAAACTGCATTGCGCCCCTTTAAGAGCTTTTTCTCCTTGGCGCTCATAAAAAAGGCAGCCTCCCCATCGGAAAAATCCTGTACTTCCTCAATATCAAGCCCGGTTCTCAATTTGGCCAAATCGCTGACGATGGCGCCGACAAACGCTCTGGTGTGGGAAAGCGTCAAGGCAACGCATGCGTCCTTGAAATGCGGGGCGCCCCACAAGTCATGAAATACAGTCATGTCAGAATAGCCTTTCAAACCGGCAAACCTGCCATATGCTTCTTTTGCCGCGATGCGCCCGAAAAGAAACTCTTTCCGCCGTATAATTCCGGTTTCAGGCAGAAGTCGCTTTTCATCTTCTGAAAGATAGATCTTGCCCAACCGATCAAAATTTTCCGCAGAAATGGAGGGCATCTTCATCAAAACAAAATCGTAATAGGGCTCAGTATCAGATTCATCGCCTGCAAACATTGAATTTTCCTCACTTATCTCATTTTTCATTTGCACCGGCATGATTCTTCCTGGCCCGGTTTGCTTTCAAAGGCGGTTTTGATAAATCAGCAAGTGCTAACCACAATGTTGAAATAAACCCGTATCTGCTGTTTACATGTTGACATTATTTATCTGTTGCTCGGAAATGCGAGTGAGCAATTGCTAATATATATCCTCTTTTGCGATTTGTCAAGCATTTTCTTGAGCATTTTCTTGAGCGTGCAATCGCGAGCATTTGAAACGAAACAATGATATTGCAATCCCGTGAATCAGGCATTGAGGAGGGGTTTCAGCCTTTCAATCTAGCCATTGATATACAAATAATGAATAATGCTTCAAAATATTCAATAATTATTTCAAAATCGCATTGACTTAATGCCGGAATACGCCTATATTGAATATATGTAAGCCATCTAAAACCATTGAGTGCAACGCAAGGAGGCGGGCAAATGACAAACGCGACAAACGTAAAGACAGTTGGGCAAATCTACAAAAACAATTATGCGGCGGGCAAACCGGCGCTCCTTTTCAAAGAGAGCAGCGTCACGTACGCGCAGCTCGACGATCATGTCGTTTCCTTTGCGAACCTGCTCAAGGGCAAAGGGGTTTCCAAGGGGGACAAGGTGATTTTGAACACGCTCAATTCGCCGGAGTTTGTCTACATTTATTTGGGCGCGGTGCGCAACGCGGCGGTCATCGTGCCCATCAACCCGATGCTCACGCTGGAGGAGATAAAATACATCGCAAGCGATTCGCAGGCAAAATTCCTCGTGATCCACGAAGGGATTATGCAAAAGCAGGGGCTGTCGGCGGCGGCTTTGGAAGAGGCGCTGGGGCTCAAGGCCATCCTCATCAACGAAGCGCTTTTGGCGGAGGCGGCGGCCGCGCCAAAGGACGACTACGACCTCGCCGCAGGCGATGACGTGTCCACTTTCCTGTATACGTCCGGCACGACGGGGCAGCCCAAGGCGGCCATGCTGACGCACGGCAATCTCGTCACAAACGCCCACCAGTGCGTGAAAGGGCTCGAAGCGCGGGGGGATGACGTGCTGATGTGCGTCCTGCCGCTTTTCCACGTGTTCGCGTTCACCACCTGCATCCTGCTGCCGCTCATCGACGGCGAAACGATCGACATCGTGGAATCCTTCACGCCCAAGCTCGTGATCAGCGAGCTTTTGGAAAAACAGGTCTCGCTCTTCCTCGGGGTCCCCGCCATGTATATGGTGCTCATCGAGGCGGGCAAGAAGGACATCAAATTCCCCAAGCTGCGCACGGCCGTATGCGGCGGATCGGCGCTGCCGGTCGAGGTATACAACCAAGTGCGCGAGACCGTCGGCCTGCCGATCATCGAGGGCTATGGGCTGACCGAAGCGTCACCCGCCTGCTTCTTCAACCCGCCTTCGGGCACGCAAAAGCCGGGCTCCATCGGCCTTGCGCTTGAAAACATCGAATACCGCATCGGCGGCGAAAACGATGAGGCGCTGCCGCCGGAAGAGGTCGGCGAGCTCCTTGTGAAAGGCCCCAATGTGATGCTCGGCTATTTTGGCCGCGAAGCGGAAACGGCAGAGACATTCCGAAACGGCTGGCTCCACACGGGGGACCTTGCCAAGCGTGACGAAGACGGCTATGTTTACATCGTTGACCGCAAAAAGGATATGGTCATCGTCGCGGGGCTCAATGTCTACCCGCGCGAGGTCGAGGAGGCGCTCTACAAACACCCGAAAATCAAGGACGCGGCGGTCATCGGCGAGCCGGACGCGCTGCGCGGGGAGGCTGTCGTTGCCTACATCGTGCTGAAAGACGGCGAAGAGGCCCACCACAAGGAGATCCTGCGCTGGCTGAAAGAGCGGCTCGCCGCTTACAAAATCCCGCGCCGCATCGAAATCCGCGAAGACCTGCCGCGGAACAGCACCGGGAAGATCCTGAAACGCATGCTGCGGGGCTGAGGAAACGCGCCCGGCGCCCGCGCGCTATCGCTCTTCGCGGAAATACGGGACGGAAAGATCCGCCGGGGGCAAGTCCTCGCGGCGGTTTTTGTGTGTGCTGACGATGACGATGGCGATTGTCGCGGCGTAGGGGAACATATCGACGAGGTATTGCGAGATGTGAAAGCCCATGCTCTGGAGCCGGAATCCGAGGATGGACAGCGCGCCGAACAGGAAGGAGCCGAAGAAAGCCTTGGTTGGGTTCCATGAGGCAAAGATCACGAGGGCGACCGCGATCCAGCCGCGGCCCGTCACGACGTCCGCCTGCCAGATCGGCACCGTCACGAGCGCAAGATAGGCGCCGCCGAGGCCGCAAAGGCCGCCGCCAAAGATGATGTGCGCGTACTTGTGAAAATCCACCGCCACGCCCGAAGCGTCCGCCGCCGCCGTATTTTCGCCGACAGCGCGCATATTGAGGCCGGGCCGCGTCCTATAGAGATAGAGCGACACGAGGATTACCAAGATATAGCCCATATAGACGAAGGCGTCCTGCCGGAAAAAGATCGGGCCGAGGGCCGGAATCTCCGAAAGCCCGGGCATCGGCGCCTGCGCAAAAAACGCCTGCACGGATTTTGGCACGGACTGGCCGACGAGCGGGTCACCGACGAAACGCGCGAAGCCGCCGCCAAAAATCGTGAGCGTCAGCCCCGTCACGACCTGGTTGCCGCGCAGCGTCACCGTGACGACCGCAAAGACGAGCGCGCCGCCCGCGCCCGCCGCAAACGCGCCGAGCAGCGCGGCGGAAGGGCTGCCCGTGCCATACGCCACGATGAAGCCGATGACGGCGCCCATGAGCATCATGCCCTCCACGCCGAGATTGAGGCTGCCCGATTTTTCCGTAATCAGCTCGCCGAGCGTCGCAAAGAGCAGCGGCATGGCGGCGATGACAGCGGCGGCGAGAAAGCTTTCCATCGGTTAAAGCTTCACCTCCCCCGCGTTTTTCAGGCCGACCCACTTCACGCGGTAGCGCAGGAAGAAATCGCTGCCGAGCACAAAAAACAGGATGACGCCCTGCACCACATCCGCGATGGCGGACGACACGTTCATCGAGAGCTGGATATAGCTCGCGCCTTGCAAGAGCAGCGCAAACGCGAGGCATACGAACAATGTCGTAATCGCGTTGAGCCGCGCGAGCCAAGCCGTGATAATGGCCGTAAACCCATAATTTGACGACAGCCCCCACGTGAGCGTCTTTTCGAGCGCGCTCGCCTGCACAAAACCGACGAGCCCTAGCAGCCCGCCCGAAACAAACATCGCCGTCATGATGATGGCGGGGATGTTCATGCCGGCGTAGCGCGCGGTTTCGAGGCTCTCTCCGACAACGGTGATCTCATAGCCCTTTTTCGTGTAATTTATAAAGAAATAGACGGCGGCGACCAGCACGATCATGATAATCCAGCCCGCGTGCAGGCCCAAAACGTTGGGCAAAAGCGCGTTTTCCGAAAACATCGGGATCTTGGGAAAGCCTTTTGACGCCGGGTCCTTCCACGGCCCGTATTGCAGATACATCACAAATTTGATGATGATGTAATTCATCATGAGCGTAAAGATCGTTTCGTTTGTGCCCATCTTTGCCTTGAAGGCCGCCGGGATGAGCGCCCAGACCCCGCCGCCGGCAATCGACGCCGCCGCCATCAAAACCAGCAGCAGCGGCTGCGGCAGATCGCCGTGGTTCAGCGCGACATACGAGGCGCAAAGCGCGCCCATCATGATCTGGCCTTCTCCGCCGATGTTCCAAAATTTCATCTTGAAAGCGACGAGGATGCCGAGGGACGCGATCGTCAGCGGGATCGCCTTGATGAGCGTCTGCTCGATGCGCATCGGGCTTCCGAGCGCGCCCGTCACGATCGTGCCAAAGACCGTGAACGGGTTCAGGTCGAAAAACAAAAGCACGATGCCGGAAAACACAAGCGCGAGGACAATCGAAACCGTCAGGATCAGCGCGACTTGTTTTTTGGGGACGTCGTCCCGTTTCGTGACCTTGACGGGTGAGATCATGCCGCGCCCCCGGCCATCAGGAAGCCGATTTCTTCTTTGCTCGCCTGCGCCGCCGAAAGCAGCCCCGTGATGCGCCCGCCGGACAGGACGATGATGCGGTCGCAAAGCTCGATGAGCACATCGAGGTCCTCGCCGATGAAGATGATGCCGACGCCCTTCGCCTTTTGCTCGTTCAGCAGGCTGTAGATGAGGTAGGACGCGCCGATGTCGAGGCCGCGCACCGGGTAGGCGGTGATGAGCGCCTTCGGCTCCGAGTCGATCTCCCGGCCGAGCAGCACCTTTTGGATGTTGCCGCCCGAAAGCTTGGAAACAGGCGTATAGATGCTCGGCGTCAGGATGTCGAGGCGCTCGACGATTTTTTTCGCCTTTTCGATGCTCGGCCCGCGCCGCAAGAGGAAGCCCTTCTGGTTTTGGTACTCCTTCAGGATGATGTTGTGGACGATGTCCATCGAGCCGACGAGCCCCATGCCGAGCCGGTCCTCGGGGATGAAGCCCATGCGGATGCCGAGCCGGATGATTTCGCGCGGCGACTTGCCGAGGATGTTTTCGCCCCCGAAAAAGATGCGCCCTTTTTCGGCTGCCTGAAGCCCCGCGATCGTCTCGCAAAGCTCTTTTTGCCCGCTTCCCGCGACGCCCGCGACGCCGAGTATCTCGCCTTGGAACAGCTCGAAACTCACGCCGTCGAGCGCGGATTTTTTGTCTTTCGCGGTGACCGTGACATCGCAAACGCGCAGCAGCGGCTCTTTTTTTTCAAAAACCTCGCGCTGAATCCGCAGGTCGACGCGCCGCCCTACCATCATCTCGATGAGCGCCCCGATATCCGTCCGCCTCGTCACGAGCGTGCCGATCGACTCGCCCTTGCGCAGCACGGTGATCCGGTCGCTGATCTCCATAACCTCGCCGAGCTTGTGCGTGATGATGACGACGGCGCAGCCCTCGTTTTTCATATTGCGCACAATGGCGAAAAGCTTGTCGATCTCCTGCGGCGTCAGCACAGCCGTCGGCTCGTCCATGATGAGGATGCGCGCGCCGCGGTACAGCACCTTGATGATTTCAAGCGTCTGCTTCTCGCCGACGCCCATTTCATAAACTTTTTTGCGCGGGTTGACGTCGAGCCCGTACCGATCCGACAATTCCGTGATTTTCCGGTCGAGCTTCTTTTGGTTGAGGATCAGCCCCGCCCCGCCGCCGAGCGCGATGTTGTCGGCGGCCGTCATGACGTCCACAAGCTTGAAATGCTGGTGGATCATGCCGACGCCTTTCGCAATCGAGTCTTTCGGCGAGGCAAAACGGGCTTCCTCCCCGTTCACAAAAATAGAACCGCTGTCGGGGCGGTAAATCCCCGACAGCATATTCATCAACGTGCTCTTGCCCGCGCCGTTCTCGCCGAGGAGCGCATGGATCTCCCCGTTGAAAACA
>JAITMX010000140.1 GCA_031290775.1 Eubacteriales Family XIII. Incertae Sedis bacterium
AACAGATTTTGAGGAGGAAAATTTTATGACAGCAGCAAATTTCACCCGCTATATTGCAGAGTTTGGTGACAACAGACCCACCCGCGAAGTGGACGATGAATCGGCAAAGGAAGTGACCGCCGCACTCGTGCCATATCTTTCTTCTGCCATCACGGAGGACTGGCTGGATTTTCACGAGGACTATGAAGAGTAATTTCCCCATTCGCACCTTTGCGCCTCTGCTCCTCCTTCAGTAAACTTGGGTATCGGGCTGGCGCGGAAAGGCCAGAACTTCTTGATTGTTGGCCTCGGCAGTCAGGCAAGCCAGACGGTCAGCTTGGGCTGGAAACAGCCGGAATATCTGTCCGTGATTGGCATGACGCAGCTATTCGACACCGTGGCTATCGTCAAGAAGCAGATTAACCCCGCCTTAAAGGTTGAGGGTGTGCTGATTACCCATCTAGATTTCATCATCAACAGGCGGCGCGGAGAGTTGCGGCAGCTTGACCCAGTAGCGAAAGAATGGGAGATGCATATCGAAAACAGGAAGTCCGCAACCAGGTGCAAAGCCGAGCATACATTTCTTATCATAAAGAGTGACTTTGGATTCGAGGGGATTGTGCAGGACTTCATGCCGATTAATCAGCGATTCCTTAAGAGCATCGGGGACGTGAGGTCCCGCATGACCGTTTGGACGGCAAACCCGCCGGGCGCCGGGCGGACGAGGACGGCGCCGTCCTCGTCGCAGCGGTAGACGGGGAGCCCGGCGTCGGCAAGCCTCCCGAGCGTTTCGGGCGTTGGGTGTCCATACGTGTTGTTTTTGCCAACTTGGATGACGGCTGCGGCGGGCTGTGCCGCGGCCAGCAGCGCTTCCGAGGTGGATGTCTTGCTGCCGTGGTGGCCGACTTTCAAGATGTCGCAGGAAAGGTCGGAGATGGCGAGCGCCTGCCGTTCCCCGTCTATTCCGACATCGCCGGTCATGAGGACGCTGATCCCCTCGTTTTCAAAGCGGATAATGAGGCTGGTCCGGTTCTCGTCCTCGTTTGCCGTCATTTCCGATAGATACTCGTCGTTTGTGCGCCGCTGCGGGAACAAGGTCTCGGCGCGCGCGCTGCCGCCGAGCATGACGCTGTCGCCGGCCGCCAGATAGCGGATGCTTTCCGCGGGGAAAGCGCCGTCCGAATCCGCAGCGCCGGCGCCGGCCGCAACATCGCCGCTGCCCGCGCTGTGTGTGTTATTCGCAAACGCGTGCGTGACCGCTTCCGTCCGGACGAGGTTGCCTTCATAGACATAGACGGCTCCGACGTCCATGCACCCCGCCAGTTCCGTGAGCCCCTTGAAATGGTCCATGTGCAGATGTGAGACAAAGATGCCGTCGAGCCTCGAAACGCCGTTTTTCAGCAGATAGGGCGCGAGGATATTTTTTCCGACGTCATAATCGTATTTGCCGCCGCCGTCCATCAGATAATTGCGCCCGTCCCGCGTCCTGATGTGCAGGCAGTCGCCTTGCCCGACGTCGACGAAGGTGTAGGGGGCGTCGTCGCGCCCGCAGACGGGGGAGGACGCCGCGAGCAGGCAGGCAAGGATGATGGCGGCCGGCAGCGCGAAGCCATACGCCTTGAAGCCGCTTGCCTTTGCGCAGGCCATCGCAAAGCCGTCTGACAGGAGAAAAAAGGCGGCGCCGTAAATCAAGAATATGAGCGGCACAGGGGGCGAGGGGACGGTCAGGCTGCCGCCGGGAATCCGGTCCGCCAGCCGCGTCAGATATAGCATCAGGTCAATCAGCGTGCCGGCTGAGGACGCGCCGACGCTTGACGCGGGCCCGAACAAAAACGCGAACATCGGAATCGCCGCCGATGCCGCGGAGAGGAGCAGGACGACGATGCCGATGGGGACGATGAGGGATGCGAGCGCGATGACAGGGATGTTTGCAAGGATTGCCGTCAGCGGGAGGCAGTTGAAAAAGTAAGTCGATACTGGAAGCATAAAGAGCTGGATTACGGCCATCGGGACGAGCAGCGCCAAAACGCGGCCGCCAAGCAGCGTCCAAACGCCCGCGCCGTAAACCGTCTGAAGCTCGCCCTCCTTGACGGCATGGCCCGACAGCCGGTTGCGGAATCCCGTGAAGCGGCTTGCAAACGGCAACGCAAAGGAGAGGGAAACGGCGGCCGTATAGGAGAGCAGGAAGCCGGCGCCAAACAGCGCGAGCGGGTTGAACAGCAGGATGATGAAGGCTGAAAGAAGGACGCCTGTCAGCATATCGTATCTGCGGTTTGCCAGCATTGAAAAGATGTGGACCGCGATCATCGAGACCGCGCGCATGACGGAAGGCGAAAAATTGGAAAGCGCCGCGTAGCAAAGCAACAGGGCCAGCACTGCGGCGTAAAAGCGCTTGGTCTTGCGCTTGCCGAGCGCCGCGGCCGCAAAGGCGTACACCATGCCGACGTGCAGGCCGCTGACGGAAAGGATGTGCGCGGCCCCATTGCGCTTGAAAAGCTCATAAGTCTCCTCGTCCATCGCTTCCTTGTCGCCAAACATCATGCCCGCGAAAAGCGCCGCTTCCTCAGGCGGGAGCGCCGTGCGCACGCGTTCGTAAAAAGCGGCTTTCGCGCGGGCGAGCAGATTCAGCGCCCGCCATACGCCGCCCGGCGCGTCTGCCATGCCTGTTTCGCCGCCTTCCCCGGCAGCACCCGGCGCGTCTGCGGTGACGATGACACGGATGCCTTTCGACAACAGGTAAAGCCGATAGTCAAAGCAGTTTGGATTGCGTGCCGTATCCGGAAAGGAAAGCGCGCCTTTCAGGTTGATGCGCCGGCCAATCAGCTCTTCGGGCGCCGGCGCCGTCTGCGCGCCGCTGTCCCCGTAGACGCGCACGAGCAATTTGCGGCCGTCCGCCCAGACCGTCAGCAAGCGATAGTCATCGGCGCGCTGCTCCACGGAAAGCACCCGGCAGGCAAGGCCCGACACATAGCCCTTGCCGTCCGTCATTTCTTTTTCGAGCGGGTCAGCCTTGCTGAAGGCCGTGTGCGCATAGGCCGCGCCGGCGAAAAAAACGGCGCACAGCAGCAAGGCAAAGGGCAGAGGGCCGGCCGGCTGCCTATGGAAAGGCAGCGGCGACGTCTTTGCGCACCGGCTTTGCGCGCGTCCGCCGCCAAGGCACAGGGATGCCGCGCCCACCGCGCCGGCCGCCATTCCCGCAAACAGCAGCGCCCGCGCGGGCGCAAAGCAATAGCAAAAGGCGATGCCCGCGATATAGGCTGCCGCGGCATATGCGAGCGGCCGGCGCGGGCGCGTGGGCGGTATCGAGGCGTCTGCTGTATTCATAAAGGTTTTGCCAGCCCTTTCATTTTTCGTGTTTTTGGTTCACAAATAATAATTTTCCGATTGACATATGCCGGGGCATTCGTGCTATAATCCATACATGGGCGAGCTGCCGATGCAACCGGCGGTCAGTCCTCACAAACATTAATTGTTATTCAAAAAGGATGACCGCCTACTGCTTAGGCGGTCGTTTCTTTTTGTGATTCAAAACCATATCCAATATTTGGAAGACGATCTGCGCCAACATCAAGAACGTGACTACTGTCATTTCGCACCTCACTCTTTCGACAGAGGACTGACAATACCCGCCCACGTACAGGAAAATATTACCTGTAAAATTATTCCAAGTCAATGGTAATTCTGAATTAATTTTTGTTCTCGTGATATACTTATCCCATGGGTACTTATGCCATTCAAACGATGGGTTGCCAGATGAACGAGCGGGACAGCGAAACGATCGCGGGCCTGCTCGAGCAGATGGGTTATACGGGCGCGGCGGGGCGCGAGGACGCGGATATCATCATCGTGAACACCTGCAGTGTGCGCGAAAACGCGGACAACCGCTTTTTTGGCCTGCTCGGCCGGCTCAAACATATCAAAACGCGCAGGCCCGACACGATCGTCGCGGCTTGCGGCTGCATGATGCAGCAGGAACACATCGTAGGGCGTATCAACGACAAGCATGCGTGGGTTGATTTGATCTTTGGCACGCACAATATCGACGCGCTGCCGGACATGATCGAGGAAGTATTGCGCAGCCGCGGGCCAACCCAAAGCGGTCCGGAGGGCATAAAACCCGGCAATGCAAAACAGGGCAAGGCGAAACCGCGCGCCCATATCTTGCAAGCCCGCGGCGAAATCGCCGAGGGGCTTCCCGCGCGGCGCGCGTTTTCATTCAAGGCAAGCGTCAATATCATGTACGGCTGCAATAATTTTTGCACCTATTGTATCGTGCCGTATACGCGCGGCCGCGAGATCAGCAGGGATGCGGAAAGCATACTGGCGGAGGTGCGCGACCTGGCGCTTGCGGGCACGAAAGAGATTTTGCTGCTCGGGCAAAACGTCAATTCCTATGCGGGGGCGGTAGGCGGCGGCAGCGGTCGCGGCGGCAATGAAGTCAGCATGGGCGGCAACGCCGAAAGTCTTTCCGGCAGCCGCATGGGCTTCGCGGATTTGATAGACAGCGTAGGCAAAATCCCCGGCATAGAACGCATCCGTTTCATGACATCGCACCCGAAAGACTTGTCAAGCAAATTGATTGACAGGTACGGGCCGGAGGCTGCGGGAGGCGCAAGGCATCTTTGCCCGTCGATCCATCTGCCTGTACAGTCGGGCAGCAGCCGTGTCCTCGAACGCATGAACCGGCATTATACAAAAGAAGATTATCTCGCGCTCGCGGGCAAACTGCGGGCGGCCAATCCGGGCATCGTGCTTACGACGGATTTCATCGTCGGCTTTCCAGGCGAGAGCGAAGAAGATTTCGCGGAGACGATGGCGCTCATCGAGCGCGTGCGCTTCGACGCGGCTTTCACGTTTTTGTTTTCGCCGCGCAAAGGGACGCCCGCCGCGGACTATGGGGAGCAAGTGCCGGATGCGGTGAAGCACGAACGCTTTGACCGCATGACAGGCCGCCTCAACGCGATTACGCTCGAAAAAAACCGTCTCTACGTTGGCAGCCTGCAGGACGTGCTCGTCGAGGGCCCGTCCAAGAATGCCCCGGACATGCTCTCGGGCCGCACGTTTGGCGGCAAGCTCGTGAGTTTTCCCGCGCCCGCGCCGCAAGCCAATATGACCGCGCCCATCGGCAAGATCGTGCCCGTCCGCATCACCGCCGTCAATACATTCAGCTTTATGGGCCTGATAGAGAATGATTGATTTGTTACAGTTCACACCCCCGCCGCCAAGGACTGTCATTGCGAGGGAGCATAGCGACCGCGGCAATCTATGAACCACTGGATTGCTTCGCTTCGCTCGCAATGACAGAGGTACAGGAGCTTGACAGTCCTACCTCCGCTCACTTCGTTCGCTTCGCTGTCCGTTTTTCCATTACCCGCTAAAGCGGGTGGAAAAAAGGCATCCCGATTTGCGCAAGCAAATCG
>JAITMX010000076.1 GCA_031290775.1 Eubacteriales Family XIII. Incertae Sedis bacterium
TCCGCCTGACTGCGTTGCAAAGCCTCGCCGTACTACCAGTACGGCTACGTTTTGCGCCTTGTCAGCCGAAAAAAATCCTGCGCCAAATTTGTCCACTTTATTTTTCACCACTTCCTTACATAAAAATATATGACATCACAAAGGTATAGACGCTCAGGTCCTTGCTCTCCATGAGGGCCTTGTATTGGGCTTCCCAAGCAGCCTGCACTTCGTCCGGCCGCTGTTTCACATAAGCGTCATAATCCAGCAAATACTTGCTTTCCGTCATTTTGGACACCTCCTTAGCTGACATATTCAAGGCCCTTCCTGACCGACGCGGCCGCGTTCTTGCTCCAATAATCTGCGCCGACAAATTCGCTCGTTTCCGCGCTGACCGCGTTGCCGCCGATCATGACCTTTACCTTGTCCCGCAGCCCCGCTTCGCCCAGCGCGTCGATGATATCTTTCATAGAGGCGATCGACAGCGTCAGTACGCCGGAAAGCCCGACCAGCTGGGGCGAATTGGCCTTTACCGCGTCAACGAAAGCGGTTGCCGGCTGGTCGATGCCAATATCGACGACCGTAAAGCCGGCCGCTTCCAGCAGCGCCTTGAAAATATTTTTGCCGATGTCGTGGATGTCGCCCACGACTGTGCCGAGCACGATGACGCCCTTTGCTTCCTGCCCGGAGCCGGCGCTCATAAGGGGTTTGAGCTTTTCAAGCGACGCCGTCAGGATCTGCGCCGCGTACATCAGATCCCCGACAAAATACGTGCCCGCTTCGAAATTGTCGCCGACGATCTCCATGCCCTGCTGGCACGCCTCAACGACCGACTGCGTTTCCTCCGGGGATGGGCCTTCTGCGATAAACTCACCCAAAAGCGCCTCCACTTTATCCTCTTCGAGGTCGCCGAGCGCCTGCTTCAAAACTGCCGTGTCAATCATAACTTTTTCCTCCTATTGATCTGCTTTAATAATACGCGTTGTCCGCCACCCATTCGAGCACGGCTTGCAGCTTCGCAATATCGATGCTATTGACATCCATAACGCCCTTGTTGAACGTGAAATAAAAATGATCGCTCTTCATGCAGATATCGCACATTTCCTTCACGACGTCTATACACTCCTCTTTGCTCTTCGTGAGCGTGATTGTCGGATCGAAGAAGCCGCCGAAGACATGGTCTTTGCCAAAAGTCTCCGTATACTTTTTCATATCGCCGTCTTCGGCCCACACAACCGTTGATTTCGGAAGCCGCGTCAAATAATCAAGATACCGCGTCCAGTCGTTTTCCGCAAAAATCGTCGCGCCGACATTCTGTTTGTCCATTTCCACGACGAGCTCCTCGAAAGTCGGCCACCACAGCCTTTCAAATTGCTGCGGGTTCATATAGGGCGCGAGATGGAGCGGGATAAAGCCCTGCATGCCCGGATAGGGCTGCGGCGGTATCGCAAGCTTCAGCAGGAAAGGCAACGCCGCCTTCACCGCCGCCTCCACCTTGTCGGGTATCCTGCGGCAGTCCATGAGAATCCCTTTGAACCCCCGGAGCTGGTCCGCGACGAAGTCAAACGGCGCTTCCGTCATCGGCGCCGTGATCGTGCCGGCGGAGTAGCCGTATTTTTGCGACAGCCTGCCGATGATCCCGAACCCGGCCGCCGTCTGGTACACAAATTCCTGATAGGCTTTTGCAAACGCGACGCCCCTGCCGATTGCGCCCCCATCGAGCGCCGCGCAGACTCTCGGGAGAAACTTCTCCATGATCGCGTCGTACGGGTTTGCGATGAAATCATCGTAATCCTCGGGCAGCATCGTTTCGATCTCGGGATGCTGGACTGCGCCGCTCGACGAGAGTATCCAGTTTTTCGCGCCGAGCAGCTGATACACCGGCGGATGCCGGAGGTTGCCCGACGGAAAAGAATCCGAATAAAAGAGCTCGCAGACCTTTTCGTGCGCCGCCTCTGCAAGGGCGAGGTCGTAGTGCGCGTCAAGCAGGCTGACGCCCGCAAGGCCGCACGCCGCCTCAAGCGTAAACGACGCAAAAACCGGCGCTCTTTTCGGCCTATTGCCTGCGAGCAAATCTGCCCTGATCGCGCTGCGTTCGGCAAACAATTCCTCTGTATTAGCCAATCATACCACCTTCCTTTCTTTTGAGCCCATCATATGCCCAGATACGCTTGTTTGATGTAATCGTCGTCGAGCAGGCTATGCCCCTCGCCCTCTTTGACGATCCGCCCGTTTTCAATGACATACGCGTAGTCCGAAATCTCAAGCGTCTGATGCACGTTTTGCTCCACAAGAAACACCGTGATGCCTTCGGCGTGCAGATGCTTGACGATCTTGAACACTTCCTGCGCCATCACCGGCGAAAGGCCGTAGGACAGCTCGTCAAAAAAGCACATCTTCGGGTTGCTCATCATCGCCCGGCCCATCGCAAGCATCTGCCGCTCGCCGCCGCTCATCGTGCGCGACAATTGATTTTTGCGCTCGCCGAGAATCGGGAACATCTTGTAGATGCGTTCGAGGTCGGGTTTTCTGGTTTTCCAGAGCTTGCTCGGATACGCGCCCAGCTCGAGGTTTTCCTTGATCGTCATATCCGGGAACAGGCGTCCGCCTTCCGGCAGATAGGCAATCCCCTTTTCGATGATCTTGTCGGACGGCAGATTGTCGATGCGCTCGCCTTTGAACGTGATCGTCCCGACCTGCGGCTTCAGCATCCCCGTCATCGTGTTGAGCAAGGTCGATTTGCCCGCACCGTTCGCGCCGAGCAGCGCGATGATCTTGCCTTCCTCGATATCGAGGCTGACATCCCACAGCGCCTGCACATTGCCATAACTCACATTGACGTTCCTTACTTCAAGCATCGCCATGGCTACACCTCCCCGAGGTATATCTCTATCACCTCTTTGTTGCTGCCGATCTGCTCCGGCGTGCCTTCCGCAATCAGCGCCCCGTGATGCAGGACGATGATGCGGTCGCAGATATTCATGATGGCTTTCATCACGTGCTCAATGAGCAGCACCGTCACGCCCGTGCCGCGTATCTTCTTCACAAGCGCCATCGCCTCGTCCACCTCCGCCGGGTTTAAACCCGCCATCAGCTCGTCAAGCAAAAGCACTTTCGGTTTCGTCGCAAGCGCGCGCGCCACCTCGATCTGCTTCTGCCCCGCGAGCGGGATGTCCGGCACCGCCGTGCCCGCGTATTTGCCGAGCCCGATATACGCGATGATCTCGTCCGTCTCCGTCTCCGCCTTCGCGTAGGTCTGGTCCGGGACGCCAAACAGCGCCCCCATGCGCACGTTTTCGCGCAGGCTCATGTCCGGGAAGTTTTTCGCCGCCTGAAACGTGCGGCCAAGCCCGAGATGGCAAACCTTGTTTGGCGTGAGCCCCGTAATCTTTTTCCCGAGGAAGGCCGTCTCGCCGCTGTCCGTCGGGATGAAACCCGAAATCAGGTTGAACAGCGTCGACTTGCCCGCGCCGTTGGGCCCGATGAGCCCGAGGATCTCGCCATCGCGCAGCTCAAAATCCACGCAGTTGACCGCCGTCATGCCGCCGAAGCGCTTTGTCAGCCCGATGCCTTGGATCAGCACATTATTTGACATCGCCAATCACCTCCCCGTCAAAATTTCTTTGCCGCTTTGCGATCGCTTTGTCCACGAGGCCGAAGATGCCCTTCGGCATGAAAAGGATCACGACGACCATGACCGCCCCGAAGATGATCATGTAAAGATTTGCGTACTCCCGCATGAGGTAGTCCTGCAGCACAAAGAAGATGACCGCGCCGACGATGGGCCCGTACATGCTGCGCATGCCGCCAAAGATCGCCATCAGCACCGGCAAAAAGCTCAGCAGCATATTGAACGCGATGTCCGGGTCGACATAGCCGATGCTCGTCCCGATCGCGGCGCCGACGGCGCCGGCGGGCGCGGCGCTGATCGCGAACGCAAGCACCTTCGTCATCGTCGTGTTCACGCCGATGTGCTGCGCGCTGTCCTCGTTTTGCCCGATGCAGTCGAGCGCGAGCCCAAAGCGCGACTTGTTCATGAGAATCACGACGAAAATCAGGATTGCAAAGACAACGAGCACACAGTAAAAAACCGCCTCGTTTGAATACGCGAGCACCATGCGCCCTTTCGTGTGGAAAAACTTGACCTCAATCCACAGGATGGATTTTTGCAGGAAAAGCGCGAGGCCAAAGGTAAAGATCGTGAAATACACGCCCCGGAGCCGCAGCGTGACGACGCCGACGCCAAACGCGACGGCAAACGCGACCGCAGCCGCAAAAACCATCACGACAGGCAAGGGGATGTTCATCCCAAACAGGGCTTCGATGTACATGCCGAGGCCATAAAAAGCCGCCGATGCGAGCGAGATATACCCCGTCTTGCCGGAAAAAATCGTCCACGAGAGCGAAAGCACCACGTACGCGATGAGCTTCGCCAAAAAATTTGGCATGTACGTATTCAAGAATTGCGGGCTGAGAAACAGGATGACGAGCGCCGCGATGACGCCGATCAGCTGCACCTTGCTCTTTGTGCTTCCAAAGAAGGCTGTCTTGATCAATTCCATGCCATCACCTCCCCAGAAGGCCCTTGGGCCGCACAATCAGCAATACAAGCACAATCAGGTAGAACACGGCAAACATCATGCCGGTATCGTAGGTGCTCACGGCATAGCCGACGATGCCGAGGATGAAACCGCCGAGGATGGCGCCTTTCACGTTTCCGAGCCCCCCAAGCACGACGACGATAAACGCGATCGTCGTGTAGTTCATGCCGGAAACGGTCGTAAACGGCTCCTTCATGCTGATGAGCACGCCCGCGAACGCCGCCAAAAGGCCTCCGATCGCGAAGCACAGCGCCATGATGGTATTGATCTTGACGCCGAGCAGCGCCGCCGCCCCCGCGTCCTGCGCCGCCGCGCGGATCGCCTTGCCTGTGCGGGTCCGCATGAGGAACAGATAGTATACGACGCAAATCACAACGGCCCAGAGCAGGACGAACAGATTGTTCGCTGCGATGTCGGCCGGGCCGATGCGCACAGGGAACGCCATAAACTGATAGCCCGATGTCGCGGAGCCCCACTTGTCGCGCATCAGGTTTTGCACGATAAAATAGATGCCAAAAGCGACGAGAATCGCGTTGCCCTCAAATTCCCCGATATTCGCGGACATATCCTTCACGCGTTTGTACAGCGTGCGGTGCAGGACAAAAGAGATTGCGAAAACAATCGGGCCGGCAACGGCCAATGCAACCAACGGATGAAGCCCGGCGCCCGCGTACAATGTCATTGTAATGAAAGCGGACAGTATGATGAACTCTCCATGCGCGATATTCAAGATGTGCGCGACGCCGTACTGCGTGTTGAGCCCCAACGCCACAAGCGCGTAAACGCTGCCGAGGATACACCCGTTGATCAGGACGGTGAGAAACAATGTCATTGATTTTTCACTCCTGTCTTTTACTCATGGCGGGACGGAAACCCCGAAGGCTTTGAAAAGCCTCCGGGGATGTCCATTCCGTCAAAATCCATGCATTTGGAAAAGTTATAGATTATTTTGTCGGCCATTCCGGCTTCGGGTAAATCGGATCCGCCGTACGGCGGTCGTCGACGTCCATGACCTCAAAGGTCCCGTTCTGCCACTGCCCGATGTTGCCAAGATACATATCGTCCAGCAAAATGTTGTTCGTGAAGCGAAGCTCCTGATTCAGGACGGTGTCAAAGCTGTTGTCCTTCGTGTACTCGACGAGCAACGCGTTGTCGATGAGCCCTTCATCCGTCAAGGCGCCGGCGTTTTCAATCGCCTGCTGGTAAATCTCGCAGACCGAATAGTAGCTCGCGTGGCCCCACCAATCCTGGTAGACCGTGCCGTCAGCATTCGGTGTGCCATCCGCGTTCAGCCAGAAGTCGCCCTTGTCGATCCAGTATTCCCTGAATGCCTGGCTGTACTCGGCAGCGCGCGCGCTGCTCTTTTCGTTCCAGCCGCCCCAACCAAAGACGCCTTCCATGCCCACTGCGGGATCGATGCCGCTGGCGCCCCAGAGCACGCCGCCGATGAAGTCATAGGAGCCGCCCGGGCCCATGAGGTACAGTTTCGGGTTGTAATTGAGCGCGATTGCGGAGAGCGCGATCGGAATGCCCTGGTCAGGATAGGTGAACGCGAGGAACGCGTCCGCCCCTGACGCTTTCGCGGCGTTGATGACCGCGTTTGCGTCAAAACCGCCGACTAGCGGCACAGACTGCTCGCCCTTGATCTCGACGCCGATCGCCTCAAGCGCCGGCTTTGCCGCGCCCCAGTACTCGGTGCCATGCAGGTCGTCGATGTAAGCGCAGAAGACGGACTCGATGCCCTGCTCCTCGGCAAACTTGACGAAGGCGGGGACCTGCGTCTCGGAATAGCCGAGTACGGAGAAGACGTTCGGGTTTTGCGCGATGTATTTTTCAAGCTCTTTCGCGCCGCCCTCGGCCGCTACCATGTAATACCCGTATTTCTGGGCGATCGGCGCTACCGCAAACAGCGCGGCTGTGCTGACCGGCGCAATGATGATGTCTACTTTTTCGTCAGCCAGCAGCTGCTCGTAGAGCTGTGTCGTCTTGCTGATTTCCGAACCGTCGTCATAGATCTTCAGTTCGACCGGGACCTTCCGGTCAAGGCTCTTGACATAGATGCCGCCATCCTTGTTCAGCTGGTCGACCCACATCTTGTACTGCGGCCCGAAAGCGGTCTGCTCAAAAATCGCGTTTGTCCCCGTCGAAGAGCGGACGCCGCCGATGACGATCTTGTCCTTTGCCAAATCCGACTGGCTGCCTGTGGCAACCAACTCTCCCGGCGCGCCGGCCTGCTCAGAGCCGCCGCTTGCCGCCGGCGGCGCGGCCGCACTTCCGGCATCTCCGCCGGCAGGGGTTTTCGTACCGCAGCCGGCGAGCGCCAACGCCGCAACCATGACAAAAGCCAAGATCAGTGTGATATACCTTTTCTTCATTATAGACTCCCTCCTACTCCTCACTGCAACCGATTTCCTCATACCTCGCCGAACACATTCACAGAATTTGCCCGACGTTGGAATATAGGGCAATGATACTATTTACACACCGCGCTTGCAAGCGATTTTTTTGAATTTTTTGACGGCGTAAATTCCCGCGGCAACAATTCAGGCCCTTGCCGGGGCGCCGTCATTGCGGGGCCCTTGCCGGGGTGCCGTCATTGCGAGGCCCTTGCCGGGGCGCCGTCATTGCGAGGCCCTTGCCGGGGCATCGTCATTGCGAGGGAGCGCAGCGACCGCGGCAATCCATGAACCACTGGATTGCTTCGCTTCGCTCGCAATGACAACACTTTTGATATACATAGCCTGAGTAGTTGCATATGCTGCAACTGCGGCCCCCCCCCCGCTCCTTTACCTCGGCCCCATATCGCGCCTGCGCCTGCCCACCAGGAAGGCGCAGAGCAGGAGCGCGTCAAGGGACGCGAAGCAGAGCAGGAGCCACAGGAACAAATCGGTGCGGTCGGCCGTGGCGGGCGGGATGGGCGCG
>JAITMX010000008.1 GCA_031290775.1 Eubacteriales Family XIII. Incertae Sedis bacterium
TGCGAAACAAAAAATATGGCTGCAAGGTGGCTGAAACGTGGCGCCAATGGATCAAGACCCGCCAAACCCGCCAGGCGGAACCGCCGGGCAACAGACCGGGCCCTCGCTAAAATGCCGTCATTGCGAGCGAAGCGAAGCAATCCGGCGGTTCATGGATTGCCGCGGTCGCTGCGCTCCCTCGCAATGACGGTTAGGGCGTGAACTGCAACGCGTGAACAGCAACAGGCGATGCGCATGACAGCCTTGACATCGTCGGGATTCATTCGCTCAAACGCCGGTTGCCCCGGCGCATAGAGCCTTTTGTCGATCCTTATGGCAATCAATTCGAAGAGCTGCCTCCCCTTTCGTATATCCACCCCTGCCGCGTTTCCTTCTGCGGCACATGGAAGCCCCGCGAGAACCCGCGCAAAATATTCGGCAGGCGTTTCGGAAGCCATGCGCCCAAGGCCCCGCCGGCCGGCTTTGCGCGCGAAGCGGATAAAGACTTCCTCATAAGTGCCGCGCGCCTGCATGCGCCTGTGCGCAAATGCCCAGTACAAAGCGAGGCGCCCGGCAAGGCCGCGGAGCGCCGCAAGCAAAGACAGGCGTTCTTCCGTCTCTTCTTCACAAAACGCGGTGGGCGCTTTTGCGCAGGCCAGCTTTTGTTTTCTCATTTTGCATAAAATGGCAGCGACGGCCACGATGGCGCATGCCGCCGCGATTGCCAACGCAACAGAGCTGAGCGATACCGGAATCTCGGAAGCCATTTCCGCTTCAGCAGGCAAACCGCCCGGCTCCGGCCCCGGCGGCAATCCGATGCCGCCCGCACTGTCGGCAGGGAACAGCGAAAACAGAAACTCGAAAAATTCCGTGATTTTCGCCCCGGCAAAAGCGAGAAATCCCTTTGTCGCGCGAGCGGACGCAAACAGGCCCGCGCGAAGCGGCGGCAGCAAAAACATAACGCAGATCACGGCAGCGGCAACGATCGCAAACATGCCGCACGCAAGCAAGGCCCCCCGTTCGATTCCGCGTTTGGCCGTTTCCGCCTTTTGCAGCGGGCCCAGGGCGCGCAGCGCTGAAAGGAAAGCCAAATTCAGCACAAGCGCCACGATGCACAGCACATTCGCGGCAGCCGGCACGGTAAACTCACCCAGTTGAATCCCGAAAAACATCGCCGTTCCCGCAAGCGACAATTCGCAAAAAACCAAGATCGTATTTGCCCCGGCCGGACTGCGGCTCAGCCACAGACCGGACAGGACCGGCACAAGAAACGCAAGCCCCAAGGCAGCGAGCAGAAAAACCCCTTCGATCGCGTCTGCGGCGGCGAAACCCAAAAACTCCGCGGCAATGGCCATGATGATATTGATGATGCCGACAGCGAGGACGGAATGCTCGCGTTTTGCCAGCCGATAATTGACAAATGCCGCAATGGCCGCGCATCCCAGAACAACAAAATAATTGTACCCCACGGCTTGGCCTTTGCTTGAAAACGCAAAAAACAGGAATATGCAATACATATATACCGAAACGGCAAAAACCGGAATCATGATACGCGAAAACGCTTTCATTTCAATTCCTGTTTTCGAAATCGCACAAACGGCGCACCCGCAAACCGGAAGCCGCCCCTGTCCCGTCCGCAACCAATACGGCCGTTTTGCATTCCGGCAGCAGTCCGGGCGCGGGGACGACCGTCATGCGCGATACATCGGCGCAAACGAGGTAAACCCGTCCGGGTTCATCAAGCGGGAAAGGCGGGAAAGCGGAAAACGGCGCATCCCGCAAAGATGCCGCCGCAAGCAATTCGAGCATTTCAAAACGCTGCGGGTCTGCAGCGGACGGCACTGTGCACGTTTCCGCAAACCATTCCGACTGCGGCGCCATAAGCGCGGTCGCCACCCCTTGCCTTGTCAGGCCGTCGATCAAGGCGGCGAGGACGGACAGCGCGTGTTCAAACATTTCTGGCGGATCCTCCCGAAACGATGCCGCATCCAAAACAAACAAGACCGTATCGGGCGTCACGGTTTCGTAGATATTGGTTTTCATGGATTGCCCGCGGGCGAGCAACCTCATATTGACATCTTTCGTCGAGTCCCCCGGCTGATAATCGCGGATCGACTTAATCACGGAACGCTCTTTCAGATAACCGCCGCCGGCATATCCGGTATCCCACATCTCATTCAATATGCCGGAAACCGATACATCCGCCAAACGGGGAAATACGACGATGCGCTTGGTTTCGGGCAGATCAAAGCGCTTGCCGACCGCGCACAGCCCGAAACCGTCACCCGACCGCACTGTCGACGACGCGATCTCCAAGATACCCCTGCGCCGCGCTTCCCAAGGATCTTTCAGGCGCACAGTACGGTGGCGCCGAATCACACCCGATGTATAGACGCGTTCGCAAACCACAATGGGTTCCGAATTTTCGTCACGGGATATCTCCCGCTCGGCGATCACGCCCGCACCCGGCGCGGCGCATTCATCAAGCCCGCAAGCCTCTCTGATCTCCGCCCAGATGAGTGGCAGCGCTTTGCGGTTTCGGATGGCCCGCGTCACCGTAAACGCCTGCCCCGGAAACAACCCTATCCGGTCGATGCTCAATTCGAAATCGATGTCCTTGAGCGCTGCACGCGCCCAAAGGCAAGAAGACAGCGTCAAAACGAAAACAAAACCGAGAAAGAGCCCGATCGCCGTTTTTTCAAACATCACGGCCAAGATACAAAAAAACAGCCAACAAATGATTGCCGGCGGCTTGACAAGCAGGCTGGAATCGATGCCCCTATCGGCCTCCATTGACGAGTTCCCTTTCATCCACCGGGACAGGAGTCGTTTCGAGAATGTCTTCGATCACCGAAGCCGCCGTTTTGTTCAGGAGCCGCGCTTCGCCGGAAATGACGACGCGATGCGGCAGTACATATGGCGCCATTTCCTTGATATCTCCCGGCGTCACAAAAGCCCGCCCGCGAACCGCCGCGAGCGCTTTGCCCGCCCTGTACAAGGCACGCGACCCTCTCGGGCTTGCGGGCAGCGACAGCATCCCCGTACCGCGCGTTGCGTGCGTGAGGGAAACGATATATTCAAGCGTCTTGTCGCAGACAGCCACGGATGCGGCGATCTCGCCTTGCATCCGGGCAATTTCCTTTTCGTCCCATATCTGCGCGAGCGCGCCAAACGGGATTCCGTCCCCTACGGTTTTCAGCATGCCGATCTCATCGGCCCGCGACGGGTAGCCGAGGGACAGCCTGAAAAGAAAGCGGTCCATCTGCGCGGCCGGCAGGCGGAAAGTGCTTTCCGATTCGACGGGGTTTTGCGTCGCCATCACGATGAAAGGCCTCGGCAGCGCGCGGGTCTCGCCATCGATGGTCACCTGAAGCTCCTCCATCGCCTCAAGCAGCGCGGACTGCGTCCGCGGTATCGCGCGGTTGATCTCGTCCGCCAAAAAGATATTTGCCATGATCGGCCCCGGTCTGATCCGGAAATCGCCTGCCTTTTGGTCGAATACGCTGATTCCCGTGATATCCGACGGCAAAAGATCCGGCGTGAACTGCACTCTGGAAAACCCGCACCCGAGGATACGCGACATCGTTTTCACGAGCGTCGTCTTCCCCGCGCCCGGCAGGTCGTCGAGCAGGATGTGCCCTCCCGAAAGCACGGCGACAAGAACGAGCAGTATCTTGTCTTCTTTCCCGATGATGGCCTTCGAAGCCTCTTTGACCGCCGCCTCCGCTTTTTCGCGTATCGTTTCGATTGCCGTCATGAGGCATCCACCGTTTTCAAATCCAGACCCTCGTTCATGCTGCCTGTCCGATAGCCCATAAGATCCGCCGCAACATAGGCAAACCCGAGCGATTTGAAATAATCGGCTGTTTCGCCGCGAAGCGGGGCTGCCGATAGCTTTGCGATCTCGTCCGGCAGCACCTCTATGCGCGCGGTGAAATGATCGCCGCCATGGATGCGCACACGCACAAAGCGAAAGCCCTTGTCCAGCAAAAACTGCTCGGCGCGGTCAACCATCGCGAGTTTTTCGAGCGTGATACCCTCGCCGTAAACGAAACGGGAGGACAGGCAGGCAAAGGACTGCTTGTCCCAGGTCGGCAGCCCGAGCATTTTTGAGATCGCGCGGATATCGCCCTTGCGCAGCCCGGCCTCGCGCAGGGGGCTTTTGGCGCCGAGCTCCGCCACCGCCTGCATCCCCGGACGATAATCGCCCGCGTCGTCCGCGTTGGAACCCTCAAAGACGGCGGCGGCTCCCACGCTTTCCGCAAACGCGCCGATTTTTGAAAACAGCTCAAACTTGCAAAGATAGCAACGATTCGGCGGGTTGCCCGAAAAACCGTCGATATCGAGTTCCTCGGAGTCGACGATCTCGTGGCGGATACCGTGCGCGGCGCAAAAATCTGCCGCTTCATTGAGTTCGCGGACAGGAAACGAGGCCGAGCGCGCCGTCACGCAGACTATATTTTCGCGTCCCAGCGCCTCGGACGCGGCATGGGCCAAAAGCGTCGAATCCACGCCGCCCGAAAACGCGATGGCCGCGCTGCCGTACGGGCGTATCACGCCCAGCAATTTTTGATATTGCTTTTCCGTTTCTGCCATTCCCATCCTTCCTTACCCTATCCTTCCGCCGCCGATGACGCGGCCCCCGTCGTAGAGCACGGCTGCCTGCCCCTTGGCCGGCGCGCGGACAGCCTCGTCAAACACCGCCCGCAGCCCGCCGCCAGGCAGCGGCGCCACCGCCGCCCACACAAGCCGCGCATTATATCTTATCATGATTTGCGCGCGTTCCGGAAAAGGCCGTGGGGCCGCGATCAAATTGACGCCCTGGATTTCAATCGACGAGGCAAAAACCTCGGCCTCTTCCGCCAGCACGACCTCATTCGCGTCCGGGCGGATTTCTTTCACGAATACAGGGCGCCCAAGCGCGATACCGAGCCCTTTGCGCTGCCCGATCGTATAACGCTCGATGCCGCCGTGCCTGCCGAGCGCACGCCCGGATGTATCGACGAAATTGCCGGGTTTGAAAGCCCTGCCGCGGTATGCTTCGATAAAGCCGGCGTAGTCCCCACTCGCCACAAAGCAAATATCCTGGCTCTCCCGCTTCTCCGCGTTTGCAAAACCCGCCTCTGCGGCGATGGCGCGCGTTTCGCGCTTGTGGAGCGGCCCGAGCGGAAAAAGCGTATGCGCAAGCAGCTCCTGCGTCATCGTATACAAAAAATAAGTCTGGTCCTTTTGGAGGTCCGCCGCGCGCTCAAGCGTATACCGGCCATTCGCGCCCGGGCAGATACGCGCGTAGTGCCCCGTCACGATCTTGTCAAAACCCATCGTGCGCGCGCGCTCAAACAAACGCCCGAATTTCAAATACGTATTGCAGTCGATACAGGGGCTGGGCGTCGCGCCGGCCTCGTATGAGGAGGCAAAACGATCGATGACGTCCACGCGAAACGCTTCGGTGAAATCAAACACATAGTGCGGCATGGAAAGCGCGGCGGCCACACGCGCCGCGTCCGAAGCGTCGGCGAGCGAACAGCAGGGCCTGTCCGAGCGCTCGCCGATGTCTTCGTTCTCAAAAAGTTTCATCGTGGCGCCAACGCAATCGTATCCCATGCGCTGCGGCAAAAGCGCGGCCACCGAGCTGTCGACGCCGCCGCTCATCGCGATCAGGGCCTTTGGCTTTCCCCCCATGTTTACCGTATCCTACAAATCATCCGCAAGAATCTCAAAACTCCCTTTGTGAAACGCTATCAGGCCTTCATCGCGCATGAGGCCCAGCTCGTGGGAAAGCGCGCTGCGGTTGACGCCGAGATACTGCGCAAACTGCTCGCGGTCCATATTGATTTCGACATAATGCGAACCCGATTGTATGCAAAGGTTTCGCAGGTACACGCAAATCCGGTCGCGCAGCGCGCGCCGGTAAAGCACATCGATCTTGTGGAGGCGCCGGAGGCTCTCGCCCGCCAACGCCCGAGTCACGCCTTCCCGCAGCATTTTTTCTGCCAAAGGCGAAATCTTTCCCGAAAACAAACCGTCGTAATCGACGAATACGATGTCGGTATCATCGAGCGCCAACAGCCGAAAAGGGCATTTTCGCGAAGCGGAGCATACAATGTCAAGCCCGACGATCTCACCCGGCACAAAGAGCTGCACAAAATCCAACGATCCGTCGCCGTGTTCGCGAACTCCTTGTACGCGGCCCGAAACCAATATCAAAAACTCGTCCCTGCGGCTTTCGGCCTCTGCGACGATGGAGCCCCTCTCATACCGGGCGCCGTGCGGCCTGCTTCTTTTTATCGCATATTCAAACTCGGCGTCCGAAAGCCCGCGAAACACGCGCGTCGCGCGCAGGCTCGCTTTTTCCGCCTCTTTGATTGCAGTGGTCACATTTTTTTTCATCTTCGGCTATCGCCTTGGCGGCAATATCGTTCCTTCCCAGGCAAGCGGCGTCGTGGTCGGGCCTGTCCATTCTGATATAAGCCGGGCCCGGGGAACGGCCGCGAGGACTTGCCTTTGCGCCTTGTCGCGCTGCCCGGGCCCGCAGGCGACTGCGGCCGTGACTGCCCCCGCAAACTCTGCGCTTTCAATTGCAAATGCAGCATCGGCTGTTGCCTCAAGGCGATGGTAGCCCGCATAATCCATCTCAAAAGACAGCACGAGTTTTTCCGAAACCTTTCCGAGCCCCGCCGCCGCAAGCGCCAGCTTCGCCGTACCGGTATAAGCGCGGACAAGTCCGCCCGTCCCAAGCTTGATGCCTCCAAAATACCGCGTGACCATGATGCAGACATCGCTGATGCCTTCGCCTGCAAGCATATGCGCAACCGGCGCGCCCGATGTGCCGCGCGGCTCCCCGTCATCCCCCGCCCATTGCAGCCGACACCCCTCGCCAAGCACATAGGCCGGCACGTTGTGTGTCGCCTGCCTATGCTCTTTGCGAATGCATTCAAAGAAAGCCTCGCATTCCGCTACCGTTTTCGCAGGGCAAACGTGGCCGATAAACCGTGAACGCTCGATGGTCTGCTCGGCTTGCGCAGCCTTCAAAACGGTGAGGTAGGGCCTCATTGCTCAGAAGCTCGTCTTGCTCAGCTCTCCGATGAACTTGTCGTTCAAAATCTTGATATGCGTGCCCTTCATGCCGAGCGACCGCGACTCGATGACCCCGGCGCTTTCGAGCTTGCGCAGCGCATTCACGATGACCGAGCGCGTGATGCCGGAGCGGTCCGCGATCTTGCTCGCGACAAGCAAGCCCTCGATGCCGTCGAGCTCCGCGAAAATCTGCTGCACCGCTTCGATTTCGGAAAACGAAAGCGTCCCAATCGCCTTTTTGACGGCGCTCTTGATCCGCTCTTCCTCCCTGGACTTCAGCGTCTGGATGCGTTTGATCTCAAGCCCGACAACCGTTGCGCCATACTCGCCAAGCACGAGGTCCTCGTCGCCAAATTCCGGCGAATAGCGGGTCAGCACCAAGGTGCCGACGCGCTCGCGCCCGCCCATAATCGGAATGACCGTATGCAATTTGTCATAGGTATCGTAATCGTACTTGAAGATTCGCAGCGCCTCCTCGCCTTTCAGGTTGGACTGCGTCGATGCGACCTTGAGCAACTCGTCGTTGTACTCCTTTGGCATGACGTCCTTGCCTGTTTCAGGGTCTTCAATCGCCGCGCTGTCCGAGCGGATCGTATAATACACACCGCTGATGGCGCCGCCTATATCGATGATGTACACGTTTCCGTTGACAAGCTCCGACAGAATCTTTGCGAGATCCGGGAACGAAAACGCGCCCGTCGTGCTTTCCTGAAGCACCCAATTCAATTTTCTGACCTTGTCTAAAATCGTTTTTTCCATAACCCTCTGCGCCTCTCCCGAAACACACAATATCCGCACGAAAATGGGGCGAAATGCTGCCTACCCCATCATTATATCGTATTTGGGAACCTTGTAAAGAAAATATTTTGAATTTTCTCTACAATTTTGCGAATTGTAACTGTTCAGACTTGCCTCGTCATTGCGAGCGAAGCGAAGCAGTCCAGTGGATAATGGATTGCCGCGGTCGCTGCGCTCCCTCGCAATGACGGTATTCCGGCAAGGGTCTGAGTTGTTACTGCGAATTTGCTGCGGCGGGCAGGCGCTTCCTAAAGGATGTAGCGATCCACATCATCCGCCGTGATGACGTCGAGAAATTTCGCTTTGACGAAATCGCCGTCGATGAGTATCTCCTTTTCGCCGCTGTCCGGAATGTTGAACGCCAGTTCTTCCAGAAGTTTTTCCATCACCGTGTGCAAGCGGCGCGCGCCGATGTTTTCCGACTGCTCGTTTGCGAGGAAGGAAATGCGCGCAATCTCCTTCACGGCGTCGTCCGTAAAGGTCACTTCGACGCCTTCGGTTTCAAGCAAGGCCTTGTGCTGCTTGATCAGCGCGTTTTCCGGCACCGTGAGGATACTGACAAAGGCATCCTCGGTCAAATTTTCGAGCTCGACGCGGATCGGGAAACGGCCTTGCAGCTCAGGGATCAGGTCCGTCGGCTTTGCCGTATGGAAAGCGCCCGCCCCAATGAAAAGCACATGATCCGTTTTGACAGGGCCGTACTTCGTGTTCACGACGCTGCCTTCGACGATCGGCAGGATGTCGCGCTGCACGCCTTCGCGCGACACGTCGGCGCCCGAGCGAAAACCGCTGCCCGAGGCGATCTTGTCGATTTCGTCGATGAAGATGATGCCGTTTTGCTCGGCGTTTTCAAGCGCGTCGCTCGTCACCTGGTCCATGTCGATAAGGTTGGTCGCCTCTTCCTCGCGCAGGATGCGGCGCGCGTCTTTGACCTTCAGTTTTTTGCGCTTTTTGCGCCCGCCGGGATTCATCGCGTCAAAGATGTTGCCGATCGCGATGCCCATGCCGCCCTCTCCCACATCGAGCTGGTTTTGCTTCGGCGCGTCGGAGACCTCAATCTCGATATACTGCTCGTCAAGCAGTCCGTCCCTGAGCTGCTGCCGCACCTGTTCGCGCGTGAGCTCCACTTCGCTGTCCGTGCGCAGGTCGGGCTCCTCATTCTGCGGCGGCGCCTGCTCGCGCCCCGCGCCCATGATGAAGTCAAACGGCCCTTTCAGCGTCTGTGCGCCGCCGCCCTGCTTTTTGCGCCCCGGCGCAATCGCCTCGATGATCTTTTCCTCCGCGATCTCCTCCGCGACGCTGTATTTTTCATCGAGCCGTTTTTGCTTTGTGATGCGGATTGACGCCTCGACGAGGTCGCGCACCATGCTGTCGACGTCGCGGCCGACATAGCCCACTTCCGTAAACTTCGTCGCCTCGACCTTCACAAACGGCGCGTCGAGGAGCTTGGCGAGCCTGCGCGCGATCTCTGTCTTGCCGACGCCCGTAGGCCCCATCATGAGGATGTTCTTCGGCGTGATTTCCTCCCGCATCTTTTCCTCGACGAGCCCGCGCCGATAGCGGTTGCGCAGAGCAACGGCCACGCTGCGTTTTGCGCTGTCCTGCCCGATGATGTATTTGTCGAGCGCGGCAACGATCTCTTTGGGCGTCATATTGTACAGCTTGTTTTCAAGCACATTCACATTGTTCTCTGCCATGTCTTCGCCCCTTTCCTATAATTTCTCGACCGATATATTGTCGTTTGTAAACACGCAGATCGACGATGCGATCTTCAGGGCCTCGCGCACGATGGCCTCGGCGTCCATGTCCGTGTGGTTGAACAGCGCGTTTGCCGCCGCGTACGCGAAGTTGCCGCCGCTGCCGATGGCCACAAAATCCTGGTCCGGCTCGATGACCTCGCCGTTGCCAGATATGACGAGCAGGCTCTCCCGGTCTGCCGCGACGAGCAGCGCTTCCAGATTGCGCATGACGCGGTCTGACCGCCAGCTCTGCGCGAGCGACACTGCGGCCCGTTTCAGGTTGCCGCCATGCTCTTCCAATTTCTTTTCAAATTTTTCCGTGAGCGTGAACGCGTCGGACACCGAGCCGGCAAAACCGGAAAGCACCGTCCCCTTGTAAATCTTTCTCACCTTTTTGGCCTTGTGCTTCATGACGGAAGACTGCCCCATCGTCACTTGCCCGTCGCCGCCGACGCAGACATCGTCCGGCCCCCTTCTTACCGCCACGATCGTTGTCGCATGAAATTGTTCCATCTGCGGCCTCCTCTCTGTAAAATGATATTGTTAGCACTCTTGCATGGTGAGTGCTAACAATATTTTACGCCATATTTCCGCCTTGTCAAGAGGCGGAGGCCGCAAAAGACCGTGGCCGTTCAGCCCCCCCCCGGTCAGTCCTTGTATCCGCAGTCGGGATTGGAACACGCGTACTGCGTCGCCTTCGTCTTTCTCTCGGTCATCAGCGACCCGCACTTCGGGCACGCTTTGTTCACGGGCTTGTACCAAAAGACCTGCCTGCACTCCGGATAGCCGGAGCAGCCGTAAAATATTTTGCCCTTTCTGCTTTTGCGCACAAGGATGTCTTTCCCGCACTGCGGGCAGGCCACATCCTCGACCTTCACAATGATCGGCTTCGTGTTTTTGCATTCGGGATAGCCCGAGCACGCGATGAAGCGCCCAAAGCGGCCCTGCTTGATGACCATCGGGCGTCCGCACAGCTCGCAGATTTCATCCGTCGGCTCGTCCTCGATCTTGATTTTTTCGATTTCCGCGTCCGCGACCTCAAGCTCGTCCTTGAGTACGCCGTAAAAACCGGCGACGATGCCGCGCCAGTCCTTGCCCTCCGTCTCGATGTCGTCGAGCCTGTCCTCCATGCCCGCGGTAAAACCCGCGTCGACAATCTCCTTGAAGTATTTCTCCATGAGCTCCGTCACGACAAAGCCAAGGTCTGTCGGCACGAGCGATTTCTTTTCGCGCGTGATATATCGCCGCTCCGTCAGCGTCCCGATGATCGGCACAAATGTCGATGGCCTGCCGATGTTCTTTTCTTCAAGCTCTTTCACGAGCGCCGCTTCCGTGAAACGGGCGGGCGGCTGCGTGAAGCTCTGCTCGGCCTTGATGTCTTTTTCGTCGAGCGCTTCGCCGGGCGCGAGCTCCGGCAGCATATTGCCTTCGTCCTCCTCGAGCGCCGTCTGGTAGACTTTCAGAAAGCCGTCAAACTTGAGTTTGCTTCCGGTCGCGCGGAATGTATAGGCGCCGTTTTCAATATCCGCCGCGACGCTGTCAAAAACCGCTTCGCTCATGCGGCTTGCGACGAAACGCGACCAGATGAGCTTGTAAAGTTTGTATTGGTCCGGCGTCAGCGAGTCCTTGATCTCCTCCGGCCGCAAGTGGATATACGACGGCCGGACGGCCTCGTGCGCGTCCTGGATGTCTTTCTTTTTATTGGAAAAGACATTGTTGGCGGCATAGTTTTCGCCGAAGTTTTCGGCAATATAGGTTTTTGCGGCTTCGGCCGCTTCCGCCGAGATGCGCACGGAATCCGTTCGGATGTATGTGACGAGGCCGACCGTGCCATGCCCTTTTACGGCAACGCCTTCGTACAGCTGCTGCGCGACGCTCATCACGCGGCGCGTTTGAAAGCCGAGCTTGTTTGAGGCGTCCTGCTGCAGCGTGCTCGTCGTGTAGGGCGGATAAGGCTTGCGTCTGCGCTCTTTCGCATCCACCGTCTTTACGGCATAGCGGCCCTGTTTCAAAGCCGACAGCGTTTCTTCGGATTCGGCGCCGTTTGCGGGTATGTATTTTTTGCCGCCCTTTTCCGTGAGCTTGGCGGTGAACGCCCTCGTGTCGCCCGTCTGTTTGGCGAGCTCTACGGCTATTTTCCAAAATTCCACCGGCACAAAGGCACGTATCTCGCGCTCGCGGTCGATGATGAGCTTCAGCGCCGCCGACTGCACGCGGCCGGCCGACAAGCCCGTCCGTATCTTTCGCCAGAGGAGCGGGCTGATCTGGTAGCCCACGATGCGGTCGAGCACGCGCCGGGCCTGCTGCGCGTCAACGAGGTTCATGTCGATCTTGCGCGGCGCCTTCACGGCATTTTTGATCGCCTCTTTTGTGATTTCATTGAATACGATGCGGTCTACAGCATCATCCGAAAGCCCCAGCAAGTACGCGATATGCCATGAAATCGCCTCGCCCTCGCGGTCGGGGTCTGTTGCGAGCAGTACATCTTTCGCATCTTTGGCCTCTTTTTTCAGCTCGCGGATCACATCGCCTTTGCCTCTGATGTTGATGTATTCGGGCCTGAAATTGTCCTCGATATCGATACCGAGCTTGCTTTTGGGAAGATCCCTGATATGCCCGACCGATGCAACGACTTTGTAGTTTGGCCCCAGAAATTTTCCGATTGTTTTCGCCTTGGACGGCGACTCTACGACAACAAGTGTTTTCCTGTCATTTTTCGCCTTCGCCGGCGCTTTCTTTACAGCGGCTGCCATTGTCCCTCCGAAATTATCAAAACTGCCCCCCGGCGCGCATCCCCGCGCGCCGGAGGGTTCACAAGCCATTATTCAAACACGTTTCCCAAAGGATGTCAATACGTACCGTGAACCCATATCCCGCCAGCCAACGTTTTGGTTGTAACTGCTCAGACTTGCCTCGTCATTGCGAGCGGAGCGAAGCAATCCAGTGGTTCATGGATTGCCGCGGTCGCTACGCTCCCTCGCAATGACAGCCCTTGACGGCGGGGGGTGAACTGTAACGCGGCGTGGGGGGGCGCGCGGGGCGGGGCGTGTGCCTATTGCCTATACCTTCCAGTTGGCGGCAAGCCCGACTTCGCTGTAGCCGGGGAAGTTGGACGAGAAGGTGTTTCTGTCTTCGTTTGGCGCAACGCAGCCGCCTATGATGGCCAGCGCCGAGATCGCAGAGCCGTCGTCGCTTGCTAAGGCGTTGATGGCGGTTGTGCTGTTGAAGGCGAGGTTGAAGTTGGAGTTTTGTGATGCCTGGGCCTGGGTCAAGGCCGGCCACTTGAAGCTGCTTGGCAGGGATGCGAGGGCGCCGTTGTAGTTGAAAGTGGCGAAGAAGCCGACGCCCACAGTGGCGATGTTTGAGGTGTTGAAAGAGCCATCAGGCAGGGAGGCGAGGGCGCCACTCCAGTTGAAGCTGTTGAAGAAGTTGTTGCTCGCTGTGGTGATGGCCGAGGTGTCAAAAGAGCCGGCGGGCAGGGATGCGAGGTCGCCGCTGTAGTTGAAGCTGTAGAAGAAGGCGCCGCCCGAAGTGGTGATGTTCGAGGTGTCGAAAGAGCCGGCGGGCAGGGATGCGAGGGCGCCGCCGTGGTTGAATTCAGAGAAGAACGAGACGCCCACAGTACCGCTGATGTTCGAAGTGTTAAAGGAGTCGTCGGGCAGGGATGTGAGGTCGCTGTAGTAGTTGAAGCCGTAGTAGAAGCTGTCGCCCACAGTACCGCTGATGTTCGATGTGTCAAAGGAGCCGGCGGGCAGGGAGGCGAGGGCGCCACTCCAGTTGAAACGGGAAAAGAAGGAAGTGCCCGCTGTGGTGATGCCCGAGGTGTCAAAGGAGCCGTCGGGCAAGGATGCGAGGGCGCCGCTGTCGTTGAAAGTGGAGAAGAAGCCGTTGCCCGCAGCGGCGATGTTTGAGGTGTCAAAGGAGCCGGCGGGCAGGGAGGTGAGGTTACCGTTGCTGTTGAAAGCGCTGAAGAAGTAGCCGCCCGCTGCGGCGATGCCTGAGGTGTCAAAGGAGCCGGCGGGCAGGGATGTGAGGGCGCCGCTGCGGTTGAAATAGTGGAAGAAGTAGCCCGGCGCGGTGGTTGCGTCTGCCATGAAGCGCCCCATGGGAGGCATGGAGGAGACGGTGACGGTTTGCGCCGTGGTGCCGGACGTGGGGATGAGCGGCGAGCTGGTGAAAGACTGGAATGTCCAAACGCCATAGCCTTGGTAGGTGCGGTCTGCCGGCTTGAGCTCGATGTCGTATGTGCCGGGGGACGCGTAGGTATTGGTCGTGGCGGCGGCCACGCTCTCGGCCACGGCCGGGTCGTCGGCCCAGTCCCAGCAAACCGTAAACGCGTTTGCGAAGTACTTGTTGAGCTTGACGTCCTGATTTACGGCATTTGTCGTGGCCTCAAGGAAGATGCTGTTGGTGTGTATCACGCCGGGGAGCGTGACGATGGCAGCAAGGCTGTAGTTGGAGGCGGACGCGGAGCCGGTGGGCGTGCCAAGGCCAAAGGAGCCGGTGTAGGAAAGGCTGTCCGCCGTGGTGCCGAGATCGGCGCTTGCGAACGTGCCTGTGACGGTGACGCCCGATGTGTTTAAGGTAAAGCCCTCGCCTCCCACCAGGCCGGAGAAGGACGTGGCCCCGGTGACCTGTATTTCGTCCGCCAAGACGGTCGTGGTCACGCCGTCATAGTACTTTGCCGCCAGGACGCTGCCGGTGAACGTGAGCCCCTTGGCCGTGATGCCGGCAGTTGTGGAGGCCGGCTGCGCGCTCAGGCTGTAGTTGCCCGCGTCGGCGCCGGAGAGGCCAAAGCCTGTGAAGGTGACGGCCTTGCCCGCACCTACATTTTTGTCGGCGTACGCGGCGCTGCCCTCCGACACCGTCACGGTGTCGCCGCCGATGACGCCCGAAAGCGAGCCGCCGCTGTCAATACTGGCCGCCGCGCCGCCATCGTAGGTTTTTGTGCTGTCCACCGCCGCGCCTGTGATGGTGACCGCCTTTGCCGTGATGTCGGCGGTCGTGGATGCCGGCTGCGCACTCAGGCTGTAATTGCCCGCATCGGCGCCGGAGAGGCCGAAGCCCGAGAAAGTGACGGCTTTGCCTACGCCCACATTCTTGTCGGCGTAGGCGGCGCTGCCCGCCGATACCGTCACGGTGTCGCCGCCGATGACGCCCGAGAGCGAGCCGCCGCTGTCGATATTGGCTGCCGCGCCGCCATCGTAGGTTTTTGTGCTGTCCACCGTCGTGCCTGTGATAGTGACCGCCTTGGCCGTGATGTCTGCGGTCGTGGATGCCGGCTGCGCACTCAGGCTGTAATTGCCCGCATCGGCGCCGGAGAGGCCGAAGCCCGAGAAAGTGACGGCTTTGCCAACGCCCACATTCTTGTCGGCGTAGGCGGCGCTGCCCGCCGATACCGACAAGGTGACTCCGCCG
>JAITMX010000157.1 GCA_031290775.1 Eubacteriales Family XIII. Incertae Sedis bacterium
CATGGGTTGCTGTCCTGCCCCGCCGACTTTCTGCTGTTTGACAACGGCACAGGCGGCACGGGCAAGCGTTTTGACACGGGGTTCATCCGCGCTGCGATGGCGGACGGGACGCTGGCCGCGAAACCCTTCTTCATCGCGGGCGGCGTGAACGAAAGCAATATCGGGGAAATTATCGCACTCGGCCCTTATGGCATAGACATCAGCAGCGGCGCGGAAACAGGCGGCGCGAAAGACGCGGCAAAGATCGCGCGCTTGGTCGGGGCAGTGAGAGCAGCAGGGAGGTAAAGGATGGGCAAAGGAAGATTTGGAAGATATGGCGGGCAGTTTGTCCCGGAGACGCTGATGTCGGCGGTGATCGAGCTTGAGGCGGCGTACGAAAAATACAGGGCCGACCCCGCCTTTGGCGCGGAGCTTGACGATCTTTTGAAAAATTACGCGGGGCGCCCGTCCTTGCTTTATTACGCGGAAAAAATGACAAAGGATCTCGGCGGCGCCCAGATCTGGCTAAAGCGCGAGGACCTCAACCACACGGGTTCACACAAGATCAACAACGTGCTCGGGCAGGCGCTGCTCGCGAAAAAGATGGGCAAGACGCGCATCATCGCCGAGACGGGCGCCGGGCAGCACGGCGTCGCCGCCGCGACCGCCGCCGCGCTCATGGACATGGAATGCGAGATATTCATGGGGAAAGAGGATACGGAGCGGCAGGCGCTGAACGTCTTCCGCATGGAGCTCCTCGGGTCGAAAGTCAACGCGGTCCAGACAGGCACGATGACGCTGAAGGACGCGGTCAACGCCGCGATGCGCGAGTGGGTGAGCCGCATGGGCGACACGCATTATGTGCTCGGCAGCGTCATGGGGCCTCATCCTTTTCCGACGATCGTGCGGGATTTTCAGGCGGTCATCGGGCGGGAGATCAAGGCGCAGATGATGGAGCTGACGGGCCGCTTGCCGGACGCGCTTGTCGCCTGTGTCGGCGGCGGCAGCAACGCCATCGGCACATTTTATGATTTCATCGGCGACGGGGGCGTCCGGCTCATCGGCTGCGAAGCGGCCGGCGAGGGCGTCGATACGCCGCGGACGGCCGCCACGGTCGCCACGGGCAGCGAAGGCGTCTTCCACGGCATGAAATCGCTCTTCTGCCAGGACGGGCAAGGGCAGATCGCTCCCGTTTATTCGATCAGCGCGGGCCTTGATTATCCGGGCATCGGTCCCGAACACGCGTGGCTGCACGGAGCGGGCCGCGCCGAGTATGTGTCCGTGACAGACGGGGAAGCGGTGTCGGCTTTTGAATATCTGTCGCGCACGGAGGGCATCATCCCCGCAATCGAGAGCGCGCACGCCGTCGCGCACGTGATGAAGGTCGCGCCGCAGCTCGCAAAAGACATAAACATCGTCGTCACGCTCTCGGGCAGGGGCGACAAGGATGTCGCGGCCATCGCAAGGTACCGCGGCCACGATCTTGAAGAATGAAGCGCGAAAAGCGAAGAACGAAAACGAGCGGAAACGGAGGCGGGATATGAGCAAAATCACGGATGTATTCACAGGCGGCCGCAAGGCGCTGATTACCTTTGTCACAGGGGGCGACCCGGATCTTGAAACGACGGGACGGCTCATCCTCGCGATGCGGGCGGCCGGCGCGGACATCATCGAAATCGGCATTCCTTTTTCGGATCCGATCGCCGAAGGGCCTGTTATCCAAAGCGCGGACGAACGCGCGCTTTCCGCCGGCACGACGATAGACGGCCTTTTCGGCATGGTAAAACGCGTGCGGCAAAAAACGGGCGTCCCCTTGCTTTTTATGACCTACATCAACCCCGTTTACAAATACGGCATCTCCGCTTTCACGGAAAAATGCGCGGAAGCGGGCATCGACGGCATCATCATACCGGATATGCCTTATGAAGAAGAGGACGAGTTTCTGTCGCAAAGAACCGGGGCCGGCATGGGCGTCGAGCTAATCTCCTTGGTCACGCCGACCTCCGCGGCCAGGGCGGAGATGATCGCCGAGAAAGCGGAGGGGTATCTCTACTGCGTTTCGAGCCTCGGCGTCACGGGCGCGCGCACGGCGCTCGGCACGGAAATCGGCGATATTATCCAAACGGTAAAGGCGCGGCGCGACATCCCCTGCGCAATCGGTTTCGGCGTGTCAACGCCAGGGCAGGCGGCGCAGATGGCCGCGATCAGCGACGGCGTCATCGTCGGCAGCGCGATCGTGCGCATCGTCGCGCAGTATGGAAAGGGCAGCGAGGCGCCCGTAAAAGACTACGTGGCCTCGCTTCGCGCCGCCATAGACGCGTCATAGCCCTCCCCCCAACCATTTTTCCGGCACTGTCCGCAGTCCGGAGATAAAACGAAAGGAGCAAGAAAACCATGCCACTCGACCCACAAGCAAAACAACTGTTGACAGCGCTCTCGGAAAGCGGCAACCCCCCGCTTTTCGCCCTGCCAACGATCGAAGACGTGAGGCGGTTTACGCATGACGCGCAGATCGCGGACGCGGGCGACCCGAGGGTGCCGCGGATCAAGACAGAGGACAGGGCAATCCCGCGAGAGCCGGAGGACTGCGGCGGCGGCAGCGGCGGCGGCAATGATGGCGATCATGCCAGCGACAGCGGCGGCGGAATTGGGGTCAGAATCTATACGCCCCGCGGCATCGCGCCCTTCCCGGTCTTTGTGTACTTCCACGGCGGCGGCTGGGCGATCGGCGATCTCGACACGAATGACGCGCTTTGCAAACTGCTTTGCGACCGGTCGGGCAGTATCGTCGTCTCGGTCGATTACCGCAGGGCTCCCGAAAACAAATGTCCGGCGGCGGCGCGGGATGCCTACGCGGCCACGGAGTGGGCATACAGGCAGGCAGACTCTTTTGGAGGCGACTCCACGCGGCTTGCGGTCGGGGGCGACAGCGCCGGCGCAAACCTCGCGGCCGTCGTCTGCCTCATGGCCCGCGACGCAAAGAGGCGCGGGGAAGCCGCGCCGGACGTGCGTTTCCAACTGCTCATCTTTCCGGCGACAGACCATTATTCGGCCCCGCACCCGTCCTATGCAGAATGCGGAAGCGGGTATTTTCTCACGACGGACGAGATGGTTTGGTTTTGGGATCTATATCTTGGCAAGGGCGCCGACCCGGACGACCCGTATATCAGCCCGCTGCGCGCGCCGGATCTTTCGGGCTTGCCGCCCGCCTATATCCAGACCGCCGAGTACGACCCGTTGCGGGACGAGGGCGAGGAATACGCGGAAAAACTGCGCACGTCCGGCACGGATGCCGTCTGCGAACGCGTGACGGGCATGATGCACGGGTATTTCAATCAGTGGGCGTCGCTCGACAAAGGCTTTGACGCCGTCCTCACGGCCGCCGGTGTCCTGAAAGAACGGCTTTCGAATAAATAATTCATGATACAATAATCCATTGCCCATGCACAATCAGGAAATAAAGGAGAGCGCTATGGATCAACAAAATCAGATCGCCCGCACAGGCATCCCGAGCCTTTACTATGTAAAGTGCCCGAAATGCGGCTCGGCAAGCTTCATCATGGTCGGGCAGCCGGGCGCGAAAGGAAAATCGATCGGGATTGCGCTCGCTTTCGGCGCAATCGGAGGCCTCGCAAGCGCCCACGCGGCTTCGGGCCGGGATGCCGTGGAACCACTGCAATACCATTGCAAGGATTGCAAGAAGAAGTTTGTAGCCGGCCCCCTCGAAGCCATGCCGGATGAATTGCTTTCGGCGCCCGCGACGATCAATGTCGAACGCGTGAAGAGTTCCGTAGGGATGGCCGTGCCGCAGATCGTATTCATCAATGGCGTCAAGGTCGGCGAACTGCTCAACGGGAGGGTCATGACTTTTCAGACGCCATTGCGTTTCAATACGCTTGTGGTCACGGATCATTTCGGCGTTGCTTTCAAAACCGGAACAACACGATTCGAAGTACAGCCGGGCGCCGCCGCGCATTTCAGGTTCAATCGGAAATATGTATAACCGCGCAATGGAAACAAACCATCTGCGAATCATGTGCGGCCCAGAAGCGTCAGGAGGCTGAAGGGCAGGAGATCGATGCCGGCTGCGGGCAATATGACGATGAGCAGCGCCGCAGCGATCAATGCGACCGTAAGCCACTTCAGGATAATATTGAGCGGATGGCGATCCGTGTCCCCCTTTGCGCGCCCCAGGATAATGGTGTTGAACAGGAAATTCAATACGGAATGAATCACGTAAATGACCGCCGAACACGCCAGTACGGCGATGATGAGCACGGCAATCGGATTGTCCATGGAAAGCCTGATGCGCGCGGCCACAGTAGCAAGTGTTTCTAACATATTGTTTTGCGGCTCTATTTCGAGTAGGCCTGTTTGAAGAACTCGTGGAATCTCTTCGCTTCTTCGGTCTGCAATACGCAAACGACGGTCTCGTCCGGATCGTCGTTTATAAACCACTGAACCGAAAACCGCACGTATTTCTTCGGAAGAAACTTCGCTATGATTGTGAGCTCTTTTGAGATCATGCTGATTTTTGCTTTGTCGATCTCCGATTTTTTCAGGGAAATCGGTTGGCCCGCGCCGGACAGATCCTGTGCGATCGGCAGAATCATGATCTCGTTCGCGTTGACGTCAAACCCGATTGCGTAGCTTGTATACGTGTATGTCGTCACGAGGACGATGACGGCGTTTGTCAACCCGACGCCCACACCCGCCCCATAGACGACTTCAAACCGGTCCGAATCGGGTACCGCTGCCCGGAACAGCGCGACGACGCCCTCGTAGTTTGCACGACACTGTTCATCGGATACTTTTTTCGCCATTTCAATCTCCCTTTTGCTTTTATATTGATTTCAACCTAAACCCTGACAGCTAATTTAACTATATGTGTGGCTTGATGTCAAGCCGGCGCATGGCTCTCCCCCTCAATCCAGCGCCACAGCGGCGTCCTTTGGGCCGGTCACGACATATTTCACCGTCATGGAGCGGGAGGCCGCCGGCTCAAGCGAAAACCTCCATGTCAAAATCCCGGTGTCCTTGTCATGTGCCGCGCCGGACACCTCCACGGCATCCACCGTGAGCTGCTTGTTCACGGACACGGGAAGCTGGTCGGCGATCTCGATGTCGATTGGGGCGGATTTGAGGTTGCGGGCGGCCAGCTCCCATTGGCGGGTTTGGCGCAGGCTGCTGCCGGTCAGGGTTTTTGCGGTGAAATCCTTGCCGCGGACGCGGGTGACCACCACGGACGGGTCTGTTCCCAGCGACAGGTCAATTTCTTCATCGGCACGGCGGGGATCGATGAAGGTCTTGCCCACATAGCGGTTTTCAAAATAAACCGAAGCTTCCCCCGCCAGCAAATTCAGGGATTCCCAATCCCGCACCGCCGCCAGCAAGAACACCTCCCGCTCCAGTTTGCGAACGCTGTAATAGCGGTATTTCGTCGATAGGGAGTGCATGGCGATTTCCACATCCTGCCCATCGTCCCCGGCAGGAATGGTGTAGGGCGCGGCGATGTTGTATTCCACGCTGGTGACCGATTCGGTCACGGTCACGGCGGGCTTCGCCTGGACGGGCAGGGGTATTTCTTCACAGCGCATTTCGTCCATCTCCATCTCCATCGCCCTCATTTTCTTCATCATCGGCGCGGCGTTGAACGGCGCTTGGATTGGATGCACAGGCGCGGCAATGTCAAGATACCACGGTGACAGAGCCGGGCATTCCCCGTGAACGCCGGGGTTGCCGGTGGACAGGGTCAGCTTCACGTCCGTCCATTTCTCCCCGGTATTTTGGAACACTTTCGCCTGGTAATGCAGGGCGACCGGCCCAGCGGTATCCCTGACCCGAATGTCATAGGTAGGCGTCCAGCCCGCATCGCGCACAAAATAGGACAGCTCTATTTCAATGGCGGTTTCCGTATCCGCCGCAAGCGTGACGGCAATTTCGCTGGCCGGATCTTGCCCGGGGGAAGCGGCGCTGCCCAGCTGTGCCGCCACCGCGTCTATCTGCAGGCGCAGCAGTTCCGCTTTCTCGTTGCTTTCCAGCCGAATCGCCAAAATCGATGCCATCCGCTCCCGGTAAAAGGCGGTGGCTTCTTTCAGCTCGCCCGCTTGCAGGCCGGCCTTGCTGCCGCCCAACTGACGGTTTTCGGTGAGAAAGCCCTCTTCCAAATCGCAAAGCTGGAGTTTGCTGTTTTCTTCGCCGTACTGCCTTTGCAAGTCTGACAGTTGTTTTTGCAAAGCGTCTTTATTGCCCGTTTCCGCCTTCTCCGGCAGATAGTCGATCCTGTGCGCTATCGAGCGGATGAGCGCCGCGCCCTGCACAGATGCCTGAATGCTCTCGGCATCGAGCCCGGCGGGAAGCCCGCTGAATACAAAGCATCCCGCTCCGCCCCGGGCGGTGACGGCTGCGGTTCGCGTGACCTGCGCCCCGAAAAGATAAACGGTTGCTTTGGTGATGCGGCTTGCTGTTTGGATTTGGCTGCTCATGGTGGCTCCCCTCCTCAATATCAACCATAGTCTACCATAGAATATTTTCATTTCACCAAAAAATATATTTACGGCATGCGCCCCTTGCTTGCCCCAAGCCGTTCACCGTCAAGCGCGACAGGGCGCACGTCAAGCGACTCACGGCTCTTTACGTCGACCTCGACTGTTACAGCGTCGGTTTTTCACAAGACGCGGCGCTATACTTTCTCAAACAAGACCATTTCGGGCGCACCATGCCAAGACCGACGTTCACGATAGACAGCGGCAGGGGGCTTTACCTCATTTGGCGTTTCGCCGCAGACGAGGACAGGAACGCGCTATCGCGCTACCAGAAGACGCTCTCGCACTTCTGCGACGTTCTCAAGGACCTCGGCGCGGACAGCAAGGCGGCAGAGCCAAGCCGCGTACTTCGCATACCCTTTACCGTCAACAGCAAGACGGGCAAGACCGTTCGGATCCTTGACTTCTCGCCAGAGCAGTTCACGCTCAAAGGAATCATCAACGAATACGACGTGCCTCTTTTCGCAGGACAGGCTACGCCCAAAATGATACGGTTCGCACAGGGCATAGCCGACGCAAGGGGCTTGCCGCCGCCTGACTATTCCGATTTCGCCGCCACGAGGCGGTACATTGCGGAGAATAAGGGTGGCGTTTGCTTTTCCGCAACCCGCAGACGCACGGGTGTTGAGAACGAAATCCTCTACCGAGGACGCGCCCGCGACATAGAAACCCTCATGCTGTCGCGGCAGGGCGGCTCTTGCCGCCAGAGGGAGAACGCGCTGTTCCTGTACCGCCTATATGAATACGCCCTTACGGGCGACAGCGATGACGCGCTTCAAAAGACGCTCTCACTCAACGCGAGGCTTTCGCGCCCACTTACGGAAAAAGAAGCAAGACACGCGACGAAAAGCGCGGAGAACCCAAAGAAGAAAACGCTGCGTGGCGGCTTCTACCACTACTCGACCGAAAGGATAATCAAAGACCTCGAAATCACGGACGAGGAAATGCGGTTTATGCGCTTCCTCAAAACGGGCGGCGCAACGCCGCAGGAGCGCAAGAGGGAGCGAAACCGCCGCGCCTACGAGAAGAAACGCGCCGCCGCAGGAAAGGGCGCGAAATGCGACGCTATCGCGAAAAGGAGAGAGGAGGGCGCGAGGCTAATAGCCATCGGTCTTGCCAAAGAGGACGCCGCGAGGACGCTTTGCGTGTCAATTCGCACATTGGAGCGAGATTTGACCTCACAAAACGCCGCAGAGGCGGCGAAAACGGGCAGGGCAGGAGTAGTTATTCCAGACAGAAGAAAACGGGGCGCAGAAGCCGCCACAGAGCGCAGGGGGCGGTTGTCCTCGTACAAGGACAATCCAATTTCCGAAAACCCGCCAAGATCGGCGCGCGGGGGGCCTCACGACAGTTTTTCAGCCTGTATATTATTTGACATCTTTGATGTCCGAACGTCCTCTTAGACCTCCCTCCGGCAAGGGGGGCAAGCCCCCACCGTAACCACGTGCCTACAGCGCGACCCCTGCCCCGCTGGACGGCTACCGCCTGTATCAAAGGCAAGAAAAGCCGCCTCACGGCGACCCACCGCAAGAGAAAAAATAAAGGGGAGAGCCGTCCGCTGCCCCGCTGCCTCCCGTTTTTTTCCTTTATTGCAAAAGATTCTTCACGGTGAAGAAGCTTCTACTTTTATTGATTTTTAATATTGACAAATGATTGACAGTATGCTATACTTGTAGTGTAAAGAGATGAGGGCGGCAACGCCGTTACGGGAGAAATGAGAATTCTGCAATGAAGAATCATTCGGTAGCGTTTTATGTCAGGAAAGGCGGTTCTGCCAAGACCACAAGCGTTTTCAATGTGGCGGGGGTTTTGGCTCGGCGTGGCAAAAAGGTATTTGTCCTTGACCTTGACGCGCAGGGAGATGCGGCGCGTCTGCTTTCCGCGAATGCGCCGGAAAAGCCGAAGAAGACGGTTTAGGAAACGCTGATTAATTCGAGGCGCACGCCTTTTCCGCGTATATTGCCGCGCTTCTTCGGCAAAAAGCCTCACAATACCACCAGTATTGCTGCGTTTTTTGCCTGTGAATTGCGGCAATATCCACGGCAAATCCGCACACCTGAATTAATCAGCGCTTCCTTTACGATTGGCTTGGCGGCGAAGCTGATGTTGATGAGGTGGTTTATACGGCTCGATTTGGTGTGCGTGGCGAGGGTGATTTCATGATTGACGGGGCGGCGGCAGACAAACGGTTTGACAATGTAAAGGCGGTTTCAGCTTTTAATAAAAAGAATGCGGCGGCTCGCTTCGCGCTTGTTTGCGAGGCTTACGATTATGTTCTTGTGGATATGCCGACAGGCAACGACGAACTGAAAAAATTCGTCTTTTCTATCGTCGGGGGCGTTGTCGTTCCCCTCTCTCCCGACGCGTCGGCGGTTGGCGGCTATCTTGACGCGCTGAAAATGGTGAACGAGGCGGCAGAGGGTAACAAGGGAATTGTCTTTGTAGGTGGTTTTCTTGGACGTTTCAACAAGGCTCGCGGAAACGACGTTTTCGTTCTTGGGGAGGCGCGGGAGAAACTTGACCTTATCGGCGTTATCCCTGACCGCTCGGAAATCGCGGAAACCATCACGTTTGAAACGCCGATTTCGTTTTATAGACCTTTTTCCGCAAAGAGCAAGGGTAGGGTTGCCTACGAAATGCTCGTGGACGAGATTGTAAAGAGATTGCAGTAGCATATCGAAAGGGAAGGAGTACGAGGATTATGGGAAAGTTTGACAAGGCGAGAATAGCGGCGGCAGACGAAATTGCGGAACTGACAGGGAAAGCCACGAGGGAGCAGGGTGTAACTGCGCTTACCGATTTGATGGAATTTAGCGGCAACAACGAAACCTACATGGAAACAGGTGACCTTGAAGCGAGTATGAAGCGTTTCGATTTTCTCGGCCACATCATGGTTACGGATTTGCAGGTTTATGAGGGGCAGGAAGGGAAGAAAATTATCGTAGCAGGACACCGTCGCGCCCGCGCGTGGGAACGGCTTGGCAATAAGACCATTCCCACTATCACAATCCACATCGAGGACGAGAGAGGGGTAGAAAAACTCGCACTTCTCAATAGTGTTTTGAAGTTGGAGCGCAACGCAGAAGCCGACCCCTTGATGATGTTTCGGCGGTGGAGGGACGCGAAAGAGCGCCTTTCCAAATGTGGTGAAAAAGACAACGACAAGGCGGTTGCAGAATTGCTTGGAATGTCGAAGTCGCAAAGCGACCGCTACAAATACATCGCGAAGACCGTTCCCGCAATTCAGGAACTTATTTCTTCGTGCGAACTCGGCATGAGCAATGCCGTACCTATTGCGAAATTCAAGCCCGCAGAGCAAGAGGAAATCGCCACCGTTCTCAAAGGGCTTCTGAAAGACGGCGAAGAACTGACCCGCGAATACGTCAGGACGATTTGCGAGGGCTACCAGAACGGCGGCGTTGAGAAAGCGGCGGCGACAGAAAAACCCGTGCCGAAGACTGTACCCGAGCAGACGCAGAGCGATGGCGATCAGGACGGCTCTGACTGCGGAGAGGAATACGAGTATTCGGGCGGCGCGGACGATGGAGAGGCAAGCGCACCAACGCCGAAAGAGAAAGAGCCGAAACCCGAACTCTCGGTACAGGATAAGGCGACAAAGGCGGGCGAAGACCTCATGAGCCACATTAGCAAAATCGACGCGCTTCTTGACGATTCTTTCGACCTCGCCGACGCGGGAGAGGCAATGGCCATCATCGGAGGCCTGTACTTGCGGCTTCCTGACGAACTTCGGGCAATCGCTAAGAAGCACAAGAAAGCGGACATTTACAACAAAATTATTGAGGACATTTATGATCGCGCAAAAGAACTTCTCGATTACAAGTTGTAGACGAAAATCAGGAGGGGCGGCTCATGCTGCCCCTCACAACGAGGGCATTATGAAAACAGTTGCAGGGATTGTTATTTTGTGTTGTTTCGCCGTCTTTGGCCTTTTCCTTGACCTTGCGTCTTGCGAGGCGGTGGACACCGGCGCGGAAAAGGCGTATTCCAAATCCGACGCCACAAACGAGCAAGTGGTTTCGGACAGGATTATTGATGGCGACACGCTTATTGTTTTCATTGGCGGCGATGAATACCGTTGCCGCCTCATAGGGGTTGACACGCCCGAAATGTCAACTGACTTCGGCGCAACCGCCAAAGCTTTCACAGAAGCCGAAATAGGCGGCGAGGGAACAGAACTTGTTTTGCAATTCGATGTAGGCAGGACTGATAAATACGGCAGGACGCTCGCCTATGTTTGGACGAAATATGATTACGACGACGGTCTTGCGGCGGGTGAGCCGTACAGGACAATGCTTAATCACAAACTCGTGTTGCAGGGCTACGCACGGCTTATGACCGTGCCGCCAAACGTAGCGTACGAAGACAAATTCGGGCAAGCGGAGCAAGTCGCCTTGGAGAGCGGGACAGGAATATGGGAGAATTATGAAGAACTGTTCGCGGATTGATTCGTCGCTGAAATTCCCATATCTTTACTACGAAAGGAACTGACAGGAACAAGGCCATTGAAGATAACCTTAACCGAATCGACAATAGTGTTCTTATAGCTTCTTCACCGTGAAGAAATCTCGCCTCAATCTCGCGAATATCTCGCGAATATTCGAAATTTAGCATTGACAAAATATTGATATTGTGATACTATATGAGAGTAAAAAGCAGCCCTCACAGGGCGCACGGGCGAAAGCCGGAAAGGAACGGGAAAATGAATACTTGCACATTCATCGGAAACATCACAGACGAAATTCGTTGCTTCCGAAATCGACTTCCTCGATCGCAAGGAACAGCCCGCGAAAGCGGTTGCGGACGCGGATAGCGAAGAAGCCGAGGCGTAGCGCAGGGGCGCGAAACGGTTGTAGAAAGCAACAATGAGCAAGATGATTAAACAGCTCGCCGATGAGCTTGGTGTGAGCAAACAGCGGGTGTATCATTGAAAGGACGAAAAAATGACTAAGCAGTGGACGTTCGACGAAAAATCTCTTGTTCTTGATGAAAACATTAAATGTGAACTTCCAGTAAAAAATCCGACTCACTAAAAAACAGAGGAAAATATTTGTTGAAAAGCCCGATTTTTCGGGCTTTTTTGCTTGACACGCGGAGAAAGACGTGATATAATTTGAGTCGGAATTAGCACTTAACGCTTTGCCGGCAAGGAGGCTCAGATGTATCTCGATTTCTTGATCAAAATCCCGGAAATCAGCGGCAAGATCACTCGCAAATCCAAAGGCGGCGCGGTCTACATAGACTATGAATACGAGCGTGTCTACAAACCCGAGAAGAAATACAACGTGCCCAAACGCGTGACAATCGGAAAGCAGTCGGAAGACGACGGCACGATGATGCGCCCGAACCAGAACTTCCTTTTGCACTTTCCGGATGCCGAGCTTCCCGAAGAGAAGGACGAGGAGCGCAGGAGCAGCTGCCTGCGCGTCGGCGCGTTCATTGTGGCCAGGCGGATTATGCAGGGCTGTGGGCTTCCGGGGATTCTGTCCAAACACATGGATGGAAAAGACGTCGGGCTGTTTCTCGATCTTGCCGCCTACTCTGTCATATGCGAGAACAATGCCGGACAGTATTATCCGGACTACGCGTACAACCACCCGCTTTTGACGGAGGGGATGCGGATATACAGCGATTCGAAAGTGTCGGATTTCCTTGGCTCTATGACAGATGATCAGAGCGTAGGTTTCTTGAACGAGTGGAACGCGTCAAGAGGCGATAGGGAGAAGATCTACATCTCGTATGACTCTACCAACAAGAACTGCCAAGCGGGCGATATCGAAATGGTGGAGTATGGCCATGCAAAGAAAGACAGCGGGCTTCCTGTTTTCAATTGCGCTGTCGCTTATGACACAAACAACCGGGAGCCGCTGTTCTATGAGGACTGTCCCGGAAGCATCGTGGACATCTCCCAGCTTCAGTTCATGCTTGAAAAAGCAAAAGGCTATGGATACAAGAAGATCGGGTTCATACTCGACCGCGGCTGCTTCAGCCAAGGAAATATACAGTATATGGACAGCTGCGGCTATGATTTCGTAATCATGGCAAAGGGCATGGCCGGCTTTGTGAACGGCCTGATTCTTGAGAACAAGGGGGAATTTGAGAACAGCCGGGACCATAGCATAAGGGAATACAAGGCATACGGCATGACGGCAAAGCGCGAGCTGTACGCGTCGGATGGGACGGAGCGGTACTTCCATCTATTCCACTCCAGCAGCAAGGAATGCGCGGAGCGGGAGAAAATCGAGGCGGGCATGGAGCAGACGGCAAAATATCTGAAAAAGCAGGATGGCAAGGTTTTTGCGCCGGGCGAGGCGTGCACGAAGTATTTTGAGCCGTTTGTCAGTGAGAAAGACAATGTGTTTTTGTTCGCAAAGGAAAAGGCGGAAGTGATTGAGCGAGAGATTGATTTGTGCGGATACTTCGTGATCGTCACATCCGCCAAAATGACCGCAAAGGAAGCCCTGCGTCTTTACAAAAGCCGTGACGCGTCGGAGAAACTGTTCCGAGGCGACAAGTCATATCTGGGGGACAAAAGCCTGCGCGTGCATTCAGACGAATCAGCAGCCGCAAAGATATTCATTGAGTTTATCGCGCTCATTGTCAGGAGCAAGCTGTACACATGCCTGAAAGATGAGATGGCGAGAAGCGGGAAGAAATCAAATTACATGACCGTGCCGGCGGCAATCAAGGAGCTCGAGAAGATAGAGATGGTGAGGCTGCTCGACAAAAGATACCGGTTGGACCATGCGGTGACGGCCACTCAGAAGGCAATCCTTAAAGCGTTTGGGATGGACGCGGCGTACATAAAAAACAAGGCAAACGAGATTGCGGATGGACTTATGAGAAAGGAAGGCTGAAAATGGGTCTCATTTATGTCATTGAGTGTGAAAAT
>JAITMX010000107.1 GCA_031290775.1 Eubacteriales Family XIII. Incertae Sedis bacterium
CCCACGGTCGGGCAGGATTTCGATGGCCTGAACCGCATGATCGGCACGCTCAACAAACTCAGCCGGGCGCACGGCTGCGCGATGGTCACCGTCACGCACGACTTCCGGTGCGCGTCGGCCCTCGCGGACAGGGCCATTTGGATTCAGGACGGAAGCGTATGCAGGATCGGGGGGCAGGAAGTCATCGACGCGTATTTTGCGGGCGGCGGCCAAGGGGCGATATGAAATGACTGAATGCCTGAATGCTTGAGGTGAAATCGTGCTATAATGGCAGGCATGGCTAAAACAGAAACAATGAAAATCATCAATATCGCCGTGATTGCCCATGTGGATGCCGGCAAGTCTACCTTGGTCGACGCCTTTCTGATGCAGAGCGGCGTTTTTCGCGCGAACGAAGAAATCATAGATTGCGTGATGGACAGCGATGACATCGAGCGGGAGCGCGGAATCACGATTTACTCCAAAAATTGTTCCGTCCAATACGGGGATTACAAGATCAATATTGTCGATACGCCGGGGCACGCCGATTTTTCTTCGGAAGTGGAGCGCATCATCAAAACGGTGGACACGGTGATCCTGCTCGTGGATTCCAGCGAGGGGCCGATGCCGCAGACGCGCTTTGTCCTCCAAAAATCCCTCGAGCAGGGCCTATGCCCGATTCTGCTGATCAACAAGATCGACAAACGCGACGCCCGCATCAAAGAGGTCGTCGACATGGTCTACCAATTGTTCATGGATTTGAACGCAAGCAGCGAACAGCTCGATTTCCCGATTCTCTATGGCGTCGTCAGGGACGGCATTGTAAGGCGCGAACCCGAAGATGGGAATGACGATATCATTCCCCTTTTCGAGACCATCATCCATCACGTGCCGCCATATCCGGGCCGAAATGCCGAGCCGCTCCAGCTCCAGATTTCGACGCTGGCATATGATGATTATATCGGCCGTCTCGGAATCGGGCGTATCACGCGGGGGGCAATCCGCGAAGCGCAGCCCGTTTCGGTGGTCAAGGCCGACAGCGGAGAAATTGAAAAAACCAAAATCAACCAGATTTTTACCTATATCGGCATGAAGCGCATCGTGGCCGGGGAAGCGCAAAGCGGGGATATCGCGGTGGTTTCGGGCATCCCGGATATCTCCATCGGGGATACGGTTTGCGACCCTGACGCGCCGGAGGGCGCAGGCGAGATCAAGATCGAAGAGCCGACGATGGCTATGACCTTCATGGTCAACAAGTCGCCTTTCGCGGGGCGGTCCGGCAAGTATGTCACGTCCCGGCATCTGAAAGAAAGGCTGCGCAAAGAAACCGAGGTCAACGTAGGGCTGCTCGTGGAAGAAACGGAGTCGACGGACAGCTTCAAGGTTTCGGGGCGCGGGGAGCTCCACCTTTCCGTGCTGATCGAAAACATGCGGCGGGAAGGCTACGAGATGGCGGTCTCCAAGCCGGAGGTCATTATGAAGCAGGGCGCGCGCGGGCAATTGCTCGAGCCCATTGAGCGCGTCATCCTGTCCCTGCCCGACGCCTATGCCGGCACGGCGATTTCCAAGATGAACATCCGCAAGGGCGTCATGCTGGAGATGTCCATCGAAAACGGATTTACGCGCATTGAGTATGCAGTCCCCACCCGGGGGCTCATGGGCTACCGCTCGGAATTCATCGGGGATACGCGGGGCGAGGGGACGTTTGTGCGCAGATTTGAAAGTTTTGAGGCGTACAAGGGGGAGATCCCGCAGCGGATGAACGGCGTCATTGTCTCCGGTTTTGCCGGAGAGACGTCGGCCTATGCTTTGAACAGCATCGGCGAACGCGCGGCGCTCTTTGTCGGATCGGGCGTCCCGGTGTACGTAGGGATGATCATCGGCATGAACAGCCGAAACGCCGACATGGTCGTGAACCCGGCGAAAACAAAGAAAAAGACCAATATGAGGGCAGCGGGCAGCGACGAAAACATCAAGCTGTCGCCGCCCGTCATCATGTCGCTCGAAGAGTCTCTCGAGTTCATCAATGATGATGAGCTTGTGGAAGTCGTCCCCGACGATATCCGGCTTCGCAAGAAATACCTCACCGAATTGGAGCGCCGCCGCAGCGGAAGGTGATTTGCAGGGCCGGTTGGCAAAGGAAAGGGGCAAGGCGATAGGTGGATCGGATTTCCGGCGGTATCATCAAGCATAAAAAAGCGGTCGTTGCCCTTTTTTTCGCAGCCATGGCTGTTTGCGCGGGGCTGTATCTCGGGGTGGCCGTCAACTACGACCTTGCCGACTATCTTCCGGACGACGCGCCGTCGACGCGCGCGCTTGGCGTGATGAAAGAAGAGTTTGGGCCGGGCATCCCCAATGCCCGTGTCATGGTCAAAAATGTGTCCGTGAGCGAGGCGCTTGCGTACAAACAAAAGCTGGCGGACATCGATGGGGTCGGCTCCGTCCTCTGGCTCGACGACGCGGTCGATATCAAAACACCGCTTGAAATGGCGGATTCGGATATCGTAGAAGAATATTACAAAAATGGCAACGCGATCATCAGCTTTTCGATCGGCGATGGGGACGAGGTGCGTGTAACGGATGGGATTTATGCGCTGGTTGGCGATGGCAATCCGCTTTCCGGCGAGGCAAACGACCGGGCATGGATGCAAAAACTCACGAGCAGCGAGGTCGCGAACGCGATGAAAATCCTCATCCCCGTCATCGTCGCCATCCTCATCCTGTCGACGGAGTTTTGGCTTGAGCCGCTGCTCTTTTTGTTTGCGATCGGCGTATCGGTCGTCATCAACATGGGTACGAACATCTTTTTCGGCGAGATTTCTTTTGTTTCAAATTCGGTCAGCCCGATCCTTCAGCTTGCGGTGTCTCTTGACTATGCGATTTTTTTGCTGCACCGGTTTTCCGATTTCAGGGCGCAGGGGCTCACGCCGGAAGATGCCATGAGGGCCGCCGTGAAGAGGGCTTTCCCGACGATTGCGGCGAGCGCGGCCACGACCTTTTTCGGTTTTCTCGCGCTCGTCTTCATGGACTTCGGGCTCGGCGCCGACCTTGGGCTCTCGCTCGTAAAAGGCATCGTGTTCAGCTTCGTTTCCGTCGTATTCTTTTTGCCGGCTTTCACGCTCTGCGTGTACAAACTCGTCGACAAGACGAAGCATCGCCATCTCATGCCGGACGACTGGCCGCTGCTTGGCAGGGCGATCGCGCGCATCGGCATACCCATCATCATCATCGTCTGCGTCATAGGCGCGCCGTCTTTCCTCGCCCAAAACGAAAATTCTTTCACCTACGGTTTTGGCAATCTCAACCAGACCGGCAAAAGCGGGCTCGATACTGCGGAGATCAATCGCGAATTCGGCAGGGAAACGACAGCGGTATTGCTTGTGCCAAAGGGCGAGCCGGCAAAGGAAGCCGCGCTTGCGGCGGCGCTCGCGGCGCTGCCGCGCGTTCGGGAGGTCTTGTCGTATACGCAGGCTGTCGGCGCTCAAGTCCCCGAGGAATATTTGGACAAAGCAATCTCCGAGCAGTTTTATTCGGGCAATTACGCGCGCATCATCGTTTACGCGGACACACCCGAAGAAGGCGAGCTTGCTTTTTCGCTTGTGGATGACGTGCGCGGCGCGGCCGCCGCCGTATACGGGGATGCCTACTATGCGCTCGGGCAGAGTGTCAATCTCTCCGATATGGAGGACATCATCAAGCGCGACCAGCAAAGGGTCAACATCATCGCGCTCATCTCGATTTTCCTCGTGCTGCTCATCATGTTTCGCTCTCTGGCGCTGCCTTTTGTGCTTTTGCTGACGATTGAGGCGGCGATTTGGATCAATCTCGCAATCCCGTATTTTACGGGCAGCAGCTTGTCGTACATCGGCTATCTCGTCCTCAGCACGGTGCAGCTCGGCGCTACAGTAGATTATGCCATTTTGCTGACAGACCACTACAAGGAAAACCGGAGGATGCTGCCCGTGCGCGAGGCGCGCAGAAAAACGCTCAGCGAAACGTTCGGATCGATCCTTGTGTCCGGGGCGATCCTTTCGTCTGCGGGCTTTGTGCTGTGGGCGTCCTCGTCCAACCCGATGGTGGCGGAAATCGGGCTGCTGCTCGGCCGGGGGACGCTGCTCTCGATGTGCATGGTGGTGTTTTTCCTGCCGTCGCTGCTTGCGCTGCTCGACCGCGCGATTGCCAAAACGACATACAAGGCGGGGTTTCTTTTTAGGAAAATAACGGGGTGACAATATGAAGGCCATGAAAAAACGGATGTTGGTTTCTGCGGCGCTTGTCATTGCGGTGGCGGCATCCTGCTGGGGCGCGGCGTGGGCGTCGGGAAATAGCACGGGCGGCGCGGGCAGTGGCGGCGCCGCCGCTGATGGCATAGCGGGCGTGAGCGCGGCGGACGCGGGCGTGGCGCGGCAGGCCGGCATCGCGGCAGCCGGCATGAGTGGCGCCCAGCCAAAAGAAGAGGTTGTTTACGCAAAACTCGCCACAGACGGCGCGCCGCAGGAAGCCTATGTCGTCAACATCGTCAATGTGGAGAAGGCCGGCATCGTGACGGATTACGGTGATTACTCGTCGCTGAAAAATCTCACATCGGACTCAAAGATCGAAAGCGGCGTGGACGGCGCAATCGTTTTTGACGCGCCGCCCGGCGACTTTTATTATCAAGGCAATATCGCAAGCCCAAGCCTCCCGTGGCTTTTCAAGCTCACATACCGGCTTGACGGTGAAGAAGCCCGGGCGGATGCGCTCGCGGGGGGGGGCGGCCGGCTTGCGGTATCGATCGAAACAAGAAAAAACGAGGCCTTGGATTCGGGCTGGTTTGACAACTGCCTCCTGCAGATTTCCGTCACGCTCGATGCGGCGCTTTGCAAAAATATCAAAGCGGATGGGGGAATGGTCGCGAACGCGGGCAGCAGCAAACTCGTTACTTTTGCGGTGATGCCCGGAAAGGAGGGTGCGCTTTCGCTCGAAGCGGATGTCGTCGATTTTTCGATGCCGGGCATACAATTTTCCGCTGTGCCGCTTGCTATGGCTTTTGAACGGCCCAACACCTCGGAAATGACAGATGATATGGCAAAACTCGCGGACGCCATCGCAAAGCTCGACGACGGTGTGCGCGAGCTTGCGGACGGCGCGCGGGACATCTCGGACGGCGTCTCGGCCTATTCGGACGGGGCATGGCAATTTGCGGGTGGCTTGGACACGCTGGCGGCAAAGGCCGACAGCCTGAAGCAGGGCGCGGCAGGGATCGGCGAGAGCCTCGCGCGGATATCGGAAGGGCTCTCCGGGTTTGCCGCGCCGGGCATCCCGCAGCTTGCAGTGCCGGCGGGGCTGACGGAAACCGAAGCGGCGGCGGCCGTCGGCTATGTTTATGCCGCCGGCGATACGGAGCTGGCGGGTAAGCTCGGCGCGTTTTTCACAGAGCTCGGAGCGCTGCAGGCGCAGTTTGCCGGCCTGCAGGAGCAGCTCGGTGCGCTGCAAGAACAGCTTGCCATGCTCGAAACGCTTGCGCAGGGCATCACGGCGCTTGCAGGGGCTTACAATGACCCCGATCCCGAAAAAGGCTTTGCGAGCGGCCTGAATGCCTATTTGGACGGCGTGAAACAGACGGCGCCTGCGGCGGCCCGGCTTGCGGGCGGGGCAGACGGGCTTGAAACCGGGCTCGCCGAATTCAAGGACGGTGTTGTCGAATTGAAAGGCGGTACGGCCAAGCTGCAACAGGAAACAAGGGATATGCCGGAGCAGATCGAAGAAAAGATAGACGAACTCATCGGGGAGTTTGACAAATCAGGCTACGCGCCCCTGTCGTTTGCGTCCGCGAAAAACGGCGAGATTGGTGCAGTACAGTTTGTGATCACGACGGGCAAAATCGAAAAACCCGGGAAGCCGGCGGATGACACTGCGGCTGACAGCAATAGGAGCATGCTTGACCGCTTGGCAGATCTGTTCAGAAAAGAATAGAAACAAGGGCTCAATATCGAAAAAACGATAAGTTTTCAGACAATTACGAAAAATAAAGAAAATTCAGAATTAGGCGTTGACAAGGACGTGTTTTGTGACTATTATATATGATATACTTGATGCAGAGGACAGAAAGGACAGTTTGATGAGCGAGTTTTATGATCTGGGCAAAGAATACGAAAGCGACGTATTCAACAACGCAGTGATGAAAGAGAGGCTGCCGGGCGATGTCTACGCTTCGTTGACGGGTTCAATCAAGACGATGGGCACATTGGATCCGGGCATTGCCGACATCGTCGCGAACGCCATGAAAGAATGGGCGATGGAAAAGGGCGCCACGCACTATACGGATTGGTTTCAGCCGATGACGGGCAACACGGCGGAAAAGCACGAATCCTTTGTGGACTTTGAAGGCGATCGCGAGTTTGTATTGAAATTTTCGGGCAAGGAGCTCATCAAGGGTGAGCCGGACGCGTCGAGTTTTCCGACGGGCGGCGTACGCGAGACATATGAGGCGCGCGGCTATACGGCGTGGGACCCGACTTCGCCCGCCTTTGTGAAAGGGCATGTGCTCTATATCCCGACGGCGTTTTGCTCGTACGGCGGCGAGGCGCTCGACAAGAAGACGCCGCTTTTGCGCTCGATGCAGGCCATCGACAAGCAAGGCAAACGTATTTTGAAACTCCTCGGTTCCCCCGCCGATACGGGAATCGTGACCAACTGCGGCGCCGAGCAGGAATACTTCCTGATAGACGAGTCGATGTATGATGCCAGGCCCGACCTCGTGTATGCGGGGCGTACGCTGTTTGGCAGCGCCCCGCCGAAGGGGCAGGATCTCGACGACCACTACTTTGGCATCATAAAGCCGAGAGTTGCTGCTTTCATGCAGGATCTCGACGAAACGCTTTGGTCGCTCGGCATCGCGAGCAAGACGCGCCACAACGAAGTGGCGCCGGCCCAACATGAAATCGCGTCGATCTTTGAGACCGCAAACCGCGCGACGGACCACAACCAGCTCATCATGGAAACGCTGAAGAGCGTCGCGCCGAAGCACGGCCTCGTCTGCCTCACAAACGAAAAGCCTTTTGCGGGCGTCAACGGCTCCGGCAAGCACTGCAACTGGTCCATTGCTACGAGCGAGGGCGAAAATCTGCTGGATCCCGGCAAGACGCCTGTCTCAAACGCGCGCTTCCTGCTCTTTCTTTCCGCTGTCATCAAAGCAGTCGACCTTCATCAAGATCTGCTGAGGCTTTCCGTCGCGACCGCGGCAAACGACCATCGCCTCGGCAAAGCGGAAGCGCCGCCGGCCATCATCTCGATTTTTCTCGGCGAGGAGCTCACGGATATCCTTGCGTCCATCAAGAGCGGCGAGCTGATTTCGCCCACGGAACGCGTCAGTATGAGCATCGGCGTGGACGTCCTGCCGCAATTTCCCAAGGATACGACAGATCGCAACCGGACCTCGCCTTTTGCTTTCACGGGCAACAAATTCGAATTTCGCATGGTCGGATCGTCCCTGTCCGTTTCCGGCCCGCTCTTCATCCTCAATACGATTGTTGCCGATGTGCTCTCAGGGTTTGCGGGCCGCCTCGAAAAGGCAGCCGACATCAACGCGGAGATTGCGGCCATCGTAAAGGAGACCATCGTCGCGCACGAGCGCATCATCTTCAACGGAAACAACTACGCCGAAGCATGGGTGGCCGAAGCCGAAAAGCGCGGGCTGCTCAATTTGAAAACGACGACGGACGCGCTCCCCTATTTCATCAAGCCCGAAAATATCGAGCTCATGGCGCGGCACGAGGTCTTGACGCCGGACGAGGTCGAGTCCCGCACAGAGCTCCTGCTCGAAGGCTATGTGAAGATCCTTCGTATTGAGGCGCTTACGATGCTCGAGCTTTCGCACCGCGACATCGTGCCCGCGGTCATCGCGTACGAGACGGATGTGGCCAAGTCGGCCAACGCAAAAAAGAGGGTCTCGGAGAATCTCCCGGCAACACTCGAAACCGGCCTGCTCGAAAATCTCGGGGCGCTCGGGGCGAGCCTTTCGGACGCACTCGCGGCGTTGGAAAAGGCCGTGGCGGGCGAACCTGCGGGAGAGACGCTTGAGATTGCGAAATACTACGGTACGGTTGTCATCTCCGCAATGGCAAAACTGCGCGAGACCGTAGATGCACTCGAGGGTATCGTGGATCGCCATTATTGGCCACTGCCGAGCTACGGGGAGATCCTGTACAGCGTGAAATAGTCCCGGGATGCCATACCGGACGAAAATTTCACGAAATTTTCACACATTTTAATACAATTGTAATATATAATAAAGACCGTTTCGCGCAAGCGATGCGGTCTGATTTATTTGGTTTATTGGCGATCAGGCAATTGCTTTTGCCCGTTTGGAGTGTTGTATGTTTAGAAAGCGTTTCTTTTCTTCCGGTGTTTTAATAGTATTGCTGATGGTGTGCGTGGCTTTTTCGGCCGAGCTTTTTGGCTGTACGCCGGATACGGCGGCAGGCGGCGTCGGTTCCGCCGGCGGGCTGTTTGGCGGCTCGGGCAATGACCCTGCGCAAGGGGCGCCCGAAGCCGATTTGCCGCCTGCCGCAGTTTCGGAATGGGATTTGCCGATCGTCGTGCCGATCACGGGCGCGGAATCGGGCGCGGGGCTTGCGGCCGCATGGGGTTTTGACTACGGCATCAAGACAGTCAACGAAATGGGCGGCATCAGAGGCTTGCCCGTCAAAATCACTATCAGGGATGTGGCGTCAAGCGACCCAAAGGTAGCGGCGGAGATCGGCATGGTTGCATCCACCGCCTTGGTCGCGCTGGGGCCGTCCATTGAGCCGCTTTACCAGGCCGGCGAGCAGGCGTTTTATGGCGTTGGGATGCCCGTTATAGGCGCAGCGACGGACGCGGAAAACAGAGAGGCGTTTCAGCCCTATGCGATTTCATGCATCGCCAGCCCCGATAGCGCGGCGGTATCCGCCATGGAAACATGGATGAGGACCGAGCGCTTTTCGAAGCTATGTATTTTTTACGATCCCGCAAGCGCCGAGCGTACGGAAGCTGCCGAATCGGCCGCCACTGCAGCCGGAAAAGAAATCGCGGAGAGGTTTGAGCTTGGGAACGAGGCTTTCGATGCGGCAAGTGTTGCGGAAAAGGCCTATGCATCCGGCGCCGACGCCTACTATATCGACCTGAACAGCCAGGATACGATTCGCGTAGTCACGCAGCTCAAATATCTCGCGGGTGACGGCGCGTCCAAACTGAAGATCCTTTGCGGGCCCAAGGCGGCCGAACCCGTCCTCGCCGAAGGTACAGCGGGGGAGATGCTTGGCGTCCGTGTATGGGCGACGCTTGACCCGGGCAAGGATGCGGAAAAGCGAAAAGCGTTTGACGATGGGTTTGCAAGGAATGTGGGCGACCCCGCTTATTACGAAATCGCAGTGGACTACTATCAAGCGGCGTTGCTGATCAAACAGGCCGTGGACAGCCTTGGCTTGACCGGGTCGGCGGATGCGCTGGAAGCCGAGCGCGCAAAACTTGCGATGTATCTGTATGATACGGCGCTGGTCTCGACCGATCATGGCGATTTCATCATTGAGGGCGGAGCCAAGCTTACAGCGTCAAAACTCTATATGATCACGGAAAAAGGCTTCCAATCATGAAGTTTTTGTGAAGTTACGCAGAATTATTACAGAATTATTACAATAAGCGGTTGAAAATCCACTCATTTCGGTGTAAACAAAATGTAACATAACGTTTTGCACCGAAAGGGGAGTGTATGTTTTCAACGATGAAATCCTGGTTGCCGGAAGCCGGGACATTCATGAAAGATTACTGGAAGCGGTATCGCGTACTTGCGATTTCTTTGTCCGCGATTTGCCTTGCGGCGTTTTATATGGCCATCATCCCGGCCGACGCGGTCATATCGGCAGGCGATTTTGCGTATGTGCAAAAGCCCGTCGGCGGCGTACAGGCCGAGAAGTCAAATATGAATGTTGCGTACGATGTGAATGTGCCGCGCAATGAGGCCGGTGAAAAGCTCAAGTTTGTCGGTACTTTCAAGGTGACGCATTATTGCGCGTGCACGATCTGCTGCGGTGCGTATGCTACCGGCACAACAGCGACGGGCAAAGCGGTCTCCGAGGGCATGGTCGCGGCCGACTGGAACGTACTGCCGCCCCACACAAAGGTCTATATCAAGCGTGGGGGGAGTGTGATCGAAAAAGTTGTCGAGGACCGCGGCGGCGCCGTAAACGGCAACAAGATCGATGTCTATGTCCCGTCGCACGGGCAGGCGCTTGCGCTCGGCGTGTACTACGCAGACATCTATGTGGATCCCGAGACAGAATTGCCATAAAATCCGAAGCGTTTGCGAGCCGGCCTGCACCCTGCAGGCTGTTTCCATAAAAAATCCATTGGCGATGTTTCACTCGTTGCGCTTTTGTGTTACTATTTACATCCGATGGAAATTGAACTGAAATACAAAATCGACGGCGTCGAGCAATATGAGAAAATCCTCAAGGATCCATGGATCGCCGGCATTGCGGAAAGCGGCGAACCCGAAGTTGTCCGCATGAAGGCGGCGTATTTTGATACCGAGGACCATGCGCTGATTCGCCACAATATCGCGTTTCGCATACGTTCCGAGGGCGAGCGCACATTTGCCACGTTAAAATGGCGTGACGATGACGATGGGATCAGCGGCCTGTATATCCGCTCGGAAATCAATATCCCGATCTCTGACCAGACTTGTTTCTTCAACCCGGATCCGGGCCTTTTCAAGGAAAGCCCCGAGGGGCGGGATTTGCTTGACGTCACCGCAGGCAAACCGCTCATCAATGTTTGCGATATGGTTTTCACGCGCAGGCGCATCCGCATCGACTATGGGGAAAGCATTCTCGAACTTGCACTCGATGAGGGCGTGATCGTTGCGGGCGCGAAAAGCGTCCGGCTGTGCGAACTCGAAATAGAGGTTTACTCGGGGGGCAAGGACGATTTGCTCGCTGTCGGCAAAAAGATCGCAGGCAAATACGGGCTAAAGCCTGAACCCAAAACAAAATTCACACGCGGCGTCGAGCTTTTGGCGCCGTGCCGGCAGTAGCGATCACAGAACAGAAAGGAAGACAAGCAAACATGCACTTTGATAATCTCGACAAAACAGACAGGGCCGTAGCAGATATGATCCGCCGCGAAATGGGCCGGCAGGAACACAAAATCGAAATGATCGCTTCCGAAAACTTCACGTCGGCGGCTGTGATGGAAGCGATGGGCAGCGTCCTGACCAACAAATACGCGGAAGGCTATCCGGGCCGCCGATATTACGGCGGATGCGAGCATATCGATGAAATCGAAGCGCTCGCGATCGAGCGTGTCTGCGGGCTTTTCGGCTCGGAATACGCCAATGTCCAGCCGCACAGCGGCGCAAGCGCCAATACGGCTGTTTATTATGCCCTGCTTTCGCCCGGAGACACCGTCATGGGCATGAGCCTTGCCGAGGGCGGCCATCTCACGCACGGCAGCAAAGCCAATATATCGGGGAAATACTACAATTTTATTTCATATGGCCTTGATGCGGATACGGAGCGCATTGATTATGATGATGTGCTTGCAAAAGCGAAGGAACACCGCCCAAAACTCATCGTGGCCGGCGCAAGCGCCTATCCGCGCCTCATCGACTTTGCGAGATTTCGCGCTATCGCCGACGAGGCCGGCGCCATTCTCATGGTGGATATGGCGCATATCGCAGGGCTCGTCGCCGCCGGAGAGCATCCATCCCCGGTCGGGCTTGCGCAGATCGTGACTTCCACGACGCACAAGACGCTGCGCGGGCCGCGCGGCGGGCTCATCCTCGCCGATGCCGAATACGGCCCGAAAATCGACAAGGCGATCTTTCCGGGGATTCAAGGCGGGCCGCTCGAGCATGTTGTCGCCGGCAAAGCCGTGTGTTTCAAAGAGGCAGCCGAGCCCGGGTTCAAGGCGTATCAGGCGCAGGTCGTAAGGAATGCGCGCGTACTTGCGGACAGCTTGTCCTCGCATGGGTTCAAACTCGTCTCGGGCGGTACGGACAACCATCTCGTATTGCTTTCGCTCATCGGCAAGGGCATCACGGGCAAAGAAGCCGAAACACTGCTCGACGGTGTAGGCATCACAACGAACAAAAACGCTGTTCCGGGCGACCCGAACGGCCCAAATGTCACAAGCGGCGTACGCCTTGGCACGCCGGCCATGACAACGCGCGGCTTCACGGAAGCCGATGCGGAGCAAACCGCCCGCGCCATCGCTTTGGTTTTGAGCGAGCCGGGCAACGCGGCAAATCAGGAGGAAGCGCGCGCGGCCGTAAAGAAATTGACAGAAGCGCATCCGCTATATGCAAAATGAATACAATCAAATATATAGACCAACTGATACTTTTTGAAGCGATTCGAAACGACGATATCGCGAGCCGGCTTGCAGGGGTTTCGCACGATACGACCGAAACAACCTTGGAAGAGGCGATTCGCGGGGTTTATTTCACGACACAGCGCGCGTTGCTTGGCAATATAGGCAACGGCGAGATTTCCGGCAATTATTTGCAAGACCATCTTTGCCGCGTCATCGCCGGAGAAGAAAACATCTTTGCGCGTATGTCCGAAAAGGGTGTTTACAAAGACTTGAGGCGCGGCATGGCAGCTGCGGAAATCACGGCGGCGCTCGATTTTGAGGCCAAGTCCGTCCTCATGCTCGCGGCGAGCGAGATCAAGCTCATTTCGGGCGTTTACCGCTTTGATTTCATCAAAATCACAGGCGCGGCAGACGGCCGCAATGTGGCTGCGGCGCCTATTTCCGGCAGCGGGGCGCTGTCGCGCCGCGAGCAGGTCCACAAGGCGATGATGCAAAGCAAGAGCATTGACGCAGCCATCATGCTCGCAAATTATTATCAGAGCTATGGTTCGGGTATCTTTGAAACGGCGCCTGCCTTGTATGCGGAAGACGAGGGTCTGGTACCTGTCAAATGCCCGGACCCCATCACGATGGACGATCTCATCGGCTATGAGAGCCAGAAACGCATGCTCATAGACAACGCGAATATTCTCATGTCGGGGACGCAAGCCAACAATATGCTGCTTTACGGCGACAGCGGGACAGGGAAATCCTCGTCCGCCAAGGCCCTGCTCAATCTATACTCCGCGCAGGGGCTCAAGATGATCAGCGTCGCAAAGGACAAAATCAATCTGATTCCCGGCATCCTTGCGCAGATCGAAGGCCGCGGCATGAAGTTCATCATCTTTATCGACGACCTGTCTTTTGAGGAAAATGAAAACGAGTACAAGGTTTTCAAGTCGATCATGGAGGGCCGAATCATACCAAGGCCAAAAAATACAATCTTCATCGTGACGACAAATCGAAAAAACATCGTCAAAGAGGTCTGGAACGACCGAAACGATGAAGACGATGTGAGGCGGCGCGACAACATACAGGAAAAGCGCTCGCTCTCGGATCGTTTTGGCATCACGCTCATCTACTCGGCGCCCGACCAAAACGAATACCTCGCGATTGTGAAAAGCATGGCGGGCAAAGCCGGGCTTCATCTGCCTGTAGACGAACTCGCCGCCGAGGCGCTCAAATGGGAGATTCGCCATGGCGGGCGTTCGGGCCGCACCGCGCGGCAGTTTGTCGACTACAAGATCGGGATCGAGCGTATCCGATGAGGAAAGCGTTCAGCGGCAATTACATCATGGTTGTCTTTATGGTCATCATGGCGTACAACGCTTTTTCGTCGGGCCGCTACGACAATTTCGGCGATTGGCTGACCACGACGCTGCTGCGCTTGCCGGGTATTGTGATCGGCATCACGGTGCATGAGTTCGCGCATGCTTTCTCCGCGTGGAAGCTTGGCGACCAGACGCCGAAGGCGCAGGGGCGCGTCACGCTCAACCCGCTCGCCCACATCGACCCCGTCGGCATCATCGCGCTGCTCTTTGTCGGCTTCGGCTGGGGCAGGCCGGTGCAGGTAAACCCCTACGCTTTTACGAAAAACAGGCGCCTTGCCAATATCATCACAGATGTGGCTGGCGTGGCGACAAACTTCGTCATCGCGTTCTTTTGCACGGCCGCCCTGTTTGTCGTCCATAACGAAACCCTTTTCACGATCCTGCTCAATGTCGTTTATATGAATCTCGTCCTTATGATTTTCAATCTGCTGCCCATTCCGCCGCTTGACGGCTTTGGCATCATCACGGAGATTTTTGACTTGCGCCGCTTCCGTTGGTACAAACCGTTTTACAGCAACGGCACGATTATCCTGCTCATACTCATCGTCTTTGATATCATCAGCGGGCTGCTGGGGCCGGCGCTGTCCGCGATTCTGGGTTTCATCCAAAACGTTTGGGCGTTGGTATTTTATTAGTTATCATCAAGGGAGGTGAACATGAGTCAAAAAAGCAAGGTGAAAGAATTTTTCGTACGCAAAAATGTTGAAATCTCCGTAAAGCGCTATGCGCTCGACGCGCTTTCGGCGATGGCGCTCGGCCTTTTCGCGTCGCTGCTTATCGGGCTCATCATCAAGACGATCGGGGAGCAGATCGGCATACACGCCGGCGAAACCGGCTTTTCGCTCTTTTTGATCAAAATCGGCGCCGTAGCGATGTCGTTGGTCGGCCCGGCGATCGGCGTGGCCGTCGCGTATGGCCTGAAAGCGCCGCCCTTGGTGCTGTTTGCGAGCATTGCGACGGGCTATATGGGCAATATGGCGTGGACGGAAGGCGGCGCCGCCGGCGGGCCGGCGGGCGCTTTTGTGGCCGCCTTGATCGCCGTCGAGATCGGAAAGCTCGTTTCAAAAGAAACGAAGGTCGATATCATCGTCACCCCCTTGGCCACGATCTTTGTAGGCGGCGTTGTCGCCAAGTTTATCGGGCCTGTCATCGGGGCGCTGATGACGGGGCTCGGCAAGGTCATCATGAACGCGACCGAGCTCCAGCCGTTTTGGATGGGCATCGTTGTCGCGGTCGTCGTCGGCCTCGTGCTGACCGCGCCCATTTCGAGCGCCGCGTTGTGCATCATGCTAGACCTCTCCGGCATCGCGGCGGGCGCGGCGACCGTCGGCTGCTGCGCGCAGATGGTCGGCTTTGCGGTCATCAGCTTTCGCGCCAATGGCGTCGGGGGCCTGTTTGCGCAGGGCATCGGCACGTCGATGCTGCAGGTGCCCAATATCATCAAAAACCCATGGATCGTCTTGCCTCCGACGCTCGCGGCCGCCGTGCTCGGCCCCGTCGCGACGCTCGGCTTCCGTATGACAAACATCCCGGCCGGCGCCGGGATGGGCACATCGGGCCTTGTCGGGCAGATCGGGACGTTTACGTCGATGGGCTTTACGCTTGACACGCTTTGGAAAGTCGTCATTCTGCACATCGTGCTGACGGCGGCGCTGTCCTATGTGTTTTGCCTCATCTTGAAACGGCTCGGCCGGATCAAGGACGAGGATTTTGCGCTGCAGCTATAAGGCGGTGACAGGGGCGGCGCGTCCTCAAAGGTTTTCCTCGATGGCGGCCTCAAAGATATCGAGCCCCGCTTCGAGCTGCGCGTCCGTCACGCAGAGCGGGCAGAGGAAGCGGATCACGCTGCCGTAGGTGCCGGCGCTTTCGATGATGAGCCCCTTTTTCCACGCCGAGGCGACGATTCCCGAGACAAGCTCGGGGTAGGGCGTCTTGGCGGCGTCCTTGACGAACTCAATGCCCATCATCGCGCCGATGCCGCGCACATCGCCGATTTCCTTGTACTTGCCCTGCCACGCAAGAAAGCGGCGGTTGCATTCCCCCGCGATTTTCAGCGCCTTTGCCGGGTAGTCCTCGTCCTGCATTTTTTTCAGCACAGCAAGCGCGGAGGCGCATGCAAGCGCGTTGCCGTTGTATGTGCCGCCGATCGTGCCGGGCGTCACCTTGTCCATAATCTCCTTTGAGCAGACGACGCCCGAGAGCGGCAGGCCGCCCGCGACCGACTTTGCAAAGGCCATGATGTCCGGCGCAAAGCCTTTCTCTTTGTAATACTCCGAGGCGAACATACGCCCGCTGCGCGCGAAGCCCGTCTGCACCTCGTCCGTCACCATGAGGATGCCGTGGCGGCCTGTAATCGCGCGCACGGCCTCCACCCATTCATACGGCGCGGGGACAAAACCGCCCTCGCCCTGTATCGGCTCAAAGACGATGGCCGCGACATACTGCGCGGGCGAAGCGTTCTCAAATACCTCTTCGAGCTTCCCGATATAATAGGCGATGGCGTCGGCCTCGCTCATGCCGGCAGGGCGCCTGTAGAGGTACGGGAACTCGGCGCGGTAGATGCCGTCCGGAAACGGCCCCATGCCGTGCGCGTAGGCCTTTTTGGCCGTCATCGCCATCGTCAGCGCCGTCCTGCCGTGAAAAGCGCCCGAAAAAACGATGATGTTTGGCCTGCCTGTGGCGCTTTTCGCGATCTTTACGGCATTCTCATTGGCCTCGGCGCCGCTGTTTGCAAACATGACTTGCTTGTGGCCTCCGCAGACGGGCGCGATCTTTGCGATTGCTTCCGCGTACTCGATATAGAGCGGGTTTGTCGTGATGTTCATCATTGAATGGAAAAATTTTCCTGCTTGCCCGCGTACGGCTTCCACGAGCTCGGGCTGGGTATAGCCGACGTTCATGACGCCGACGCCGCCGACCCAGTCAAGAAAGATATTGCCATCCGGGTCCTCGATCATGGCGCCCTCCGCGCGGTCCATGACGATGGGGTAGATGGAGCGGATGGCGGCCGGCATCACCTCGGCGCGGCGTGCCAAAACATTCGCGGCCTTTGGGCCGGGCAGCTCCGTGACGATGGCCGGGAGCGATTCTCTGAGTGACATTTCGAACTCCTTTCAAATGCGATTCGTGATTTGCGTGATTCCTGTATATAGTTGTCTGTCTCCATTTTACACCATCCCCCGAATGCCGAAAAGGTTTTGTGTCCGTGCCTACGGAAGCAAGAAGCAGGTTACAGTTCACACCCCCGCCGTCATTGCGAGCGAAGCGAAGCAATCCATTATCCACTGGATTGCTTCGCTTCGCTCGCAATGACAGTCCTACCATCAATTTGCAAAGCAAATTGATGGTAGGACGTCTGCCAGGCTTGCGCGGCTTGCCAGTCCTACCTCCGCTCACTTCGTTCGCTTCGCTGGCAGAGGTACAGGAGCTTCAGCTCCGTCGTACCTCGCACACCTCCGCTGTCCGTTTTC
>JAITMX010000020.1 GCA_031290775.1 Eubacteriales Family XIII. Incertae Sedis bacterium
GCCTCGTCATTGCGAGCGAAGCGAAGCAATCCAGTGGATAATGGATTGCCGCGGTCGCTACGCTCCCTCGCAATGACGGGCAATTGGCTTGCAATAGCACGGTGTCTGAGCAGTTACCACTGGAACACAGGAATCGCTAATCGCGAAGCGCTATTGATTTTGCTTGTAATTTGGATATGCCGGTGGTAAAATATCACAGTTGCGCCTCGGCTGCGTATCACGACACTCCAACGGATACCCGGCCGCAGGGAAGATATGGTGTTTGCATTATTGTAAAACATAACAGAAAAGGAGAAAACAAAATGATCGATCACAAACAGAAAACGCAGATTATCGCGGATTACCAGAGGCTGCCGGGCGATACCGGCTCGCCGGAGGTGCAGGTGGCCATCCTGACATACCGGATCAACGACCTCAACGAGCATCTGAAAATCCACCACAAGGACCACCACTCCCGGCGGGGCCTCTTGAAGATGGTCGGGCAGCGCCGCAACCTGCTCAATTATTTGAAAGACAAGGACATCGAGCGCTACAGGGCGCTGATTGCGCGCCTCGGCCTCCGCAAATAGCAACAAACACAAGGCGAGGTCACCTCGTCTTTGTTTATTGAATAATCGATAGAGAGAAGTAAAGAAGTGAAAGAAGAAAGAAGGGTAGGGAAGCAATGAGATTTACAGATTACAAGGTTTTCAAGACGGCGCTCGGCGGCCGCCTGCTTCAAATCGAAGTCGGCAAGGTCGCGGAACAGGCAAACGGCGCCGTGACGGTGCGTTACGGCGAAACGGTCGTGAATGTGTCCGCGTGCATGGCGAAGCAGCCGAGGGAAAATCAGGACTTTTTCCCGCTGAGCTGCGACTATGAGGAAAAAATGTACGCGGCCGGCAAGATCCCCGGCGGCTTCATCCGCCGCGAGGGCAGGCCGTCCGAAAAGGCGACGCTGTGCGCGCGCCTTATGGACAGGCCGCTGCGGCCGCTCTTCCCGCAAGGGTTTTTTCACGACGTGCAGGTCGTTGCGACGGTGCTTTGCGTCGATCCCGACTGCTCGCCCGAAGTGGCGGCGATGATCGGGTCGTCTGCGGCGCTGTCGATTTCGGATATCCCGTTCGCGGGGCCGACGGCCTCGGTCAACATGGGCCTCATCGACGGCAAGCCCGTCGTCAACCCGACGCTGGCGCAGCGGGCCGTGTCACAGCTTTCGCTGACGATTTCCGGCACGGCGGACGCCATCATGATGGTCGAGGCGGGCGCGAACGAAGTCGAGGAAAGCCTTGTGCTCGAAGCGCTGTTTGCGGGCCACGAAGAAATCAAAGCGATTGTCGCTTTTATAAACGAAATCGTTTCGGAAGTCGGCAAACCCAAATTTGAGCCGTCCGTCGACCCCGCGCCGGAAGCGCTCTGCGCGGATGTTGTCGGCTACATCGTGCCAAGGATCGATGAGGCGCTCCATATCTTTGGGCGCAGCGAGCAGCAGGCGCGGATCAAACTCATCACAGAAGAAGCCAAGGCCGAGTTCGCCGAAAAATACGCGGAAGTCGAAAAATATTCAAAGTACGTCGCGCATATATTTGAGGGGCAGCTCGACGCGCGTTTCCGCCGCATGATCCTCGAGGATGGCGTCCGGCCCGACGGGAGAGGCACGACGGATGTTCGCCAGATTTGGTGCGAAACCGGCTTCCTGCCGCGTACGCACGGCTCGGGCCTGTTCAAGCGCGGCCAGACGCAGGTGCTTTCCGTCACGACGCTCGCGCCGCTCAGAGAAGCGCAGACAATCGACGGGATCGGCGACGAGACCGAAAAGCGCTATATGCACCATTACAATTTCCCGCCTTATTCCGTCGGCGAAACGAAGCCGATGCGCAGCCCCGGGCGCCGCGAGATCGGCCACGGGGCGCTCGCCGAGCGCGCGCTCATCCCTGTGCTGCCCACGGAAGAAGAGTTTCCCTACGCAATCCGCATCGTGTCCGAAGTGCTGTCGTCCAACGGCAGCTCGTCGCAGGCGTCGGTCTGCGGCTCGACGCTGTCCCTTCTCGACGCGGGCGTTCCGATCAAGGCGCCGGTGTCGGGCGTGGCGATGGGCCTCATCCAGGGCGAGGACGGCAAGGTCGCCATCCTGACGGACATCCAAGGGCTCGAAGACCACTATGGCGACATGGACTTCAAGGTCGCGGGCACGCCGAAGGGCATCACGGCTTTGCAAATGGACATCAAAGTCCACGGCCTTTCGCGCGAAATTCTGGAAAAGGCCATTGTCCAGGCTCAGGAAGGCCGCGCTTACATCCTCTCGCAGATGCAGGAAGAAATCAGCGAGCCGCGCGCCGAGCTCTCGCCGTACGCGCCGCGCATCGAGTCGATCCAGATCGACCCCGAGGATATCGGCACAATCGTAGGCAAGGGTGGCAAGACAATCAACGGCATCATCGCGGCAACAGGCGTCAAGATCGACATTGACGATACGGGCCTCATCTCGATCGCCGCGATCGAGCCCGAAGGCATGGCGAAAGCGATCGAAATGATTGAAATGCTGCTCAAAGAGCCGGAAATCGGCGAAGTTTACGAAGGGAAGGTCACGGGAATCAAGGAATTCGGCGCGTTCGTCGAGATATTGCCCGGCAAAGAAGGCCTGCTTCATATCTCAGAGATGGAAAACCACCGCGTCGACCGCGTCGAAGACGTGCTTAGCCTTGGTGACGCGGTTACGGTCAAAGTCAAGGGAGTCGACGACAAATCCGGCAAGATCAGCCTTTCGAGAAAGGCGCTTTTGTAATTGATTAAAACGATCACACTTTCAAACGGACTGACGGCCGTATTGGAGAATCTGCCGCACGCGGCCTCGGCTTCGGTCGGGGTCTGGGTGCGCGCCGGCGCGGTCGACGAAACCGAAAACGCCGGCATATCGCATTTTATCGAGCATATGATGTTCAAGGGGACGGGCCTGCGCACGTACCGGCAGATTTCAGAGGATCTGGAAAAACTCGGCACTGCGGTGAACGCGTTCACAACGAAGGAGGCGACCTGCTATTATGTCAAGTCGCTTTCTTCCAACTTGATTGAGAGTGTTTCCGTCATCGCGGACATGCTGACCGGCTCGCTCTTTGACAAGAACGAAATGGAAAAGGAAAAAGGCGTCATCGTCGAGGAGATGAAGATGATTGAGGATGTGCCCGACGATTTCGGGCAGGATCTCATCACGGAGGCGATCTTTGACGGGACGCCGCTTGCAAACCGCATTATCGGCTCGCCCGAAAGTGTGCATGCGATTTCGCGGGACGACATTCTCGCCTATACGGGCCGGCGCTATACGGCGCCGGGCATGGTGATTTCCTGCTCGGGCATGTACGACGAAGCGGCGCTGATGGCGGCGCTCGAACAAGGCTTTGGCGGGATTTCACGGGTGGCCGAAGCGCCGCGTATCTACACGGCCGAGAGTCGGCAGGCCGCGCGGAGCAGCCTTGTGAAGGATATTGAACAGACCCACTTTTTTCTTGGCACAAAAGGCGTGAGTTTCACACACGAAGATATCTATGCACTCAATCTGTACGCTGCGATTCTCGGCGGCGGCATGAGTTCACGGCTCTTTATGTCTGTACGCGAGGAGCAGGGGCTCGCCTATTCGGTTTACGCGGGGGACAGCGCCTATGTGGATGACGGGCAGTTTGTAATCTACGCAGGTATCGCGGATGAGAAGGTGAACGAGGCGGTGCGCGCGATCAGGGGCGAGCTTTCAAAACTCGCGGATGAAGGCGTGGGCACGGATGAGCTGCATAAGGTAAAAGAACAGTACAAGGCCAACTATATCTTTCGGCGCGAGAGCAACAGCTCGCGGATGTTTGCGGCGGGGCGCAACCAGCTCTTGCTCGGGCGGATTTATACAGAAGGAGAAATTCTGGCAGGCGTGGACGCAGTCACGGTTGGCGATATCGCGCGCCTCGCAAAAAGGTACGCGGACGCATCCGCCTACTCGGCGGTTACGATCAGCGGCAGGGCGCACGACCTCCCCGCGCTCCTCGCGTAGCAAACCAACCAAGATGACAATTGGCAAGGATAGCAGGGCATGGATGCAGTAACCATCAAGGTGAGCGCGGAGGGCGCGCTGCCCCGGTACGAAACGGCGGGCGCGGCGGGCATGGATTTGCGGGCGCGGCTTGAAGCGCCTGTTTTGCTCTTGCCCGGAAAAAGGGCGCTGGTCCCGACGGGGCTTCGCATTGAGCTGCCTCCCGGCTATGAGGCGCAGGTGAGGGCGCGCAGCGGCCTTGCGGTGAAATACGGCATTGGGCTCGTAAACGGCGTCGGCACGATCGACAGCGACTATCGCGGCGAGATCAAGATATGCCTGATCAACTGGGGCGACGAAGCGTTTGAAATCAAAGACGGCGACCGTGTCGCTCAGCTTGTCGTGGCATAATACGCGCGCGCGGCGATTGAGGGCGCGGACGCGCTGACGGACACGCCGCGCGGCGAGGGCGGGTTTGGGCATACCGGGATTGAACCATAAAACAGTTTTATGTTAAGCAGGAAGGACAGCGAACAGCGGGAATACGAGATACTCTCCAAGGATGCGGCGAAGGCGGCCGAGTCGAAAGGCAGGCGGCACGCGGAGGAAAAATGCGCATTCCGCACGGATTTTCAGCGCGACCGCGACAGGATCATCCATTCAAAAGCGCTGCGGCGCCTTATGCACAAGACGCAGGTCTTCATCGCGCCCGAGGAAGACCATTTTCGCACACGGCTGACGCATACGCTCGAGGTCGCGCAGATCGCGCGCAGCATCGCGCGGGCGCTCAGGCTCAATGAGGATCTGGCCGAAGCGGTCGCGATGGGCCACGATCTTGGGCATACGCCTTTTGGCCACGCGGGCGAAAGCGCGCTTGCGGCCAAGCATCCGGGCGGTTTCCGCCACAACGTCCAGAGCCTGCGCGTTGCCGACGTCCTTGAAACAAGCGGCGCACGCCGCGGCATGAACCTGACCGAGGAAGTCCGCGACGGCATCCTCAACCATACGGGGCCGGCATTGCCCATCACGCTCGAAGGCCGTGTCGTGAAGACAGCCGACCGCATCGCCTATGTCAACCACGACATCGACGACGCGCTGCGCGGCGGCATCATCACGGAAGCCGACCTGCCGCGCAGCGCGATCGCGCTGCTCGGCGGCGCGACAAGCAAGCGCATTGACAGCCTGATCCGCGACATGATCGAAACCAGCGACGGCACAGGCGATATCCGGCAGAGCGACGCGTGCCGGGACGCGATGAACGGGCTGCGCACGTTCCTTTTTGATGTTGTGTATTTTTCAGGCCGCGTCAGCGCGGGCGCGGAGCGGTACGAGATCGGCCGCGCCATCCCCGCGCTTTATGATTTTTATATGGAAAATCCGGGGCAGCTGCCGGACGAATACCAAGAGCTGGCGCGTGCCTACGGCTTGGCGGAGACCGTGAAAGACCACATCGCGGGCATGACAGACCGCTACGCGTGGGACACCTACGAAAAAATCCGAAAACGCTGAATCAAATCAGTTGCAATCAGTTCAGTTTGTCGCCGCCGTCAACGTTGAGCGCCTGCCCGACGATGGCGCCCGCGTAGTCCGAGCAGAAGAATACGGCCGCGTATGCGATCTCTTCCGCCGTCTGCGCCCTGCCAAGAGGGGTGCGCGCGCGGACGATCTCATCGAACAGCGCTTCTTTGCCGGCATCGCCGCCGCCGTTGTCGGCTTCGAGGATAACGTCCCACATCGGCGTCCTGATGATGCCGGGGCAGACCGTATTGCAGTTGATGCCGTACGGCGCCCCGTAGAGCGCGACCGATTGCGACCAGTTGATCACGGCGCTTTTGCCGAGCGCGTAATAGGGCGACTTTGCCTCGCCCTGCCTGCCGCCGACGGACGCGATGTTGAGAATCTTGCCGCCGCCCCCTTGCGCGATCATCGTTTCGAGCGCAAGCCGGCATCCGTATACAATGCCCATCAGGTTGACATCCAAATGAGTTTTGATATCCTCCGGGCTTGCTTCCAGCAGGCGTTTCGGCATAAAGACGCCCGCGCTGTTGACAACGATGCTGATTTCCCCGAAGGCCGCTTTTGCCTCGCCAAACAAGGCGGCGACGGATTCGCTCTTTGCGGCGTCGCAAACGGAATAACCGTATTTCGCGCCGTGTTTTTCCGACATTTCGCGGACTGCCCCTGCCGCGCCGGCGTCTGAAATATCGCCGCACCAGACGTTTGCGCCGTTGTCCGCAAGCTGCAGGGCAATCGCCTTGCCGATGCCGGAACCCGCGCCGACCACGAGGGCGTTCTTGTTGCTGAAATCAAATACCATCATTGAAGGGCCTCCTCGATTGCGTGATTTTTGCCATTATGGAAACACGGCTTTCTTTACCAACAATTAGTAACAATTCAGACACTTGCCGGAATGCCGTCATTGCGATAATGGTGCTTCTCAAAACACGAAGTGTTTTGCACCTCCGCTGTCCGTTTTTCCATTACCCGCTGAAGCGGGTGGAAAAAAGGCAAGAAGACATTATGCAACACTTTCCAAAATCTTTGATTTTGTGAAAGTGACTGAGGGAGCGTAGCGACCGCGGCAATCCATGAACCACTGGATTGCTTCGCTTCGCTCGCAATGACACATCGAGTTCCACGGTGAGTTCTACGAGCACCCATGAACCACTGGATTGCTTCGCTTCGCTCGCAATGACGGTTAGGGTCTGAACTATAACTCAATTATGAACGAAAAAAACGCGATTTCAATGGGTGCTTCCAAAAATGGACATTCTATGGTACAATTCGTCTATAAAAAGCATTGCCAGTAGCGAGCCGAAAAACTATTCTAAGTTGTTGCACTGTTTGAAGGCCAATGTTTTGGTGTCGATTGCAGAGAACGGAGGAGTATGGCTGATTACGAATATGCCGTCGAGTTGAAAGGCATCTACAAGGCATTTGAAGGCGTCCACGCACTTGAGGGCGTGAGGCTCGCGGTGAAACCGGGAGAAGTGCATGCCCTGATGGGCGAAAACGGCGCGGGCAAGTCCACCTTGATCAAGGTGCTTTCGGGTGCGCATTTGGCTGATGCCGGCGAGGTGTGGATCAAGGGCGTCAAAACCGAGATTCGCAACACAAAAGACGCAAACGACCGCGGCATCGCCGTTATTTACCAAGAATTTGCGCTCATGCCGCATATGACGGTGGCGGAGAATATTTTCATTGACGAGTTTGGCGGGAAAAAGCACCGCTGGGTGGACTGGAAAAAACTCAACGAACGCGCCAAAGACGCGCTGGGCGCGATTGGTTTCGGCGATATCGACCCGCGCGTGACGGTCAAGGAGCTTTCGGTCGCCTACCAGCAGGTCGTCGAGATCTGCAAGGCGTTGACGCGCAAGTCGGAGATTTTGGTGCTCGACGAGCCGACGGCCGTGCTGACAAACCGCGAGGTTGACAAACTCTTTGGGTTGATCCGGGACATGAGGCGGCAGGGCGTCGCCATCATCTACATCTCGCACCGCCTCGAAGAGATCTTCAGGATCGCGGACCGCATCACGGTCTACAAGGACGGCCGGTATGTCGACACCGTGGAAACGAAAGACGTGGACGACAAAGCGCTTGTCAGCATGATGATTGGGCGCGACCTCGCGTCGTTTTTCCCGGTGCGCGACGAGCGCCAGACAATCGGGGACGTCATCCTGAAAGCGGAGCATATACAGGCCGGCAAGGCCGTCCGGGACGTCTCGTTTGAGCTGCACGAGGGCGAAGTGCTTGGCCTGTCGGGCCTTGTCGGCGCCGGCCGCACGGAAACGGTGCGCGCGATTCTCGGCGTGGACAATATGGAAGAAGGCACGGTATGGCTGCGCGGCGGCGAGGTCCATCTGAAATCCGCAAAGAACGCCTTTGACAAGGGCATCGGTTTTCTGCCGGAAGACCGGAAAAACCAAGGCGTGCTGCTCAGGCTTCCAATCAAATACAACATTACGTTCTCCTGCATTGCGAAAATCACGACGTTTGGCGGTTGGCTCCGAAAGAAAGCCGAAACCGCTTTCGCGCAGGAAATGCGCGACAAGGTCGGCATCAAAACCAACGACATCAACAACCCTGTCAGCAGCCTGTCGGGCGGCAACCAGCAAAAGGTCGCAATCGCCCGCATCCTCGCATCGGACAGCCGCGTGCTGATTCTTGACGAGCCGACGCGCGGCGTCGATGTCGGCGCCAAGATGGAAATCTTCAAACTCATCAACGAGCTCATCTACCAAAACTATTCCGTGCTCATGATTTCATCCGAGATGGTAGAGATTATCGGCATGTGCGACCGCGCCATCGTATTCCGTGAAGGCAGGACGGTCGGGGAACTCAAAAAAGAAGAATTGACGGAAGAAGCGCTGATTCACTATGCAATGGGGATAGGAGAGGAATAGAAGTGTGAATAATCATGTGTTTTAAGAATGATGCATGGAGAAATTTGCGCGGTCGTATGCCGACCGCAGGGAGGTGAAAATGTTGATGTTCACGCAAACAGAAACAGAGGGCGCTGCGGCGCTGAAAGGCGAAGAGACGGAAAACAGCGGAAACCGCGTCGTCAAGCTCCTGTTCAAGTACAACGCGGTGCTGCTGCTTGTCATCATGTTTATCGTTGCCTGTGTCCTGTCGGAGCATTTCCTGTCTTCCGGCAATATGGTCAATATCCTGCGGCAGCAGTCGACCTATATGCTCGTCGCGCTCGGCATGCTCATGGTCATGCTGACGGGCGGCATCGACCTGTCGGTCAGCTCGGTGGTCGCGGTCGCATCCATCATGGTGCCTTACGGGCTGAAGGTCTGGGGCTTGCAAAACGAGCCTTGGGGCTTGTTCGTCTGCGTCCTTGTGGCAATCGCGATGGGCTTCCTTTTCGGCGCGATCAACGGTTTCTTGGTCGCAAGGCTCAATATGCCGGCTTTCATCGTCACGCTGGCGATGATGTACGCGGCCAAGGGCGTCGCGTATATCATCACGGACGCAAATACGATCCTTTTGGACACGAAAGTGCCGGCTGTCGAGGCTTTCATGGGCTTTTCGACGGGCAGGCTGTTCGGCATCCCCTACGAAGTGTTTCTCATGGCCATCATCGTGGTCATATTTTTCTTCATCATGCACTACACGAGCTTCGGCCGGCTCATCACGGCGACGGGCAGCAACGAGCAGGCCGTCCAGCTCGCGGGCATCAATTCGCGCAAATACAAGTTTTGGGCGTATACGCTCTGCGGGGCGCTTTGCGGCATCGCGGGGCTCCTCATCGCGGCGCGCAGCGGCAGCGCCACGGCGCTGACAACGCAGACAAACTTTGACATGACGACGATCGCGGCGGTCGTCATCGGCGGCGCGAGCCTGAAAGGCGGCGAGGGCAACGTGCCCATGACCGTCGTCGGCGTTTTTGTGCTCGCCGTCAT
>JAITMX010000092.1 GCA_031290775.1 Eubacteriales Family XIII. Incertae Sedis bacterium
CCTTGTTTTGATAAGGCGGGTGGCAGGGCGACCGCCGCGGCGCTTCACGTAGTTATACCCCAGCCGCTGGAAGCACAGAAACAATGTAACAAATATAAAAAAAACGTACAAGGGGTTTACCAATAACTCCCAGGGCCAGCGCATACCATCCAAAGAAAGCTCCGACGTAAACCCCGCAGCGCGTATATGCCCGCCGCCGCCAAACTCCGCCGCGAGCGCCGCGACGTCAAAACTGTCCTTTGAACGCATGGATGCCTTGATCTTGCCGTCGGGCCGCTCTTTGAGGAATACGGAGACCTCCACGCCGACGATGCTGCGCAGCACCTCGCTCATGCCGTCCGTTTCGTCATCGCCCGCGTCGAGTTTTGCGAGCGCGTCCGCGCCGATGTACGCAAGCGCCGCCTTTCCGCCCGCAAACACGTCAAGCGTGTTCAGCATCGCGCTTTGGACATAAAGCTTTTCGGCTTTCACGCTTTGGTAAATGTCGCGGTACGCGGCCTGAAAATCCGCGCCCGCCTCGAGCAATTCGGCTGCGGCGCGGTGCGTGAGCGGCGTCGTGTTCGCGTACTGAAAGCGCCCCGTATCCGTTACGATACCGACATACAGCGCCGTCGCCGCCAACTCCGTCACGGGGAGATCCGCAAGCCGGAGAAAGCGGTACACAATCTCGGATGTCGCGGCCGCGGCCGGCTCGATGTAATTGCAGTCGCAAACAGGTTCGCTCGTGACATGGTGGTCGATGCTGAGCGTCTCCGCCGCGCCCTCAAAGAGCGTCTCGCGGCCTTCGAGCCGTTCCTTGTCCGTGAAATCCATCGCAATCGCGAGATACGGCAACGCAGCGCCATCTCCGCCATCAACGGCATCTTCGGCAGCCCCCTGCCCGCGCCCGCTTTTCGCGCCTGCGGAAACAAGCCGCCCGGCTTCGTCCCCGTCTATCACAAAAGCAGTCTTGATGAGCGAGAGCGTCCGCGGGACTTCCTCGCCGACGACAACCCATGCTTCACGCCCAATCTCGCGCATGGCGTCCGCAAACGCGACAGCGGCGCCAAGCGTGTCGCCGTCCATATGGATATGCGTGAAAACCAAATAGCGCCCGTATGCGTCAAGAAGCTCCGAAATCTCCGGCAAAGAGACTGTTTTTCCGGGCGTTTCAGGCTCCTGCGGCAAATCCAGCCCACCCAGGATTTGATCGATATGGCGCCCATAGAGCTCGGTCTCGTCCGCCTTGAAACGCAAGTCCGGCGCGCGCCGGATGCCGAGCGCCCGGCTGATCTCGTTTCGGATAAAGCCCTTCGCCTTTTCAAAACCGGCCTCCACGGCCGCGTCGTCCGCGGCGAGGCTCGTAAAATACACGGTCGCAAAACTGGCGTCGTCCGTCGCTTTTACATAGGTGATGCTGATCATCCCGTCAAAGACAGGGTCTTTCAGGTCGCGCGACAGCAGCTCGCTGACGATGCGCCTGATTTCCTCCCCAAGTTTTTCCCCTCTGTGGCTTTGGCGTTTTTTCATATCAGTCCCGTTCGATTTCCTCCATCCGGAACGCCTCGATCTCGTCCCCGGCTTTGATATCGTTGTACGATTCGATGCCGATGCCGCACTCGTAGCCTTTGTCCACTTCACGCACATCGTCTTTGAACCGCCTCAGCGACCCGACCCGCCCTTCGTGGATCACGACGCCGTCGCGCACAAGGCGGATTTCCGCGTTGCGCAGAATCTTGCCCTCGACCACATACGAACCCGCGATCTGGCTGCCGTTTGGCAGGCGGAACGTCTCGCGCACTTCGGCCTTGCCGAGCACGGCTTCCCGGAACACGGGATCGAGCATCCCTTTCAGCGCCGCCTCGATTTCGCCGATTACGTCGTAGATGACGCGGTAAAGCCGGATTTCGACGGCCTCTCGTTCCGCGAGCGACGTCACGTTTGCCTGGGGCCGCACGTTGAAGCCGATGACAATAGCGCCCGACGAGCTCGCAAGCATGACGTCCGACTCCGTAATCGTGCCGACGCCGCGATGGATGATGTTCACGCGGACGCCCTCGACGTCGATCTTTTCAAGCGATGACGCGATTGCGCCGACCGAACCCATCACGTCGGCCTTTATGATAACATTCAGCTCTTTGATCTCGCCCTCGCGGATGCGGAAATACAGGTTTTCGAGGCTCGTGCCGCTCGTCTTGGCCATCACCTGCTCCCGCTGGCGGATTCTGCGTTTCTCGGCAATCTCGCGCGCAACCTTGTCGTCCAAGAGCGCGTGAAATTCGTCGCCGGCTTGCGGCACTTCCGAAAACCCCGTAATCTCAATGGCCGTGGCCGGCCCCGCGCTTCGGATCGTCTTGCCCTTGAAATCCGTCATGGCGCGAATCTTCGCGCTCGTCGTGCCCGCTACGATGCTCATCTTGTCTTTCAAGGTGCCGTTGAGCACGAGCAGCGTCGCAAGCGGCCCTTTTGATTTGTCAAGCCGCGCTTCGATGACTGTGCCGAGCGCAAGCCGCTCGGGGTTTGCGCGGAGCTCAAGCACTTCGGCCTGCAACAGGATCATGTCAAGCAAAGTGCCGATACCCTCGCCGGTTTTGGCGCTGACCGATACGGCGATGACATCGCCGCCCCATTCTTCGACGAGCACGCCATTGTCGGACAGTTCCTTTTTGACCAAATCCGGATTTGCGCCCTCTTTGTCGATTTTGTTGATTGCGACGATGATGGGCACGCCCGCGGCTTTCGCGTGGCTGATCGATTCAATCGTCTGCGGCATAACGCCATCGTCCGCCGCCACGACGAGGACCGCGATGTCCGTCACGTGCGCGCCGCGCGCGCGCATCGCCGTGAAAGCTTCGTGCCCCGGCGTGTCGAGGAACACGATGCGCTCGCCCGAAGGCGCGAAAACCTCCGAAGCGCCGATGTGCTGCGTGATGCCGCCGGCTTCCTTGTCCGTCACATTCGTATTGCGGATCGCGTCAAGAAGCGACGTCTTGCCGTGGTCCACATGGCCCATGACCGTGATGATCGGCGGGCGCGGCACGAGGTCTTCTTCGTCGTCCTCGTCGTCCTCGATCCCATCCTCGATGATCTCGCCTTCATCTTTGCCGATGATGACAGGGACGTCGAGTTCGTCGGCGAGTATCTGCACTGTCTCCTCGTCAAGATTTTGGTTGATATTTGCCATCACACCCATTTTCATGAGTGCAAGGATGACTTCGCTTGTTGTATGCTCGATTTGTTCCGCAAAACCCGCCAACGTGATCGGCACGTTTACGACGAAAGTGCCCTCCGGCACAATGAGGGGCTCTCCCGCCTCTCCCGCAGGCCTTCCGCTCCGGTGCTTTTTGCGTTTTTCCTTTTCGAGCGAACCGTCTTCTATAATCGGGTTTTTCGCCGGGCCGCGGAAATCTTCGACGCGGCTGCCTTTTTTCGCGTTCTTGACTTTCTTTTTCGCGGCGGCGCTCTGTGCGCTGTCCGCACCCTTTGCGTCTTTGGCTTTGCCGCCTTTTTTCTCTTTTGCGCCTTCCTTTTTCTCCGCGCCGGCCTCGGGTGTTTTCGCTTTCGTTTCGTTTCCCGTCCGGGGCGCCGCCGCGCTTGCGGCGCCCTGGGCGCCGGGCGAAGCGCCGATCCGTGCAGATGCCTGGGCATCGCTCCGGATGCCGGGCGTCCCCGCCCCATGGGCGCCATCCGGCCTCTTGGCCTTTCCGTCGGCGGCGGGCTTTTCCCCGGCCTTCCCCGGCGCGGCCTTCGAGTCTGCCTTCGAAACAGCCTGTTCGGCATTTTCGCCGGGCTTCGTTTTCGCTTCATGAGCCGCGTCCTTTGCGGTTTTGCCGTCGGGCGCCATCTTCGCGCCGTCGTCTTCGCCGCGCGGGGCGCCGTCTGTTTTTCCGGTCTTTGCGCCGCCGGCTTCCTCCGGCTTTGCGGCATCGGCCCCACCGGATTCCATCTTTGTGCGCGGAGGCTTCGGCGCCGGTTCGGGCTGCTTCGCAACCTTGAGCCTCGGCGCGGCTTGCGCGGCCGCCTTTGCCGCCGCCTCCTCTTCGCGCAGACGCTGCTCTTCCTCGGCAGCCTCGGCATCCGCCTTTGCGCGTTCGGCCGCTTCGACATCAATTTTCGAAATCCGCCTCGGCATGAGTTTTGCCTTCTTGTCTTCGGCCGCTTTCGCCACACTGGCGTCAAAGCCGCTGCGTATCTTTTCGGCCTCAGAGTCCGAAAGGTTTTTCGTAGCCCCACGCGCGTCGATCCCGAGTTCGGCAGCCTTGTCGATGATTTCTTTGTTCTGTTTTTTCAGTTCTGCTGCCAGTTCCGATACTTTCATTCAGTCACCTCCGCGTTTGATATCTCTTTCGCGTATTCCTCTCTCAATGTTGCGGCCTCATCCGGCGTCAGTGAGATTCCGAGCGCGTGTGCGAGCCGTTTCTTTTTCATCGCCAAGTCAAAGCACTGAAGCGAACGGCACAGATAAACGCCTCTCCCATTCAGTTTGCCCGTCCGGTCGATGGCCGGTTTCCCGTCTGATACGACAAAGCGCACGACCTCGCCTTTCGGAAAGGATGCCATACACCCGACGCATCTTCGCATTGGTATCTTTTTTTGCATCAAGCTTGTTCCGCTTCCCCTGCTTCTGTCCCGCCTCCGGCCGTTTCGTCACCGGTTGCTTCACCCTCTGCGGCCGTTTCCGCCGCTTCCTCATCCGGCACAAGATACACTTCCGCTTCTTCGGATTCGGTGGCATCCTCCGCCGTTTCCTCCGCGCCGCCCGCGTCGTCCGGCAGAAAGTCCTCGACATTGTAGTACCCGTCTTCATCGAGCGCTGCATCCGGCACGTCAAGCAAGTCTTCAGATGCTTCGTAATACTGTGTGTGGTTCTTGATGTCGATCTTTACGCAACAGAGCCGCGCCGCAAGCCGTACGTTTTGCCCTTCCTTGCCTATCGCCAATGAAAGCTGGAAATCCGGCACAACAGCCGTCGAGCGGTTTTCTTCCGCAATCAACACGATTTTTTCGACCGTCGCCGGGGCAAGCGCGTTTTTGATATTGGCCTCGGGATTGTCGCTCCACGGGATGATGTCGATCTTTTCGTCGTTCAGCTCGTCCACAACGGCTTGTACGCGGTTGCCGCGGTTGCCGACGCAGGCGCCGACGGGATCCACGCTCTCGTCCGAACTCGATACTGCCATCTTCGTGCGGCTGCCCGCTTCTCTGGCAAGGCTGTCGATCGAAATGATGCCTTCGCGTATTTCCGGCACTTCGAGCTCAAAAAGTTTCTTCACAAGATTGGGATGTGTCCGCGACAAAAAGATTTGCGGCCCGCGCTTTTCGGAGTCCCTCACCTCAACGATATAAAACTTCATGCGCGCGTTTGCCGTATAACGCTCGCCGCGTACCTGCTCGTTGACGGGCAGCACGCCTTCCGTGCGCCCGAGCGTCACATAGACAGATCCGCCGCCCTGCCGCTGTATCGTTCCCGTGACGAGCTCGCCCTGCCGATCCTTATATTCATCATAGATCATTGAGCGCTCGGCATCGCGTATCGCCTGAACGACGACCTGCTTTGCCGTCTGCGCCGCGATCCTTGAAAAATCCTCGATGGGAAACGGAAAATCGGCCACATCGCCGATCTCGTAGCTGTCGTCATATTCGCGCATTTCCGAGAGTGCGACTTCCAATTCGGGATCCTCGACTTCTTCCACGACCGTCTTGCGGCGCAGTACGTCGATCTCGCCCGTTTTCTCGTCAATTTCAACGATGACATTTTCTTCGTTTGTTTTGTTCTTGCCCTTGTACGCCGATACAAGCGCCTTGGTCACCGCGTCCAATATCTGAGCCTTAGGGATGTTCTTTTCCTTCTCAAGCTCGTCAAGCGCCGCGATAAATTCCTTGTTCATCGGTTCTTTCCTTTCCTAAATGCAGCCAAAATTGCTTAAAAAATAACCATTAAGCTCACTTTGCAGACGAGCTCTGCCGGGATCGCGATTTCGCCCCCGGTGGGGGCGAGCGTGACGGGATCGATCGGCGTCACATATAAATATTCCGGCGTCTTTGTTCCCAGCAGCGCCGCAAACTTCTTGCGCCCCTCAAGCGCCTTGTAAAGCGATACCTCGACAGCGCTTCCCGCGTAGCGGGAAAAATGCCCGTCCCGCAAGAGCTGCCGATCCATACCCGGCGAGCTGACCACGAGGCTGTACGCCTCGCCGATCGGGTCGTCCCGGTCGAGCCTGTCCGACAAATAGCGGCTGACCGCCTCGCAGCCATCGATCCCGATGCCGCCTTCCTTGTCGACAAACACGCGGAGCTGCTTCTCTTTGCCCTCCTGCACGTATTCGACATTCCAGATTTCGTAGCCCTCCGCCTCCAGCGGGCGCAGCAGCATTTCCACTGTTTGTTTGACGCTTGTACCCATGCTTCCGTTCCCTGCCTTGCCGACCGCATTTGCACCGCCGTTTGACGGCGGGATGGGGCAAAGTACGAAGGAGCGGGCGCACCCACTCCTTTAGCAATACCGTATAATGCAATAACTTTATCACATCGCCATCGCGATTGCAAGCCCAAAACGTTGCCGAAAATCAAACTCATGTTCTGTTGGCGGCGTTCAGGCTTGCGAACGGCGCGAAGCAATCCAGTGGTCGATCTTTTCGCTGACTTCGGCATACTCGGCAAGCGCTATCTTTTCCCGTATCCAGCTGAGCAGATCCGCCCCGTCCCCATATTCGTTTTCCTCCAGCTCGAAAAGGATCTCGTCGATTCGGTCCATGCTGTATTGTCTGCAGGCGTTCCCGAGCCCGGCCAGCAAACCCATATCCGGTTCTTTCATTACAGGCTTGCCCGCCGCCGTCCCGATCCTCCGCGACATTTCCGCAAGGTTGTCCACGAGCTTCTCCGCCTCTTCCGCGAACGGGGCCACTTGCCTTTCCACAAAGTGAAAATCCCCTTCTCTTCCTGCCTGTTCAAGCGCCTCGGCCATCTTCCCAACGGCATTGGCGCATATCGCGTAGCAGCTTCCTTTGACGCCATGGACGGTCACCGTAAACTCAGGCAGATTTGCCTCGCTGACGCTTTGCATCCGGCCAAGGAGCGGCGGGGTGTTTTTCACAAACGAACGAATGACCTCAAGATAAGACGCCTCATCGCAGCCAAAGCGTTCCAGCCCTTTTTTCAAATCGACGCCATCCACAAAACTGCCGGCAAGCGACCCTGCGGCCCCCTGCGGCTCCGACGCCTCTGCATCCGCCGCCACTTCGCCGCTCTTGCCGGAATCCCCGGCCTTCTCCATGAGCAGCGTTTTCTCCTGCTCTTTGTCGCGGACATACTGGTTGATGATGCCGTCGAGCCGGATGATATCTATGGGCTTGGCGATGAAGGCCTGAAATCCCTTGCCCAAGAACATTTCTTCATTGCCGACAATGGCATTTGCCGTCAAAGCGATGATGGGGACGTTTTGGGCGTAGTCCGTGCCGATCCCCTCGCGGATGATGCGCGTGGCTTCAATGCCGTCCATTTCCGGCATCATGTGGTCCATAAACACTGCGTCATAGCGCGGCTCGCCTTTTTCGAGAAGCTTGATTGCCTCCTTGCCCGATGACACGCAGTCCACCTGCATATTGTAGGGCTTCATCAGCCCGCGCGCCACATCAAGGTTTGTCGCCACATCATCCACAACCAACACGCGGCCGTAGGGGATGTTTGCGCGGACCAGACGGGCGCTGCGGTCGCGCTTGTCGTCAATGTATTGGGCGCTCATCAGCTTCATGGCCACATCCGCGCCAATGGGGACATCGTTTACATATTCCTGCTTGATGCGGATTGTGAAGGCGCTGCCCTTGCCGTATTCGCTTTCCACCGTGATGGCGCCCCCCATCAGCTCCACCATCTTTTTTGTAAGCGAAAGGCCAAGGCCGGTCCCCTCGATTTTGCGGTTGCTCTTTTTGTCTACCTGCCCGTATTCCGAGAATAATTTTTCCAGATCCTCCTCAGTGATGCCGATGCCGGTATCGCTGATACATGAAGTCAGCCATACGGTTTCGCCATCGCGCTCGCATTTCACCTCCCAGTCCACTTCCCCCTCTTTTGTGTACTTGAATGCGTTGGAAAGCAGATTGTTGAATATCTGCTTGACCCGCAGGTCGTCGCCCCGCAGCCTGCTGGGCATATTGGCGTCTATCCGAAGATTGAATTTGATCGGCTTGGAGCCGATGCGCACGCTGTTTAGCACCACCGTGTCGTTGATCAGGCTGGGAATGTCGTAGTCCACGGGTATCAGGTCGAGCTTGCCCGCCTCCACCTTGGAGAGATCCAGGATATCGTTGATGATGCCTAGCAGCGTAGCGCCGGAGTGATAGATTTTAACCAAATTGGATTCGACCGGCTCTGTCAGCTCTTCGGTCGCCAAGGTGAGCTCCGAGAGGCCTATGACCGCGTTGAGCGGCGTACGCATTTCATGGGAGACTGTAGCCAGGAATGCGCTCTTTGCCCCATTTGCCTGCTCTGCCATTTCGCGGTTTTCCTTTGCCTCTATATAAGGCTTTTCGATAGACTTGGATGCCAGGTAGCCAAAGAGCAAGCTCAGAACCAAGCAGATGATGCCAACGATGGCGATGCCCAATATGGCATCTTGCGCCGGGCTTTCCGACAAGGGTGCGACCACGCCAAGCGACCAACCCAGCATAGAGCCGGTGATCGGCTTGTATGCCATCATGTGCTTCCGGCCGCTGATCTTATGTTCCCGGTCATCAAAATCAAATTCCTCAACGCCGCTCTCCCCGGCAACCATATCTTCCATGATCCCCGCTGCGCCCGCCCAGCGCTCGTCGGTTTTGGCCAATTCGATGAGATTGTAGCGTTCCTGCACCCAGTTGGTATGGGTATCGGCAACCATAGTCCCTTCTTCATCCAGCACAAAGACATGGCCGGTCTTCCAAACGGTAAACTTTGACAGCATCCCATCAAAATAAAGGCCCGGAACCGTCGCCGAAAGCACGCGGCTGTCATCTATTGGCACGCATACATGGATAGTAAGCGTCCCGTCCTGCTCGTTGCGGGTGGTCGACATGACGGATTGGCCGGCAAAAGCATCCTGCATGTAGACGCTGTCGATCAAATCCGATGAAGTGGGGTAATCCCCCACCGAAGCCCCTGCGCCATCATGGCTCAGGATGGTCAAAGAATTAAAACGGTCGCTGAATATGCGCTGATTGTTTTCCAAAATAGCCCAATCCACCGATGCCGGCGTATTGGCCACTTCGGCGGCGATGCGGTTTGCATCGGCTTTGAGCAGATTGATGCTGTCGCTGATCAGTTCATCGGCAATATCCGTGATGACCACCAAATCGTTTTCGATGGATTTTTGCATGCTCGCGCTGACAAACCCGATTCCGGCGCCAATGCCAATGCCCAAAACGACCACGACGACGACGACCAATGTCAGGAAGATTCGCAGAAACATCGAATGCCTTCTCAAGAAACCCACTTCATTTGAAAAAAATGACATGTTCTTTATCTCCTTTTCACACAACGGCCAAAATCGCAAATCGCAACAGCATCAAAGTGCAATCCCGTCATCGGCCACCCAGATATCCTGATACGCTTTCGCGATGGCGGCAAAGCCATCTTCCACTTCGAGAAAAATCTTGACGAGCGCCGGGTCAAAATGAACGCCGCTCCCTTCTTCAATGATTTTCCGCGCCGTTTCCGCGCTCATCGGTTTTTTGTATGGCCTGATGGAAATAAGCGCGTCATATACGTCTGCGATCGCCATCATGCGGCCTTGAAGCGGGATCTCCTCCCCCTTGAGGCCCAGCGGGTATCCGCTCCCATCCCACTTCTCATGATGGGTACCCGCAAAGATTTCCGCATGGTGCAGAAAATCATTTTCGCTTGTGTTCTTCTCGATGCGTTTGATGGCGTCCACGCCGACGGTGGGGTGGTTCTTCATGATGGCAAATTCGTCGTCCGTAAGTTTGCCGGGTTTGTTCAAAATGGTATCGCTGATCGCGATCTTCCCGACATCGTGGAGCTGGGCGGACGGCAGGAGGAAGGCCAGATCCCATGTGCTTGTTTCTTCGGTGTGCAAGTTGTCGCGGATCATCCGGTCGAGAAGCAGTTTCAGGTACTGCTGTGTCCGCTCGACATGGCCACCGGTCAGCTCATCGCGAAATTCGACCATTTCCGCCACCGTGCTGAGTACCGCGTTTTGGAGTTCAACCACCTGCGCGGTCTTGTTGTATACCATCAATTGCAGATTTTCATTGAAATCTTTCAATTCTTTCCGCTGGTCGGATATGAGCAAGTGGTTCTCGATGCGCTTGAGCAAAAGCGGCGCAGAGAACGGCTTCGTCACATAGTCGATCGCGCCGAGGCGCAGCCCTTCCAGTTCGCTCCCCTCGTCATTTTTCGCAGTGAGGAAAATCACAGGGATGTCCACGAGGCGTTTGTCCGCTTTCAATTTTCGGATCGCGTCATACCCGTTCATTTCCGGCATCTCTACATCAAGCAGGAACAAATCCGGCACGACATGCGCCAACAGCTCAAAAAGCTTTGCCCCGCTCGGGACAGGGAATACCTCATACTGTTCCTTCAGCATATTTTTCCCGGCGGTCAGATTGGTCATGTTGTCATCAACCAATATGATTTTTTTTCTGATTTCCTGTTGTTTTGCCATTTTTTTTCTGTTCGTGTCCATTTCATCTCTCCCATCCTTAAAATAAACAGCCAATTGCGAACCGAAGCCAAAGTGTTAGTTTGTATTGTGCTTGTTGCGTTAATATTACCCAAAAATCCGGATGGCAAACATATTTTTTATAAAAAATTTCTATAATCAAAAACCGGCCTCTTGCGAAACCGGGTTTTGACGGAGAACCATTTGCAGTTTTGCTTTGCGCAATCGGCGATCCTTTAGAATTTGACGGTTTTTGCCTCGCCTTGGAAAGACTCAAAGGTCGCGGTCGCGTTTTTCAGGTAGAGCACCTGCATATTGCCGTCGTCGGCCGCGTAACGGTCTTTCAACTGCGGAAATTGGTCAAGAGCATACGTTTTGGCTTCTATGCGGTCGTCGTTGACCGCCTCTGCGGCAAGGCGCAGCCACGTCCCTTTGCTGAACGCGCAAATCTCGATTTTGGGGTTGGCCGCAATCTGCTTCGAGACAGGCTTGGACTTTCCCGTCTGGATGTAAAGCTTGCCCTCAAATATGATATAAGTGGCGAAAGGGCGCACGCGTGGCTGGTCGCCCTCGACCGTCGCGAGATAATAGACTTCGGCTTCCTTCAGAAAATCATAGACTTCTTGCATTTGAATATCCTCCTTCACTGCTCATGTGTTTTTTTACATTATACTATAAATTTTTGCGGCGTGTTTTGTTTTTTTCGGCGACGATCGCGTCGATGTACGCGTTCCACGGGCCTTCCTCTTCCGCCATGCGGTCGCGCAGGTAGTCCTGGATTTCCATCTGGTCCTCGCGGTCGATGACGGCCCACGCGACGTGGGGCTCGGACGGGGGGCAGCCGTTGACCGCCACGCCCTTGCCGCGGTGGCGTTTCAGGCAGTTGCCGACGAGTATGAGGCGCTCCCTTGGCACGTCCGGCACCTCGCTTTTCGCGCCGAGCACGATGACCGCGTCCGAGTTTTTGTCGTATTCCCCGAGGGCCTTGAGCTTTTCCATCGTGAACGCGACGAGCGACTGGCAGCTCGAGCAGGAGTTTTCCGTGAGGATATCGTATTCCGGCCAGGCGCCAAAACCGTCGAGGTAGGGCAGCCACATCTTTTGATAGACCTCATCGATGCGCTTGCCGACGACTTCGATGTCCGCAAGCTCTGTCGCGCCGATGCCGCGCTCGCGCGCGTTCTCGAAATAGCTGACCTTGCCCATGTCGAGGCCGACGCAGCGGCAGGCGACCGCGTCGAGCGCGGCGGGGTCGCGGCTCGCGAGCACGCAGCCAAAATCCATCGGCACCGCCGAATGCGGGCCAAAGCCCTCGGCAGGCCAGATGAGATCCGCGATGTTCAGGTCGGCGCGCACGACGGACCAGATGTCCATCATCGCCATCGCGAGGTTTGTCTTGTGCATCTCATAATGGACCTTGTCCTGCACGACGCCCTTGATGTTTTTCAGTGCGCACGAAAAGACCATGCTCGCGTGCGATTTGAAAATCGGCATATTGATGATGTGGTCGGCTTCGATGAGGAAGCGCGGCAGCTTCACAGACGTGAGCTCGGAACGCGCGTCGCGTATCGGCACCGTAATCAGGTCTTTGCTTGCCTTGATGTCGATGATCTCGTCGACGCCCGCCGCTGCCGCCTCGCCATAGATGCCCGCGTCTTTCAGGCAGTCTACCGTATCGCATCCGATGGCGGCGGATTCCGCGACGATGACTTTGCCCGCGCCTGCGGCCCGCACGGCGCGCGCCACCGCGCCGACGAGCTTTGCGCTCGTATTGACGCTTGTGCCGGGCTTGCCGTGATGGCCAGCGTTGGGCTTGAGCACGACCGTACCGCCCTTCTTGATGATATTTTCCGCGCCGCCGAGCAGGTCGAAAACCTGCTTCACCATGACGTCAACACTGCCGTCTTTCGCGATCGCCACGATTGATTTCGCTGTCACTTTCCACCTCCCGATGATTCCGTTTTTTTCCACATTTCAAGCTCGATGAGAAAATGCGTCGTCGCCATGCCGTGCGCCGTCTTTGAAAGGTATTCTTTCGGCGACAGGATGTTGATGCAGCCGCCGCGGTCGGGCGACTCGCCGGGCTTTCCGAGCGGGAAATATTCCGAGCTCGCCATATAGCAGTGGATCGTGCCCGCAGGCACGCGCTCGGTCACCTGCGCGCAGAGGATGACCTCCCCGCGCTCGTTGTAGGCGCGCACGAGGTCGCCCTCCGAAATGCCGCGCACCGCCGCGTCCGCCGTATTGACGCGGATGATCCAGTACGGGTGGCCGTCCACCCAGACGCGGTGGTCCTTGATGTCGATCATAAAGCCGTCCTTGCCGTCCCCCATCGTATGGAAACTATGCCTCGGGTGCGGCGCGACGACGGCCAGCGGGTATTGCTTGAAGCGCTCCGTGTGGTGGCCTTCCCAGCTGTGCAGATACTGCGTCATGACGGGCCGGTACTCGTCCACTTCGCCCGAAGTCTCGTAGAAGCGCTTCAGCGAGCTGCTCACGAGCTCGATCTTGCCCGACTGCGTGTGGAGGCCCTTGCCCGCAATCTGGTCGGACGGCCGAAACCGCGCCACGGCCGGCGTGTCCATCTCCCGCCCCTCGTAAAACCAGCGGAACGCGGGCGTTTTCTTGCGGCCCGCGTTGACGGGCACGACGATATAGCCGCGCTTGAGGAAGTCTTCCCACGTGATGAGCTTTGGCAGGTCCGTCGCGTGGAAATACTGTTTGCACCAGTCGATATCGTCCTTGCCCTCGGCAAACGCGCCTTCGAGGCCCAGCCGCCCCGCCAGCGCGCGGAAAATCTCATAGTCCGATTTGCTCTCGCCGAGCGGCTCGATGCATTTTTGCTGCATGGTGATGATGCGGTGGTTGGCAAGCGATTCTGTGCCCGCGCCGTATCCGCCGCTGTGCGCCCATTCGGAAATATCCCAGCGCTCAAAATTGGTGCAGGCCGGCAAAATGATGTCGGCAAACGGCACCTCGCCCTCAAACCAGATCGACTGGCTCACGACCATCGGCAGGCGCTTTGTGCGGTACATCTTTGCGTAACGGTTGGTCTCGCCCATTGTGCCAAGCTGCGAACCGCCGTATTTGTAATAAAGCTGCATCCGCGCGTAGCCGTCGGCGGGATATTTGTACTGGTGGAACTGCTGCTCGATCGAATTGCCCGCAAAGCCCTTGCCGCGCCATTCGACCTTGTCTTCGAGGATGCATTCGGGAATGCGCAGGCGCGGTATGTGAACGCCGGCCGCCACGTTGATATTGGACGGCGCGGGGCGGCTCGCGATGCCGTCAAACATATGGTAGGCAAGCCGGTACAGCGTGCCGGAGTTGTCGGGGTCGCCCGAGATGCCGCCTTCGCCGTAGCCCGGAAAGTAAAAATCCGTATCCGTCGGGACGCCCTGCGTCGTGCCGTAGATGTTGACGCCCGGCTTGCCGATCCCCTGAAAGGCCATGAGCGCAATCATCATGCGCGCCCATTCCATGCCGATCGCGGAGCGGCACGCGCCCCCGAAGCCGCCGATTCCGCCCGCCGCGAGCATCGTCTTGCGCGAGGCCCATTCGCGCGCGAGTTTGCGGATGTCGTGCGCAGGGATGCGCGTTTCCCCCTCCGCCCACGCGGGCGTCTTGGGGACGCCGTCCGTCGCGCCTTTGATATAGGCGGAAAACTCCTCCACGCCCGTCACGCGGTTTTCGGCAAACCAATGGTCGTAGGTGTCGTCCTCGAGCCATTGCCAGATGATGGCCGCCGCAAGCGCGGCGTCCGTGCCGAGCTGCGGCGAAAACCATTTGTCCGAGCACACCCCGGCGGTATGGTTGTAATACGGGTCGATGAAGACCATCTTGATCCCGAGCTCTTTCATCCAGCGGCGGCGATGGTGGCTTTCAAAGCCGCCGTAGGTCCCCGTCGTCGCCTCGGGGTCGGCTGCCCAAAACACGATCATCTCGCAGTTTTCAAGGCAGTCCTCGAGCAGGTCCCATTGCTCAGGGTTGCCGAGCGTCCCCGAAAAGCTCCAGCTGTGGATGCCCGCCCAGTACCAGCCCTCCCAGCTGTCCGGATTGTGGTCCGCGTAGGCGATGCCCGCCAGGTTCATAAAGCGGAACAGCGTGCTGTGGCGATAGCCGACATTGCCCCAGAGATGGTGGGAAGACGGCTCCGCGATGATGGCGCCCGGGCCGTATTCGCGCTTGACGCGGATCGTTTCGCCCGCGACGGTATCGAGCGCCTCGTCCCATGAGATGCGCTCATAGCCCGGATACAGGGGGTCGCCGCCGGGCCGCGGCTCGCCGCGCTCTTCCTGGTTGCGCTCGCCGCCCACGTCAAAGCCGATGCGGCGCAAGGGGTAAAGGATGCGGCGGTCCGTATGCACCATCGACTTGTAGCCCGCCGTAAAGACATTGTACGTCGTCCGGCGCGACGGCCTGAATGTCCGCCCGCGCGCCGTGATTTCCCAGGACGGCGGGTCCTCGTCCGTCAGATCCATCGGGTATACGCGCACGATCTTGTTGGCGTCGACGTCCACATCGACAAAGACCGGCCCGCCCGTCGTGCCCTGCGTCCTGCGCTCTATTCTGCCCATCTCCGCTCCTCCTCTTCCTCTCTCTCGCCAGGACAAACGCATCAATTTTTATCCGATGTGGTTGTACCTGTTGTCATTCCGGGCTTGACCCGGAATCCAGGTGCTTTAAATATCACCAAATATTATTAGAAACTGGATTCCGGCTCGTAGGCCGGAATGACAGTGGTACAGGAGCTTGCCAGTCCTATCCCGATTTGCGCAAGCAAATCGATGGAAGGACGTCTGCCAGGAGTGCAGCGCTTTAGCGCGTGGCACTCTACGGCTGACTGTATTATCCATCGATTTTCTTATACCGCCAATAAATTGATGCATTTGTCCTGCTCTCTCTTCCTCTCTCTCTCTTTCTGCCGCGCGCGGCCCGTTCAGCGCGCCGCGTAGTCCTCCGCGCCCTTGCGCAGCATCTCCTCCCAGCTCCCAAACCGCGTCGTCTCCGCGACGAAAGCGTCAAAGCGCTGTTTTGAATACACGAGCGCCGCGTCGTCCCAGTTCACAAAGACCGCGCTCGAAAACATAAACTCGTCGAGGTTTGCGCACTTTGTGTATTCCCGCATAAAGGCATCGTCAAACACCTCGCGCAGATTTGCGCGCGTTTCCTCCGAAAACGGCACGTGCATCACGCCTGCGGATTCTCCACGACGACAGCCGTGCCCTGCCCGCCGCCCGCGCACAGCGCCGCGACGCCAAAACGCACGCCGCGCCGGCGCATTTCGTTGACGAGCGTCACGATGATGCGCGCGCCCGTCGCGCCGACGGGATGCCCGAGCGATATCCCGCCGCCGTTGACATTGAGGATGCCCTCGGATACGCCGAGCTCGCGCGCGCAAGCCAAGCACTGCGACGCGAAGGCTTCGTTGATCTCCCAAAGCCCGATGTCGGAAACGGCAAGCCCCGCTTTCGCAAGCGCCTTCCGGCTCGCGGGCACAGGCCCGATCCCCATGATGTCCGGATCGACGCCGGCCGTCGCCGTCGCCACCACGCCCGCAAGCGCCGTCAGTCCATGCGCCGCCGCGTAGCCGCCCGAGACGAGGGCGAGGCCCGCCGCCGCGTCGTTCATGCCCGAAGCGTTGCCGGCCGTGACCGTGCCGCCCTCTTTGAATGCCGGCTTTAGCTTTGCGAGGTCCTCCATCGCCAGTCCGCGCCGCGGGTGCTCGTCCGTATCTACAATCGTGTCGCCCTTCCGCCCGCGGATGGCGACCGGCACGATTTCATCCCGGAATTTCCCGGCGTCAATCGCCGCCGCCGCCCTCCGCTGGCTTTGCAGCGCGTACCTGTCCTGCTCCTCCCGCGCCACGCCAAAGCGCTCCGCTACATTTTCCGCCGTGACGCCCATCGCGGGCCCGATTCCCAGATGGGTGAGCGAGTCCCACATAGAGTCGCGCAGCTCGAAATTTCCGAATTTCTTTCCGCCGCGCGCGCCGAATACCATATGGGGCGCCGTGCTCATGCTTTCGCCGCCGCCCGCCAAAACCACATCCGCTTCGCCCGCAGCGATCTGGCAGAACGCAAACTGGACGGAGGACATGGACGAGGCGCAGTTGCGGTGTATCGTGACGCCCGGCACCGTATCGGGCAGCCCCGCCTTGACGAGCGCCACGCGCGCGAGGTTGTTCTCTTGGTAGGTGCGCTGGTAATTGCAGCCCCAAATGACGTCGTCGATGTCGTTTGCGTCGATCCCTCCGCCCGCCAAAGCCCTGATGACGGGTATCGACAGATCCAGCGCCGTCAATGACGCAAAGACGCCGCCCATCGTCCCGATCGCAGTCCGCGCGCCCGCCGCGATATATACTTCCGTTTTGCCCATAAACTCCCTCTTTTCTCTCTTTTCTCTCTTTCCCTCACCACCTGTTGGGCGCCGCTACAGCCGCCCGAGCGCGCGCAATACCGCGATAAGCCCGTTTGACAGGTTTTCGCGCGAAGCCTTGATCTCGTCGTCCGTCCATTCGCGCACGCCCTTGCCGGACTTGAAGCCGAGATCGCCGCGCTCCGCCATTTCTTTCAGAATCGGCACCGGCGCAGGATCGTTGTACAGGTCCGGGAACAGGTACTCGTGGATGGACAGCGTCAGATCCGTGCCGCCCATGTCGATGACTTCGAGCGGCGGGCAGATGCCGAGCCTCATTCCAAAGCCGTATTTGACCGATTTGTCCACGTCCGCGGGCGAGGCGATGCCGCGCGCCACGATATTGAGCGCCTCGCGCTGCAGCGCGTGCTGCAGGCGGTTTGCGATGAAGCCCGGCACGTCTTTGCGCACGACGACCGGCACCTTCTTTGCCTCTTCCAAAATCGCTGCGGCGCGGCGGATGACGCTCTCAGGCGCGTATTCCGTCTTGACGACCTCGACCAAGGGGATGAGATAAGGCGGGTTCCAAAAATGCGTGCCGATGACGCGCTCGCGATGCGCTGTGCAATCCCCGCCGATTTCCGTAATGCTGATCGCGCTCGTGTTTGAGGCGAGAATCACGTCCGCGCCCGCGAGTTTGTCGAGTTTGGCGAAAAGCGCGCGCTTGACGGCGAGGTCTTCGGCGACGTTTTCGATGATGAGCCCCGCGCCATTGCAAACGGCCTCAAGGCTGTCCGTGGCCGTGATGCGGCCCTGAATGGCGGCGGCGGTCTCGCCATCGATTACATCATTTACAGATAACAGTTTTATGTTACCGTCAATCGCTTCGCGCGTTTCCGCTTCTTTCGCGATGCTGCGCATATACAGCGTGACGGGAAATCCGCGCATCGCAAAGAGCAGGGACAGCCCTTTGCCCATATTGCCCGCGCCGAGGATGCCGATTTTTGCCTTCATATCAATACACGCCCCACGGATACTCGCGTTTTTCGATGCCGGGGACCAGCTCGTCCTCGTCGATGAACGCCACCATGCGCACGATGGAGCCGTCGCCTTTCCACCACCGGAGCGGGAAAGCCGCGATCGTGCAGCGCCGGCCCGTCACCATCTCGATGTCGCCGCCAACGTTCTCAAACCCCATCACGTTATTGCGCAGGAGCAAATCGTGGACGGGCTCCCATTCCGGGAAATCCTCGATCGGCGGATGGCCGAATTTCTCCGTGTATTCGTCGATGAGGCGCGGCACGAACGGGCCGGGGCCGTGGTCGATCATGTAGGTATAGCAGGGGTGGTCGAGCGCCTGGCAGTCGATCCCGAACGCCTTGACCTTTTTGTCGACGAGCCACTGCGCGGCCGCGATGCTGATGCCGGGGCTGTACATGAAATATTCGTCGTTTTCGCCCCAGTGTTTGTGCGTGCCCGTGTTCAGGATGACGATATCGCCCTCGCGGATACCGGGCTCTGCCGCCTCAAATTCCTCGGGCGTGACGAGCTCCCATTTTTTCTTGGGGATGCTCACGATGGCCGCGTCGCCGAAATAATTTTCGAGCGGCAGCTCGTGCGTGTACGCCGAGCCCGGGATGACGTGCGCCGGCGAATCCGCGTGCGTGCTGTTGTGCATATGGAAGTCGTTGAACGTCTGAAGCAGCCGGTAATGCTGCGGCATCAGGTTGATGCGCCGCACCCAAAAGTCGCCGCCGGACGGCCAGATCGGGTTGCCCTGCCCAAACGGGTGCGAAAGATCGACAAGCACTTGCTTTCCCATAATTGTTTACGCTCCTGTTCTTTTTTTTGCTATGTCCGTGACATGCCATGCCAATCTCAAAACGCGCCGATGTCCCGCGCCGCAAAGTAGGCTTCGCGCGTCGCGTCCGCAATGACGCGCGGGGACCTCGCGTCGCCGATGACGTTGACCCAAGGGGCCGCGTCTTTCAGCGCGTCCGCGACATCCCAGAGCGGCCTCTGCCCTGCGGCGTAGATGACCGTATCCGCCTTGTAGAGCCTTGCCTTGCCGTCCGGGCCTTTTGCGGACAGCCCCTCCGCCGTGATCTCCACCGCCTTCGTGGAAAGCTCGACGGGAATCTTGTATTTTTCGAGCTGGACGGATACCGCGACGTGGTGGACCGTGTTGCCGTTTTCGGCCTTGCCCCGCATTTCGACGACGGTGGCCTTGCGGCCGAGCATGGCGAGCCAGATCGCCGTCTCGAGGCCGACAAAACCGGCGCCGATGACGACCGCCCTTTTGCCGACGAGCTCAGGGTTCAAGGCCGCCTGCTCGGCGGACAAAACGTTCGCCCCTTTGATGCCCTTGATCCTCGGCACGACGGGCGCGGCGCCGGCGCAGACAAGGATGGCGTCGGGCCTGAGCGCTTTCGCCAGCTCCGGCGTGGCGCAGGTGTCCAGCCGCACATCGATCTTTGCGCGCGCGACTTTGCGCGCCTGCCTGTCAAGATATTCCGCAACCCGAAATTTGAACGGGATATTCCGCTCGCCGTTCAGCACGCCGCCGAGGCGGCCCGTCTTTTCGCAGAGGATGACGTCATGGCCCCTGTCTGCGGCCGTCAGCGCGGCCTGCATGCCCGCGACGCCGCCGCCGACAACAAGCACCCGCTTCGGTTTTGCCGCGGGAATCGCAAATTTGTCGTCCACATAGACGCCGAGCCGGGGGTTGATCGCGCAGCGATGGTACCGATTGCTGAACGCGTTGGAAAAGCAAGTCTCGCAGCGCAGGCAGCGATGCGCGTCATCCTCACTGCCATCCCGCACTTTATTCACAAAATCGGGATCGACCAAGAGCTGCCGCGCAAACTGCACGACATCGGCCTTGCCGGAAGCGATGATCTCCTCCATCTGCGCGGGGTCGGACAGCGCGCCGACCGTCGCGACCGGCGTCTGTACGCGCTTTTTGATTTCGGCCGCGAATTTTACGTTTGCGCCCTCTTCCATAAAGATATTGGGGTGCGTGATGACAAAACCGTTTTCGGCCTCGTGGTTGCCCGTCGAGACATGGATGAGGTCCACCTTGCCGTCGAGCGCCTTTGCGATCTTGACGCCATAGTCGATATGATAGCCGCCGTCAAAACATTCATCGCCGCTCATGCGGAACTCGATTGGAAAATCCTTGCCGACGTGCCGCCGGATGCTGTCTATAACAGCGAGCGGCATCCGCATGCGGTTTTCAAAGGAACCGCCCCAGCGATCCTTGCGCTTGTTGTCGTTTTCGCTCATAAATTGCGCAAGCAGCCAGCCGTGGCCTCCGTGCACTGTGGCCATTGTGAAACCGCAGAGCCGCGCAACCGCCGCGCCGCGCCCAAAAGCCTCGATGATTTCGAGGATAACACCCTCGGGCATTTCGAGGATCGGATGGCCCGACGGCGACGCGCCCGCCACCGGCCCGTAGGTAATCCCGGAGCCGTCCCGCAGGAACGGCGGGGACTCGATCTCGCCGCCGAGCAGCTCGGGCACGTGGGAGTATTTGCCGCCGTGCGACAGTTCCGCCGCCGCGACGCAGCCGTGCCTTGAGATTGCCGCCGCGACCGCCGTCAACTGCGGCACGACAAGCGGGTCGTCAAGATGTATCTGCTTGACGTGCGACTGCCCTGTCCTGCTGTGCACGATACAGTCGCCGACGCTGACCGACGCGACGCCGCCCTTTGCCTTTGCTTCATAGTACCCGACGACCTCGGGATCCGGAAAGCAGTCCGGCGTCATCTCGTGGTGCCCTGTCGGCGAAGCCCACAACCTGTTTCTGAAGTACACATCCCCGAGCTTGATGGGCTCAAAAATGCGCGGGTATTTCATCTCCATCGCTGTCTCCTGTTTCCTGTTCCCATTCGCAAGATACTCAAGCTGTCAAAGTTGTCAAAGTTATCAAAACGGGGACAGCAAAGCGCCGTCCCCGCGCGTACATTCAGTCCAATCTGCCCGCAAAGCCGTTATTCAAAAACCGATCCTTTACCTGTCCCCTTCGGGCGGAGCCGGGGGAATCACAACCGTTTCCTCGGGGAGGCCTTTCCAGTTTTTGAAATAGCCGATGAGCGCCACAACGATGAGCGCCACAATGAATATCACGATGACGATCGCCAGCATGATGTCAGTTAATGCCATGGTGTCCTCCTTTCCGAATCATCCAAACCAGCCCTGCCCGGGATGGGAGAGCTTCCAGATGAGGTTGATGACGAAGGCGCCGATCAGCGCAGCGGCAAGCTGCCCGATAATGATAATAAGTGCCCACATAACGAACCTCCTTTCCTATTCCGCGAGCCGGGCTTCCGCCTGGCCGCGCGCTTCTTTGATGATCTGCTTGAACGGCGTCCTGCCCTTGCCCCTGCCGATGATCGCCGGGATGATGATGCCGACGATGAAGGAGGAGAGGACGACGACATAGGTCGTGCCATTGGCGTCGAAAGGATACGGCGCCCATGCCGGCGGGGCAAACGTCCACCAGAAAGCGAAGATGTACCCGACGATGAGCGTCAGGAAACACGTGACCTTGTTGATTGCCACAAACATACCCGAGATATAGCAGAAGAAAATCGGGATGTTGAGCATGAAGCAGAAGAAAAACACGGGCATGATGACGGGCAGCGTCAGCGCCAGGATGAGGCAGACGACCGCGTACACGATGCACATGAAACGCGTCGTCCAGAGTTCCGTTTTGTCGGCCATCTTCGGGAAGAGCGCGTCTTTGATGATATTGTGCGTAATCTGCTGCGCGCTGCCCAATGTGATCGCGCCGGCCGTCGACAGCGTTGCCGAGAGCAGGGAGATCATGAGCAGGCCCGTGAGCGGCGCCGGCAGCATGGCGAGCGCGGCTTCGGGGACGAGCAGCTTGCCGATTTCGGTGCCGACATTCTGCATGACAGTGGGGACGGCAACGGCGATGACGCCGATGAGCACCCACGGCACGGCGCTCATCGCGTTGATCGCGGCGGCGAGATAGACGCCCTTGCGGATGTCTTTCGTCGTGCGGGCGGCGAAGAACGGCATGTTGTGCCCCTGCGAAATTGTGATGGCGCAGAGATGCAGCAGCGTGACCGGGATAAAGATGTCGAGCAGCGTGCCGCCCGAGAACAAATTGCTGAACTGGTTGAGCTTGTACTCGCCGATGATCGCGCCGTTGTTGATGACGGCGTCATTTGTCGCGGGGTCGCTGGCGTAGAATGCCTGGACGCCCGCAAGCCCGGCCGCTCCGTTGTAAACGTAGTTTTTGCCGAGCCAGACGATGATGCCGATGACGGCCGCAAACGAGCCTCCGATCAACATGATCGAGTTGACGATGTTGATCCATGCCATCTGCAGAAAGCCGCCGAAAAAGATATACAGCAGTGCGAATATGAACGCGATGACGACGGGCAATTTCAGATTGTCCGAAAAGGGGCCGGCGCTGCCGCCCGAAAGCGTGTAGATCGCGACGCCCGTGCCGATGAGCTCGGCCGCGATGATGCCCGACTGGGACGCGCCCGAAACAGCCGCGTGGATCCAGCCGAACAAACGGCCGTACATCGCTTTCGTGATGTCCGGGAACGTCTTGTAGCCGGTGCTCCTCGCGAGCGGGCCCATCCAGATCATCATGATCGGCAGGAAAATCGCGCCGACCGCAAGCGCCCACAAAAGCGCGCCGCCGCCCAGCGGCCCATACGATTGTTCCCAAAGGGACATCGAATGGCCGGAACCGAGCGGGATCAGCACGAAGGTGCAGGTGATGAAGATCCACGTCATGCCGCCTTGGCCTTCGGCAGCCGTGAAGTCGCCGCTCGTCTTGACCCGGCGCATCGTAACAACGCCCGCGCCGATGATCAGGACGGCAAAGTAAATAAGTGCGACTGCTAAAATCATACTTTTTTCCTCCTATTCCTTTCTCAATAAACCATAAATGCGATAACGGCTTTTTCTCTCTTCCCAAAAGGGACAAGCGCCGGGGGACTGAAGCCCGGCGCCTGTTGGCAAAGTAAGGATAGCTACTCCGCAGGAATGACCGGGAGCAGCAGCACGGACGGATGGTCCCCGTCGCGGTAAATCTTGTGGAGCGTCGTCGTCGCGGGGCAGACGTGCCACATGATGTCATAGGTCTCAAACTCTATCGGGATATCGATGTTTGAGATTTCGAGCTGGATACGGTCGCCCGCTTTGAACATATGCGACATCGGGCGCATCTGTATCTCGTATTCGTAAATCCCGCCCGGCTCCGGATTGTCAAATTTTGTGTAATCGTGCTCGATCTCCCACGGCACGTCGCGATCATAGTCGCGTTTGCGCAGCGAGGCCTTCAGCCAGCCCTGCGCGAGCGGGTAGATATCGCCTGAGCCAAAGACGCGCACGTTCACGCGCCATGTCGTGTCCTTTTGGTCGATGGACGCCCAGAACTTGACGCGCGGCGCGCCCGTGCACTGCAAATTTTCCGAGAGCGGCGGCGAGACGTAGCGCACGTAGGCGCGGTCTTCCGTGACAAACAGCGGCGCCTGCACAAAGCTGTCCGGCTCGTCATTGAAGAAGTCGGGGCCTGTGCCGAGCGACTGGAGGCTGTTGAGGTAGAACGGCGTGTACTCCATGTTTTCGATCGGAAACTCTTTCGCGGTCCGCCATTTTTCGAGGCCGGTCACATGGTAGCGCACCGGCTCCTCGTCCATGATGCCCGTGTCGATGCCTTTCAGCCAGTAATCGTACCAGCGCAGCAGTTCGTCATGGTCGCCTTTCCACGGGCGTGTGCCCATATCCGTGTAGAAGCGCAGCTTTTTGGGGACGTCGGGCAGCCGGTTCCAGACATTGATCTGCGGCTCGGAGAAAAAGCTGAAGAAAGGCCCGCCGACGTAGGTGGGGACCTTGATATTTTTGATGCGCTCGATGACGGAACGCTCGCGGTAGTACGGCCCGTCGAGCGGGTTGAGCATGAAGTCGAAGAGCACGGGGTTTTTCGTCGGGTATTTGAGCAGGTGGAAGAGATAGGGATACTGGCGCAGATCGGGATCCGCCATCGCGCCTTGCACGAGCTTTTCAAACGCTTCCGGCTTGTCGGCGTAGTCGAGCTGCATGGCCGAACGCACGCGGTCGGTCACGGCGTAGCCGCAACGCGCCGGATAGGTGCCCGTATAGAGGCCGTAGAGGAAGATGTTGAGGACGCCGCCTTCGTATTGCCCATGCTTGTACAGATCGTCGCCGTAGATTTCCCACGGCGCGATGCACTTCAGGTGCGGGGGCGCCGCCGCCGCGAGCTGGAGCTGCGCGTTCGCAAAATAGCAGATGCCCGCGCCGCCGACGCCGCCGTCGCACCAAGGCTGCGCCGCGAGCCATTCGCAGATGTCGTAGCCGTCTTCGCCGCGCTCGTGCGCGTTCATCATGCCGTCGTGGTAGCCTTCGCTGTCGCCGAGGCCGCGAAAGTCCGCGATGGCGTACGCGTAGCCGCGCTTCGCGTAAAAATACGGGTCGCCCGACTCGACGGACGCCTCAAAGATGGATTTGCCAAAGGGCTGCGGCGGGGACTCAAAAGCCTGCGCGTCCTTGCCGTACGGCGACTGCGCGAGCAGCGCCGGGAATTGGCCCTCCGCGTCCGGGCGGTACACGTCCACGGCCAATCCCACGCCGTCCCGCGAGGGGACCATGAAAGTCTCTTTGATTGTCTTGTACTTGGGTTCTGATGCATTTCCCATATTGCTGCTCCTTTCACATACGGTTTGAAAACGGTCTACGCTGACAGAATATAAGAGCCGGGGGCGTATTGCAAATAGATGGTTTTGATGGTGCGATAAGAATTTATTATATGGTTTGCATATATGTTTATAAGGAAATATTTCAGATTGTGATGGGGAATGCAAGCAGACAGTCCTGAAGTTCTTTCAGAAACGGCTCGACCAATGGATTTGCAGCCCGTTTGTTCCATGCCACACCTACGTCGTGAAACGCGTCTTTTTCCGCGAGCGGTATTAATTTGATGTCAGGGAAATTATATACCCCAAGGAATTGTTTCGTCAATAGCGCGATTCCCATCCCGATGCGCGCCATCATAATCGTCGCGATGCGGTCGTTTGACGTCGCGTTGAGCAGCGGCGTGTGCCCATGCGTCAGGCAAAGCCGCTGCACAAGCTCGTAAAACCCGGGGTTTGCCTCGGCGGACATGATCAGAATGGTTTCGTCCTTGACCGCCTCGAGCGTGGCCGCGCCCGCGCCCGCGAGCCTGTGCCCTTCCGGCACGGCAAGATAAAACGGGTCTTCGTACAGATGCATCCAATCGACGTCTTCGTGGCGCACGAGCGATTCGCGCCGCCCGAGGCCCAGATCGACCTCGTTGCTTTGTATCCGCCTCGAAACGGCGATCGACGTATAGGAATTGAAGGTCATCGAGACCGTCGGGTGCCCCTCGTGAAACCGCTTCAAAAACGGCGCGATCGGCTCGGCCATCTGCTCGGACACAAAGCCGATGCGCAGCTCGCCGCTCTCTGCCGCCGCCAATTTTTCGATCTTTTGCCGCGCGCCCTGCGCGATCGAGATCATCTTGTACGCTTCGGATATAAAGACCGCGCCCGCGGGCGTCAGCGCAATGCCCGCCTTGGTGCGCAAAAACAGTTTGGCGCCGAGCTCTTTCTCAAGCTCCGCGATATCGTGGCTCACGGACGGCTGCGCGATATGAAGCTGCTTCGCCGCCTCCGTGAAACTCAAATACTGCGCCGCCGTGACAAATACGTTTAGCCTGTGCAGATCCATGCAATGAAGCCCTCGTCCCTTCTGTACCCGCCTCGCGTTTTCAGCACATTTCCCTCCCGCGGTTTTTCTCCCGCATCCATCCCGAATGCTTTATTATTACCACTTTTTGCCCCGCCGCACAAGCGGCACAGGCAAAGAGCGCCGCGAAGCGCCCCAAGGCAATGTGATGCACCCCCAAGCGACGCCGCGAAACAGCGCGATTGCGCGATTGGTAACAATTCAGACCCTTGCAGGAATGCCGTCAGCCGTAGAGTGCCACGGTAGACGACCACGGTAGAGTGCCACGCGGCAAAGCCGCTGCACTCCTCGAATGCAACCTTCCATCGATTTGCTTGCGCAAATCGGGATAGGTTGCGAAC